>JACMLB010000217.1 GCA_014379805.1 Rhodospirillales bacterium | reverse complement strand
GGTGCCGGCGGCGGCAACCTTCGGAATGCGCCGGTAGTTATATGGGACGACCACCCCGGGGTCAAACCCTTGGGGTAAAGTCGCATACTCGTTGGAAAAAGCCAGCGCTTAGGGAACCACCAGCACGATCTTGCCAATATGGGTATTGGCTTCCATGAGCCGATGGGCTTGGGCAGCGTCCGCCAATGGGAATGTAGCATGGACCACCGGACGGATCTTACCTGACTCCACCAGCGGCCACACTTTTTCCCGCAACGACGCGGCCATGCGGGCCTTGGCATCGTCCGATTGCGGCCGCAGGGTCGAGCCGGTCAGGGTCAACCGCTTCAGCATCACCGGCATGAAGTTGATTTCAGCGGTGGAGCCCTTGAGGAAGGCGATGGATACCAGCCGACCATCGGCAGCCAAGGCACGCACGTTGCGGGCGATATAATCGCCGCCGATCATGTCCAAAATGACGTTCACGCCACCCTTGGTCTCGGCCTTGATGACTTCGACAAAATCTTCGGTGGTGTAGTCGATGGCGCGGTCGGCGCCCAACTCCACGCACGCCTTGCACTTGGCACCACCGCCGGCGGTGGTGAATACGGTGGCGCCCAGGCCCTTGGCCATCTGGATCGCCGTGGTGCCGATGCCGCCCGCGCCGCCATGGATCAGCACACGCTCGCCGGCCTTCAACTGGCCGCGCTCGAACACATTGTGCCACACGGTGAAGGCGGTTTCAGGCAGGGCCGCCGCCTGGACCATGTCCAGGCCCTTGGGCACGGCCAAGCAATGGCGCGCATCCACCGCCACGTATTGAGCATAGCCGCCGCCCGCCGCCAGGGCGCAGACCGCATCGCCCACGGCCCAGGCGGTGACGCCCTCGCCCAAGGCGGCGATGGTGCCGGCCACTTCCAGGCCGGGCAAATCCGAGGCACCGGGCGGCGCCGGATAGGCGCCAGCGCGCTGCAGCACGTCGGGACGGTTGATACCGGCAGCCGCCACCTTGATGACCACTTGGCCCTTGTTGGGCTGGGGCGTGGGCCGGGTGGCCGGAAGCAGCACTTCAGGCCCGCCGGGCAGGCTGATCTCCACACAGGTCATGCTCTCGGGCAGCATCCCTTAATCCCCTCTTCACCTGTCCGTTGGGCGGCCAATCTGGTACGTTTGCAACTGGATGGCAAGTGGTGAGGTCGGTCATGGACTGGGACGAACTGGACCCCAAGAAAATGGCTCCCGAGAAAAAGAACCTGGAAACCATGGGCGTGGCTGAGCTGAATGCCTACATCGCCGAATTGGAAGCGGAGATCGAGCGCACCCGTGCGACCATCACCCGCAAGCAAGCTGCTAAGCAGGGCGCGGAGAGCTTCTTCAAGAAATAGCGGAGGGTTGGACCATGCTCAAAGGTAAGGCCGCCATCGTCACCGGTTCGACCAGCGGCATCGGCCTGGGCATCGCCCACGCCTTGGCCGCTCAGGGCGCCAATCTCATGCTGAACGGCTTCGGCGACGCCGCCGAGATCGAGGCGTTGCGTGCCGGCATGGCCGGCCAATACGGCGTCACTGTATTGTATGACGGCGCCGATCTGTCCAAGACCGAGGCCTGCGTCGCTTTGGTGCGCCATACCGAGGCTCAATTGGGGCGGGTGGACATCCTGGTCAACAATGCCGGCATCCAGCATGTGGCCCCGGTGCAGGACTTCCCGCCCGAGCGTTGGGACGCGGTCATCGCCATCAATCTCAGTTCCGCCTTCCATACTATCCGCGCGGCGTTGCCGGGCATGAAGGCGCGCAACTGGGGCCGCATCATCAACATCGCCTCGGCCCATGGGCTGGTTGCCTCGCCCAACAAATCGGCCTATGTGGCAGCCAAGCATGGCTTGCTGGGGCTAACCAAGGTGGTGGCGCTGGAAAATGCCGAGACCCTGGTGACGTGCAACGCCATCTGTCCGGGTTGGGTGTTGACGCCGCTGGTGCAACGCCAGATCGACGCCCGCGCAGCCACCGAGGGCGTCACCGTAGACTTCGCCGCCCGAGAATTGCTGAGCGAGAAGCAGCCATCCAAGCGCTTCACCACGCCCGAGCAGATTGGCGAGTTGACGGTGTTCCTGTGTTCAGACGGCGCTGGAAATATGACCGGCACCAGCCTGCCGGTGGATGGCGGCTGGACGGCGCAGTAGGGGAGGGCGGTGGGTCAAGCCCACGGCTGTCCGGTTTAAATTTCGGAACACACCCGGTCTGCCAGACGCGTCAAACGGTTCGCCACGAGAACACGGAAAGCACGGTAAACTCGAAGCAATCGGCACAGGCCCCGCTGCCGCCACACGGTCCCATTTGGCGACCGTGCGCAATGGGGTTGGATTTTCGTCAAGAGGGGGCTCGACGCACTCTGTCTTTCGCCGTGCTGCGTTGACTTCCCCGCAGGCAAGGGCCACCTGCAATTCAAGACCGTGGAGGTTTTGTCCATGCAGGCACCCGCGTACTTTCGCCGAACCTACGACGAGACCTTGGACCTTATGGTCGAGGCTCGCAATTACATGGCCTATGCGCAATGGCGCCAGCGCGAACGGGCGGAATTGACCGCCGGTTTGCGGATGTCGTGCGAGGCCATGCGGGTAACCTCGCGCCTGACCCAGGTGATGGCATG
>JACMLB010000216.1 GCA_014379805.1 Rhodospirillales bacterium | reverse complement strand
GCCCATGCCGCTGGCGCCGCCCCAGGTGGTGCCGCGTGCCCAGGTAGCGGTGGCTCCGCCCGCCCCGGCTCCCGTCGCACCGCCGCCTCCGCCGGCTGCTGCGCCGGCTAAGGTGCCTGCCGGTGGCGACTGGCTGATCCAGTTGGGCGCCTTGCGCTCGGCTCCCGATGCCGACAAGGAATGGGGCCGCATCCAGCACACCAATCACGATTTGCTGGGCAGTCTGAAGCCCGACGTGGTCCGGGTCGAGCTGGGCGAGAAGGGGACGTTCTGGCGCCTGCGGGCCGGCCCGCTCTCGGAACAGGCGGCCAAGCAAATGTGTGCCGAGCTGAAATCCCGTAACCAGGGGTGCATCATTGCCCGCAAGTAATTCCGTTCCCGCCGCCGGCATTTTCGGCTGTGCCGGCCTAACCCTGTCCGACCAGGAACGCCGCTTTTTTCAAGCGGTTAACCCGCTCGGCTTCATCCTATTTGCCCGCAATGTGGACAGCCCCGATCAGGTCCGCGCGCTGGTCAACGAATTGCGCGCCAGCGTTGGCCGCGCTGATGCGCCGGTACTGATCGATCAGGAAGGTGGCCGGGTGCAGCGCCTGCGTCCGCCCCATTGGCGCAAGGCACCTCCGGGTGAGCCCTTCGCGCTGCTTGCTGGGCGCGACCTCCCCTTGGCCAAAGAGGCATTGCGCTTGAACTTCCGACTGATCGGTCGCGAGCTGGCCGATCTGGGCATCGACGTGGATTGCGCGCCAGTGCTGGACGTGCCGGTGCCCGGCGCCCATGACGTCATCGGCGACCGCGCCTATGGCCTGACCCCCGCCATGGTGGCCGAATTGGGCCGCGTCGTGTGCGATGGATTGCTGGACGAAGGCGTGCTGCCGGTCATCAAGCACATCCCCGGCCATGGTCGCTCCATGGTGGATAGCCACCTGGACTTGCCGGTGGTGGAAGCGACGCGGGCCGAGTTGGAGGCGCAGGATTTCCCGCCGTTTAAGGCCTTGGCCGACGCCCCTTGGGCCATGACCGCCCATGTGGTCTACAAGTCCATCGACGCCCATGCCCCGGCCACCACATCGGCTAAGGTCATCGGTGAAATCATTCGTGGAATCATTGGCTTCCAGGGTGTTCTTATCTCGGACGATCTATCCATGAAGGCGCTGGGCGGACGGTTTGAAGACCGCACCACGGCGTCCCTGGATGCCGGCTGTGACGTGGTCCTGCATTGCAACGGCGATATGGACGAAATGACCGCCATTGCGGCCGCCCTGCGCCCCTTGACCGAGGTGGCGCAGGAACGCATTGCCGTGGCGGCCAAACGCAAGCGCCGGCCCCAAGCCATGGATATTGCGGCAGTGACCGCCCGCGTGGGTGAGTTGCTGGCATGATGGACCCTGTCGGCCTAGTGCAGCAGATATCGGTGGTGGCGCTGCCGTTGATTTTTGCCATCACCCTGCACGAGGCCGCTCATGGCTTTGTAGCCTATGCCCTGGGCGACGACACCGCCAAACGCATGGGCCGCGTCACCCTCAACCCGCTACGCCATATCGACCCGTTCGGCACTATCATCCTGCCCGCTATGTTGATGATCATGGGCGGTTTCCTGTTCGGCTGGGCCAAGCCGGTGCCGGTAAATTTCTCCAAGCTCAGGCCGTCCCGCATGGGCATGGTGCTGGTGGCCATCGCCGGGCCGGGCACCAATATCGTGTTGGCGGTACTGGCGATCGTGCTGATCCGCTATGTGGGGTTGCTCCCCGACGCCGGGGTGGATTGGGCTCGCCTCAATCTGGCAAATGCCATTACTCTCAACCTGTTACTGGCCGTTTTCAACATGCTGCCCATTCCGCCCCTTGACGGCGGACGGGTGGCGGTGGGTCTGCTGCCGCGTCCATTGGGACTGCGGTTGGCTCGCATGGAAAATACCGGCGTGCTGTTTTTGCTGGGCGCCCTCGTGCTGTTGCCCATGCTGGGGCGCGCGCTTGGTTTGCCGCTCGACCCGTTCGACACCATCATCCAGCCCGCGGTCAACTGGCTGTTGGAGCTGCTGGTGTCGGTCTTTGGCGGGCAGTGAGCGCCACCATGCAGGGCGACGTGTTCGAGGAAGACGAGGAGGGCCAGGGCCGCGACGAGGGCGAGCGGCTGATGCTCGACTTGGAAGGGTTCGAGGGGCCGCTGGACATCCTGCTGGCGCTGGCGCGCGAGCAAAAGGTGGACCTTGCCAAGATCTCCATCCTCAAGCTGGCCGACCAGTATCTGGTCTTCGTCCAACGGGTACGCCAACGCCACCTTGATCTTGCCGCTGAGTATCTGGTCATGGCGGCATGGCTGGCCTATCTCAAATCCCGCCTGCTGCTGCCTGAGCCGGAACCCGATCAGGACGGCCTGCCCACGGCGGCGGAAATGGCCGACGTGCTGGCCTTTCGCCTGCGCCGCCTGGAAGCCATGCAGCGCACCGGCACCACCTTGATCACCCGCCCGCAATTGGGCCGCGAGTTCTTCGCCCGTGGCGAGCCCGACGACGTTCCGGTGGTGACCCGCTCTATCTTCGACGTCCAGCTATTCGACCTGCTCAAGGCCTATGCCGACCACATCGTGCGCACCTCGGTTCGCACACTGACCATCGAAGCCCCCGATCTGTATACGGTCGAGGATGCGTTGAAGCGTTTGGAGAACCTGCTTGGCCGCATGCCCGACTGGTCGGTGCTGTCGGCCTATCTGCCGCAATTCGAGGGCGATCCGTTGAAGATGAAATCGGCAGTGGCTTCCACCTTCATCGCGGCGCTGGAACTGGCGAAGCAGGGCCGCCTGCAACTGCGTCAAGACGGCGGCGCTTACAGCCCCATTTACGTGAAGTCTGGCCCAGTGGGGGAAAGCGCATGAGCGCCGAATTGGAGCATCTGCGGCTGATCGAGGCCATGCTGTTCGCCAGTGCCGAGCCGCTGGACGAACGCGCCTTGGCCGAACGCCTGCCCGCCGGGCTGGATATCTCGGCCCTGTTGACCGAGTTGCAGCAGTACTATGCCCTGCGCGGCGTCAATCTGATGCGGCGCGGCGGTAAATGGGCGTTCCGCACCGCGCCCGATCTGGCCGGCCAATTGGTGATTGAGCAGACCCAGACCCGCCGCCTCAGCCGTGCCGCCATCGAGGTGCTGGCGATCATTGCCTATAACCAGCCCATCACGCGGGCGGAAATCGAGGAGGTCCGCGGCGTCGCCCTGTCCAAGGGCACGTTGGATCTGTTGTTCGAAGCAGGCTGGATTCGCCCCAAAGGTCGCCGCCGCACCCCAGGCCGGCCCCTTCAATGGGCGACGTCGGAAGCTTTCCTCGACCATTTCGGCCTGGAAAGTTTGGAGGACTTGCCCAACCTCAAGGAATTGAAGGCCGCCGGCCTGTTGGATACCCGTCCCGCCGCCGACGCCTACGGCAATCGCGCAGTGGAAGGCGATTCGCCGGTGGACACTTTGGAAGACGACGAGGAGCCCCCACTTGAGCTTCTCGACGACGACATGCTGTTGGGTTTAGACGAGTAGGGTTATCGAACTAGGGCGGTTGCGGTGCCCGCACTCTTCTGCGATTATCCGCGCCCAACCTATCACGTACGTTTGGGCAGGGAGTAGCTCTATGGGTAGCTTCAGCATATGGCACTGGCTGATCGTTCTGGTCATTGTGCTGCTGCTGTTCGGCGCGGGCAAAATCCCGAAGCTGATGGGCGACATGGCTAAGGGCGTGAAGGCCTTTAAGAAGGGTCTGGCTGACGAGGAAGAGGATTCCTCCGCCGCTGCCGCCAAGTCACAGCAGATCGACTCCCAGGACACCGTCAAGCCGGTGGACAAGGAATCCGTCAAGCATTGATGCCGCGTTCGGCGCGGAAGCGCCGACGCTGGTGGAGATTTCGCCTTCATGTTCGACATCGGCTGGGATGAAATGGCTTTGGTGGCGGTGGTGGCGTTGATCGTCATCGGCCCCAAGGATCTTCCCGTCGTTCTGCGCCAACTCGGCCGCTGGACCCGCAAGGCGCGGGAAATGGCCGGGGAGTTCCAGCGCGGTGTCGACGACATGGTGCGCGAGACAGAACTGGCCGACCTCAAGACGCAGGTGGAGAAGGCGACCGATCCCAACATGCTTCGGCGTGAGATCGAGAACACCATCGACCCCACCGGCGCCATTGCCAAAAGCCTTGAGCCGCCGGTGATGCCCATGGTGGACGAGGTCAAGCTGGCTGCGGAAGCGCCCAAGCCCGAGCCGGAATTACCAGTCTCGGCACCGTTCGAGGCCCCGCGCAAGCCGCCCGAGCCTTGAGGATAAAGCCGTGAGCCACCAAGCCACCGATAAGACCATGCCGCTGCTCGAACATTTGGTCGAGCTGCGCACGCGCTTGTTGTGGTCGGTCCTGGCCTTCATCATCGCCTTCGCCGGCTGCTTTTATTTCGCCGCCGACATCTACGCCTTCCTGCTGGACCCTTACTCCAAGGTCGCGTTGGAGAAAGGTGGCATGCGCCGGCTGATCTATACCGCGCCGACAGAAGCCTTCTTCACCTATGTGAAGGTATCGGCTTTCGCCGCAGCCCTGGTCTGCTTCCCGGTTTGGGCCGGGCAATTGTGGGCCTTCGTCGCGCCAGGCCTGTACAAGCACGAGAAGCGGGCCTTCGCGCCCTTCCTGCTCGCCACCCCGGTGCTGTTCACCATGGGGGCGGCGCTGGTGTATTTCCTCGTGCTGCCCATGGTTTACACTTACCTGCTGGGCTTCGAGAATTTACTGCCGTCGCCCGGCGAATTGCCCATCCAGCTGGAAGCCAAGGTCAGCGAGTCGCTGGCGCTGGTCATGACCCTGGTCTTTGCCTTCGGCTTGGCGTTCCAGATGCCGGTGCTGCTGACCCTGCTGGCCCGCGTCGGTCTGGTCACGGCGAAAGGTTTGGCTGAAAAGCGCCGCTATGCCATCGTCGGTGTGTTTATCTTCGCCGCAGTGGTGACGCCGCCGGACGTGGTCAGCCAACTCTCCCTCGCCATCCCCATGGTGCTGTTGTACGAGATCTCCATCATCTCGGCCCGTATGGTCGAAAAGAAGAAGGCCGAAGAGGCCGACGAAGATGAGGATGACGACGTGCCGGACGAGACCGACTTCAACGGCTAATTTCTAATTTTCTTCCGCCCATCCCGCTCTTCGGAAAAACGTCATGCACGATCTCAAGTGGATTCGCGAAAACCCCGCCACGTTCGATGCCGGGCTTGCCCGCCGTGGCCTTGAGCCTCGCTCCGCCGAGATCATCGCCCTGGACGCCGAACGCCGCATCGTTCAGACCCGTGTCCAGGAATTGCAGGCCCGTCGCAACGAGGTTTCCAAGCAGATCGGCATCCTGAAGAAGCAGGGCCAGGATGCCTCGGGAATTATGGACGAGGTCGCCAAGCTCAAGGACGAAATCCCGGCCCTGGAAGCCCAGGATAAGGACATGGGCGAGCGCCTGGACAACATCCTGGCTGCGATCCCCAATCTGCCCGCCGCCGACGTTCCCGATGGTCCCGACGAGGACCATAACGTGGAGCTGCGCAAATGGGGCACGCCCAAGGATTTCGCCTTCGCGCCCAAGGAGCATGACGCCCTGGGTGAGGCCCTAGGCCTGATGGATTTTGACGGTGCCGCCAAACTGTCCGGTGCCCGCTTCGTGGTGCTGAAGGGCAAGCTGGCCCGGCTTGAACGCGCGCTGGGCCAGTTCATGCTGGACACCCAGACGGAAGATCACGGCTATACCGAGTTCAATCCGCCGACCATGGTCAAGGATGCCGCCCTTTACGGCACCGGTCAGTTGCCGAAATTCGGTGATGATCTGTTCAAGACCAACACGGGCCATTGGCTGATTCCCACCGCCGAGGTGCCGCTGACCAATCTGGTGGCTGATTCCATCGTTGATGAAGCTGGCCTGCCCATCCGCATGACAGCGTTGACGCCATGCTTCCGCTCGGAAGCCGGGTCGGCGGGCAAGGATACGCGCGGCATGATTCGCCAGCACCAGTTCTGGAAGGTGGAGATGGTCTCCATCGCCCACCCCGACCACTCCGATGCCGAGCATGAGCGCATGACCGGGTGCGCCGAGACGATCCTACAGCGCCTGGGCTTGCCCTACCGTGTGATCGTGCTGTGCACCGGCGATATGGGCTTCGGCTCGCGTAAGACCTATGACATCGAAGTGTGGCTGCCCGGTCAGAACCGTTACCGCGAAATCTCGTCGTGTTCCAATTGCGGGGATTTCCAGGCCCGGCGCATGAAGACCCGCTTCAAGTCGGACAAGGGCACCCGCTTCGTCCACACCCTCAACGGCTCGGGGCTTGCCGTGGGCCGCACCTTGGTGGCGGTGCTGGAAAACTACCAGCAGGAAGACGGCTCCATCGTGGTGCCCAAGGTGTTGAAGCCGTATATGGGCGGGACGGACATCATCCGCTGATGCATTCGCCTATCATCGATCTGGCCCAAGCGCGCATCCTTGTCTCCAACGACGACGGCATCCATGCCCCTGGCATCAAGGTGCTGGAGAAAATCGCGCGCGCCATTTCCAAAGATGTGTGGACGGTGGCACCCGAGACCGAGCAATCGGCTGCCGGCCATTCGTTGACCATCCGCCGGCCGTTGCGGGTGCGTCAGGTGTCACGCCGACGTTATTCGGTGGACGGCACGCCCACCGACGCGGTGCTGTTGGGCATCAACCACATCCTCAAGGATAAGAAGCCGACCCTGGTGCTGTCCGGCGTCAATCGCGGCGCTAATCTGGGTGAGGACGTAACTTATTCGGGCACGGTGGCGGCGGCCATGGAGGCCACCATTCTGGGCATTCCCGCCATTGCTTTCTCGCAATATTACACGTCTGACGCGGTTAAATGGTCCACCGCCGAACATTGGGCACCCGAAATCATCCGCAAGGTCACCCGCGTGGGCTGGGGCCGCAACGTGCTGATGAACGTAAATTTCCCTGACGTCGCCGCCGACCGCGTCACCGGCATCGAGATCACCCGTCAAGGTAAGCGCAAAATTGGCGATGAACTGACCGAGCGTTTTGATCCGCGCGGCGAATCCTATATCTGGATTGGAGCCCAGCGGGCCGAGGAACGCTCCACCGTTGGCACGGATATCGAAGCGGTGGTGCGTGGTGCCATTTCGGTTACGCCGCTCTGCGTGGATTTGACCGATCAGGGCACCATGCGCGCGCTCACCACCATTTTCGCCGAAGGGTAGGGGGCCATGGCTGCCGCCGAGGCTCGCATCATCCGCCTGTTGATGGAGTTGCGCCGTAACGGCGTGACCGACACGCCCACTCTGGCCGCCATCGAGCGCACCCCGCGCGAGCTGTTCGTCGCACCGCCTTTCCTTGACCAAGCCTATGAAAACACCGCGCTGCCTATCGCCTGCGGCCAGACCGTCAGCCAGCCCTTGGTGGTTGGCGTAATGACGCAGGCGCTGGAAGTGACCGACCGTATGAAGGTGCTGGAAATCGGCACCGGCTCGGGCTATCAGGCTGCGGTGTTGGCCCAATTGTGCCGCCGCCTTTACACCGTCGAACGCCACAAGCCGCTGCTGAAGCAGGCGGAAGAGCGTTTCAAACACCTGCGCATCCACAACATCACCGCGAAAGTGGGCGATGGATCGCGTGGCTGGCCCGAGCAGGCCCCGTTCGAGCGAATTATGGTCACCGCCGCCGCCCACGACATTCCGCCCAAGCTGGTGGACCAGTTGAAGGTAGGCGGCATCATGGTGCTGCCCCTGGGTGATGCCCATGCCTTGGAGCAGGATTTGCTTAAGATCACCAAGACCGAGAACGGCCTGCACATCGACCATCTTGGTCCGGTGCGCTTCGTGCCGCTGGTCGAGGGCATGCCCGAGGACTGACCTCGGCGAATTGACACCTTCCTGTCATCCGTCTCCCATTGCCGCGCCCCGTTGCCGGCCTGTATAGTGCACCGCATGAGTGTGCTCCTACCCCATGTGGTTCGACGGTCGGCCATGGTGCTGCTGATAACCGTGGCTTTGGCGGCCTGCGATCCCAATTGGCAGGGCGGCGGCGCACCGGTGACCCGTGGGCCCATGGCTCACGCCGGCTGCGGCGGCACCGTTACGACCTATTCCGGCGACACGGTTTATTCCATTGCCCGGCGCTGCAATGTTTCGGTGCGCGAACTGATCGAAGCCAATCGGCTGCAGGCGCCGTACCTCATCAACCCCGGCATGCTGCTGCGGGTGCCGGGCGGCAGCGGTGAGTATGTGGTTCAGCGCGGCGACACCTTGCTGGTGGTGGCGCGTCGGCTCAAGGTGGACTTCCAGGCCCTGGCCCGAACCAACGGCAAAGGCGCTCCCTATACCATCAAAGTGGGCGAGAAGCTGCGGGTGCCCGGTTCGTATGTGGGTGAGGTTCAAACCGCCCAGTTACGGTCCAACACCACCACGGGACCGCTGGTCATCGCATCGCCCAACGCCCTTGGCGGGGCAAAGCCGCCGTCCAAGGCGCCGACCACGACCATAAGCAAGCTCCCGCCGCCAGAGCCAGTGCCACAGGTGACGCCGCCGCCGACTCCCGAGCCGGAGACCCGCCACGTAGCCTTCCAGCCCCAGGCCAGTCTGCCGCCACCCCCGCCGCCGCCATTGGCCGGCAAGGGGTTCATCTGGCCGTGCAAGGGTGAGGTCATCAACGAATTCGGCCCCTTGGCAAAGGGCCAGCACAGCGACGGCGTCAACATCGCCGCCCCACGTGGGACCCCGGTTAAAGCGGCGGAAAACGGTGTGATTGCCTATGTGGGCAACGAACTGAAGGGCTTCGGCAATCTGCTGCTGGTCAAGCATGCCGATGGCTGGATGACCGCTTATGCCCATAACGACCAATTGATGGTCAAAAAGGGCGAGTCCGTACGCAAGGGCCAGCAGATCGCCACCGTCGGCGCGTCGGGCAACGTCACTTCGCCGCAATTGCACTTCGAAATCCGCAAGGGCACCGAGGCGGTCAACCCGGCGGATTACATCAAGGGCGATGCCATCAGTTGGTTCGGCTTGCTTGGAATCGGCGACGCTTGATGAACAGCAAGGATGGCCGCGCAGGGATGGGCCATCCTTGGTCCCATGTTTGACACAGCCCCCCAATTCACCCCCTTCGAAGCGCTGCTAAGCGGCTCTGCCGTTATCATCGGCGGCACCGTCATTTTCGCGCTGGTCCTCTTAATCACCCGCTGGTTTGCCAAGCGTTAGACGCTTGCCAGTCCGCCGCCATTGCGCGACCATTGCGCGCAAATCGGCGGGTGAATGATGGAAATTGAGGGATTGTCGCCGGCTTTGCCGGCTTTCCTGGCGGAATTGGCGGCTAATAACGAACGCGCTTGGTTCGCCGATCACAAAAGCGAGTACGCGGACTCGGTCCAGGCGCCTTTGCGCAATCTGGTGGCGGCATTGGCTCCAGCCATGCTGGACATTGATCCCGGGTTTGACACCAACCCCAAAGGCGCGGCGGTGTCACGCATTCATCGTGACACCCGCTTTTCCCGCGACAAATCGCCCTATCGCATTAATCAGTGGATTTGTTTCAAGCGGGCCGGCGAGGGCTGGCAGGGCCGCCCGGCTTTCTTCCTGGAGATCGGCCCGTCGGGCTATCGCTATGGCATGGGCTATTACGCCGCACCGCCCGCCACCATGAAAGCCGTGCGGGCCGCCATTCTGGCCTGCTCCGCGCCCTTCGCCGCCGCCATGGAACCCGCTTTGGCTGCCGGCTTCGCTCTGGAAGGCGAGCCTTACAGCCGACCATCCTTACCCGAAGGCGAGCCACAGGTGGTGCTGGACTGGGTGCGCCGCAAATCCGCCTATCTGGTACGTAACCGATTGTTGGAACCGCTGTTGTTCAGCCCGGATCTGGTCGAAGATTTGGCTACGCGCTGGCGGGCCGTGGCGCCGCTGTACCAGTATCTGGGCAGGGTCTGATTACTCCAGTGGCTTGCCCAGGCGGCCGGCCAAATCCTGAATGAACTGCCATGCCACCCGGCCCGAGCGCGAACCGCGCGTCATGGACCATTCATTGGCCTCTCGGTGTAGGCTTTCCGTGTCCGGGCCCAGGTTGAAGCGCGCTGCATAGCCTTCGATGATGTCGAAATAAGTGTCCTGGGCCACATGATGGAAGCCCAACCACAGGCCGAAGCGGTCGGATAGCGAAACCTTTTCTTCCACGGCCTCGTGCGGGTTGATGGCGGTGGACCGTTCGTTCTCGATCATATCGCGCGACAGCAGATGGCGGCGGTTGGAGGTGGCGTAGAACACCACATTGGCCGGCCTGCCCTCGATGCCGCCTTCCAGCACTGCTTTCAGGGACTTATAGGCCTCGTCCTGGCCCTCGAACGACAGATCGTCGCAGAACAGCAGGCAACGGCGGTCCGAATTTTTGAGCACCCGCAGCAACCGAGGCAAAGACGGGATGTCCTCGCGGTGGATTTCCACCAGGGCGACGCTGCCGGGCTGCTCGGCATTCAGCGCCGCATGCACCGCCTTGACCAGCGAGCTTTTGCCGGTGCCGCGCGCGCCCCACAGCAAGGCGTTGTTGGCGGGCAGGCCGGCGGCGAACCGCTTGGTGTTGTCCAGCAGCAGGCTGCGCTGGCGCTCGATGCCTTTCAGCAGGTCGATGTCCACCCGGTTGACGTCCGCTATCGGTTCCAGCCCGTCTGGGTCGGCATGCCAGACAAAGGCGTCGGCGGCGGTCAAATCGGCGCTGGCCAAAGGCGGCGGCGCCAGCCGTTCCAGGGCGTCGGCGATGCGGGCGAGCAGGCGGAGGGCGTCGGGTTCCATGGTGATCCGATGGCTGTAAGGACCGGGTGAGGGTAGGGGCATAGACGCCGTCTCGCAAGTCCGGCGGGGCTTACCGGGAGTTAAGGTTTGCATCGCCCGGATGTGCGGCTATATTCCGCACACTTTCCGAACGCTATCCACTCTCCAAGGAGACTTCCATGCTCGTGTCACCCGCTTTCGCTCAGGCCGCCGGAACAGCTGGCGGCATTGCCGGGGGGATCGAGAGTTTCCTGCCGCTCGTCCTGATCTTCGTCGTGTTCTATTTCCTGATGATCCGCCCTCAGCAGAAGAAGATGAAGGCGCATAAGGAAATGATGACCCAGCTGCGTCGCGGCGACCGCGTCCTGACCTCCGGCGGCATCATCGGCACCATCAATAAGGTGGTGGACGACAAGGAAGTGGTTGTGGAGATTGCCGAGGGCGTGCGCGTGCGCGTGCTGCGCGGCACCATCCAGGACATCATCTCCAAGACCGAGCCGGTTGCCGGCGAAGTTGAAAAGCCGGCCGACAAGTAAGTCGGTCATTCGATTACCCTGACGACGGGACGGACATGCTCCATTTCCCTAAGTGGAAGATAATCCTGGTGGCGCTGGTCAGCTTGGCCGGCTTCATCTGGTCGGCGCCTAACCTGCTGCCGCAAGAAACCGCCGACCGCATGCCGTCATGGCTGCAGCCGGTCAGCCTCGGCCTGGATCTGCAAGGCGGCTCCTACCTTCTGCTGGAAGTGGATACCGGCTACGTCGTCAGGGAACACCTGAATTCGCTGGTGGAGTCCATTCGGACGACGCTGCGCAAGGAAAAGGCCAAGTACGCCGACCTCGGTTTGCTGGGCAAGGATGCGGTCAAAGTCCGCATCCTCGATGCTGCCGAGCGCGAGCGCGTGCGCACCGAGCTTCGCCGCCTCGATCCCGACGCCACCTTCGAGATGACCGAGGACGGCCTTGCCACCTACCGCTATACCGAGCAGGCGTTGAACGCCCGCATCGGCGCGGCGGTGGAGCAATCCATCGAAATCGTCCGCCGCCGCGTGGACGAGATGGGCACCCGTGAGCCGTCCATCCAACGTCAGGGTGTCGACCGCATCGTGGTCCAGCTGCCCGGCGTCAAGGATCCCGACCGCATTAAGGCGCTGCTGGGCAAAACCGCCAAGCTGACCTTCCACATGGTCGATGACAGCACCTCGGCGGAAGAGGCCCAACGGGGCCGGATACCCCCGGGCTCGGTGCTGCTGCCCTCCGTGGAGAGCGATCGCGGCATGCCCGGTGCCTATGTGGTGAAGAAGCGCGTGGAAGTGGGCGGCGACATGCTGACCGACGCCCAGGCCACCTTCCAGGACGGGCGCCCGGTGGTGTCGTTCAAGTTCTCCGCCGCCGGCGGTAAGAAGTTTGGTGAAGCCACCCGGGAAGGCGTGGGCAAGCAGTTGGCCATCGTCCTGGACGACAAGGTCATCTCGGCCCCCCGCGTCAACGAGCCCATCCTGGGCGGATCAGGCATCATTTCCGGCGGTTTCTCGGTTGTTCAGGCCAAGGATTTGTCCTTGCTGCTGCGTGCCGGTGCCCTGCCAGCACCGCTGAACGTGCTGGAAGAACGCACCGTCGGTCCCGATTTGGGTGCCGATTCCATTCGCGCCGGCGCCATTGCCTCGGCCCTCGGCCTGATCCTGGTCGTGATCTTCATGGTCGTCATCTACGGCACGCTGGGTTTGCTGGCCAATGTGGCCTTGGTGCTCAACATCGTGTTCCTGATGGCGCTGCTGTCCATCCTGGGGGCGACGCTGACCCTGCCCGGTATTGCCGGCATTGTGCTGACCATGGGCATGGCGGTGGACGCCAATGTGCTGATCTACGAGCGCATGCGTGAGGAAAGCCGTTCCGGTCGTCCGCTGTTGTCGGCGGTTCGGGCCGGTTTCGACCGTGCCTTCGCCACCATCCTGGACGCGAACCTGACCCATATGATCGCGGCGCTGTTGCTGTACGGCTTCGGCACCGGTCCGATCAAGGGCTTTGCCGTCACCTTGGGTATCGGCATCGCGACCTCTTTGTTCACCGCAACCATGATCACCCGTTTGATGGTCGAGATCTGGATTGCTTGGCGCCGCCCCAAGGCGCTTCCGCTGTAAGGAATCCCGCGATGAATTTTTATTCCCGCTGGGTCG
Organism: Rhodospirillales bacterium; assembly: GCA_014379805.1. Lineage (GTDB taxonomy): Bacteria > Pseudomonadota > Alphaproteobacteria > Rhodospirillales > Magnetospirillaceae > Magnetospirillum. Next base: position 8,207 of record JACMLB010000216.1, on the reverse strand, counting down.
CGCAGAAGACCCCGAACTACGACTTCATCCGGCTGCGGTTCATTGCCTTTGCGGTGACGGCGGTCCTGGTGTTCGGTTCCATCGCGGCCATGGCCATCAAGGGGTTCAATTACGGCATTGATTTCGCCGGCGGCATCCTGGTTGAGGTTCATTCGGCTGAGAAGGCCGATCTGGGCAAGATGCGTTCGGCGGTGGAGCATTTGGCGCTTGGCGAGGTCGCGCTGCAGGAGTTCGGCAATACCGGCCAGGACGTGATGATCCGCGTTCCCCGCCAGGCCGGCGACGAGCGGGCGCAGATGGAAGCGCTCAGCAAGGTCAAGGGCGCCTTGGGTGCGGGCTATGATTACCGCCGCGTCGAGATCGTCGGCCCCAAGGTTGGCGAGGAATTGAAGCGTGACGGTGCCCTAGCCGTGGCTTTGGCGGTATTGGCCATCGCCGCCTATGTGTGGTTCCGCTTCGAATGGCAGTTCGGCGTCGGTGCTTTGATCGCCATTTTCCATGACGTCATCACCACCTTCGGCCTGTATGCCCTCACCGGTATGGAGTTCAATCTGACGGCGGTGGCGGCGATCCTGACCATTGCCGGTTACTCCATCAATGACACCGTGGTGATGTACGACCGCGTTCGCGAGAACCTGCGCAAGTACAAGAGCATGCCGCTTTACGACCTGCTGAACCTGTCGGTGAACCAAACCCTGGCCCGCACCATCCTGACGGTGGCAACCGTGTTTATCACGGTGGTGTCGTTGCTGACGGTGGGTGGCGAGGTGCTGCGCACCTTCTCCATCGCCATGCTGTGGGGTTTGGCCGTGGGCACGTTCTCGTCGGTCTATGTGGGTATGCCCATCCTGATCTACTTCAACTTGCGCACCGGCAAGGAAAAGGAAGAGGACGAACGCGCCAGTCAGGCGGTTCATTAACCTTCACGCCTTGGAGGGGGGCTGCGGCCCCCCATATGGTTGGCTATGGATGTCACTCCCGTCGTCTCTGCCGATAGCCAACTGAGTGTTGGTTATGGCGATCTTGGTTTCACCATCTCGGGCATTCGTCACGAGGGCTCGGTGCTGGTGTTTCCCACCCGGACCCTGGCTTGGCCGGTGACCGCCATGGCCGAGTTGAGCGTGGCCAGTCTGGAGCCCTTGCTGACGGCGGAGAAGCGCCCCAGCGTCCTGATGCTGGGCTGCGGCAAGGGCATGAGCGTGGTGCCGCGCGAAATCCGCGCAGCCCTTAAAGCCGCCGGTATTGTCATCGAGCCCATGGATACCGGCGCCGCCTGCCGGACCTATAATGTGCTGTTGACCGAAGGCCGTGACGTGGCGGCGGCGTTGATCGCGGTTTAGCCGCTTCTCCCATTCCTAAATTCCAGCTGGTGTGTATGATCGCGCGCTGCGGATTGGGATTCGGGGGAGTATCCAAATGGAGCGTCGTTCATTCCTTAAGGCCACCACAATAGGTGCCGCCACTACCGCAGTGGCCGCGCCTGCTTTGGCCCAGGGTTTGCCTGAAATCCGTTGGCGCATGGCGTCCAGCTTTCCCAAAAGCCTGGACACCCTGTTTGGTGCGGGTGAATTGATCGCGCGGCGGGTCGCCGAGATCACCGAGGGCAAGTTCCAGATTCGCGTCTTCGCCGCCGGCGAGCTTGTCCCCGGCTTGCAGGTGTTCGACGCGGTCCAGGCGGGTACTGTCGAGTGCGGCCACTCCGTCAGCTATTACTACGTGGGCAAGGACCCGACCTTTGCCTTTGAGACCCAGTTGCCCTTCGGCCTGAACGGTCGGCAGAACAATGCTTGGCTCTACCATGGCGGCGGCATGGAATTGATCCGCGAATTCCTTGCTGGCTACAACGTCATCAATTTCCCCGCCGGCAACACCGGCACCCAGATGGGTGGTTGGTTCCGCAAGGAAATCAAAGGCTTGAAAGACCTCGATGGCCTGAAGATGCGCATCGCCGGCATTGCCGGCCGTGTGCTCCAGCCCTTGGGTGTGGTGCCCCAGCAATTGGCCGGCGGCGACATCTACCCGGCGCTGGAAAAAGGCACCATCGACGCCGCTGAATGGGTCGGCCCCTATGACGACGAGAAGCTCGCCTTCTACCGGGTGGCCAAATACTACTATTACCCCGGCTTCTGGGAAGGCGGCTCGACGGTGTCCGCCTATGTAAACCAGGAGCAGTGGGCCAAGCTGCCCAAGCCCTATCAGGTGGCGTTCGAAATGGCCTGCGCCGAGGCCAATTTGGACATGCAGGCCAAATACGACGTCCAAAATGTCATCGGCCTGAAAAAGTTGATCGGCAATGGCGTCCAGTTGCGGCCATACCCCAAGGACGTCATGGTCGCAGCTCAAAAGTCGGCGTTCGAGCTGTACGAATCCATCGCCGCCGAGAACCCCAAATTCCGTAAAATCTACGAGCCTTGGACCCGCTTCCGCCAGGATGTCCAATTGTGGTGGAAGGTGGCCGAGTTCGGCTATGACCAATTCGTCCTCACCAACCCGGTGGGGCGGCGATAAAAAAAAGCCCCGCTTGCGTGGGGCTTTTTTGTTAGCGGTTCTCCGGCTCCGCCGATGGCGGCGGCGGGTCTTCCTCGCCATAATTGGGCATCTCGATGTTCATCTGGATATCGTCCAGATTCTGGACCTTGGTCCCCTGTTCGCCGACCAGACCCGGGAAGCTGATTACCAGGATGACCATGATGATCTGGATGCAGACGAAGGGCACCGCGCCCCAATAGATCTCGCCGGTAGTGATGCCCTTGATGCGCTTATTGGTCACCTTGTCGGTGTAATCGTCCTTGGCGGCGACGCTGCGCAGGTAGAACAGGGCGAAGCCGAAGGGCGGGTGCATGAACGATGTCTGCATGTTCACACCCAGCAGCACGCCGAACCAGATCAGGTCGATGCCCAATTTCTCAGCCACTGGCGCCAGCAGGGGGACGATGATGAAGGCCAGCTCGAAGAAATCGAGGAAGAAGGCCAGAACGAAGACCAGGATATTGACGACGATAAGGAAGCCGAGTTGACCGCCGGGCAGGCCGATCAGCAGATGCTCAACCCACAGATCGCCGTTCACCGCGCGGAAGACCAAGCCGAAGACGGTCGAACCAATTAGGATGAACATCACGAAAGACGACAGCTTGGCTGTGGTGTTCATGGCCTGCTTCAGCAGGTCGATGGACAGCTTCCGCTTGGCCAGAGCCAGCAACAAAGCGCCGGTGGCGCCCATGGCGCCGCCCTCGGTCGGGGTGGCGATACCCATGAAGATGGTGCCCAGCACCAGGAAGATCAGCACCAGCGGCGGCACCAGCGAGAAGGCCACCCGTTGGAACAGCTTTACACCGCGCAGGGTGCGGGCCTCCTGCGGCAGGGACGGCGCTGCTTCGGGCTTCAGCACGGAAATAATCACGATGTAACTGGTGTACAGCATGGTCAGAACCAAGCCGGGGATCAGCGCGCCTTCATACATGGCGCCCACCGACCGACCTAATTGGTCGGCCATGACGATCAGTACCAGCGAGGGCGGAATGATCTGAGCCAAGGTGCCCGAGGCCGCGATGACGCCGGTGGCGACCCGACGGTCATAGCCATAGCGAAGCATGATGGGCAGCGAGATCAGCCCCATGGAGATGACCGACGCCGCCACCACGCCGGTGGTTGCCGCCAGCAGCGCGCCCACGAAAATCACCGCGAAGGCGAGGCCGCCGCGCACGGGGCCGAACAATTGCCCGATGGTATCGAGCAAATCCTCGGCCATGCCGCTGCGTTCCAGGATCAAGCCCATGAAGGTGAAGAAGGGGATCGCCAGCAGTGTGTCGTTGCGCATGATGCCGAAGATGCGCTCGGGCAGGGCTTGCAGCAATTGCGGCTGCAATAGGCCCAGTTCGATGCCGATCAAGCCGAAGATCAGACCGTTGGCGGCCAGGGCGAAGGCCACCGGATAGCCGAACAACAGGAAAACCACCAGCGCCACAAACATCAGCGGCGCCATGTTGGCGATGAGGAACTCAACCATGGTCGCCTCCATGGGCTGCGGAGCGACCGGCGGGGTCGGGGATCAGGCCCATCAGGAAGGCGAAGCGTTTGATGGTCTCGGAGACGCCTTGCAACGCCAGCAAGGCAAAGCCCAGTGGGATCAGCCCTCGGGCAGGCCAGCGGATCAAGCCGCCGGCATCGCTGGATTGCTCGCCGCTGGTCATGGCGCTCATGAAGATGGGCCAGGACAGCCACAGGATCAGGCAGGCCATGGGCAGCAGGAAGAAAATGCCGCCGATGATCTCGATCCAGGTCTGTGTCCGGCGCGAGAAGCGCCCGGCAATCACATCGATGCGAATGTGCTCGTTGTTAAGCAACGTGTATCCGGCACTCAGCAGGAAGATGGCTGAGTACAGATACCACTGAATTTCCAACCAGGCATTTGAGCTGTAGTTGAAGGTGTAACGGATGACTGCGTTGGTTGCGCTGAGAACAGCAACAACCAGAACCAGCCAGTACACAGTGCGGCCCACCGCCGAGTTGAGACGGTCGATCAGGCCGCTGAGTTGCAGCAGCAGCGTCACTGGAATCCTCCCGAACGGTGTCGTTATTCTTTTCTTAATGGACCACTATGACATAGCCCAAGAGATCGACAAGTGGGAGGTGGCAGGCAACCGCAGAACAAGCGTCTTAGCGCAAAACGTTGCTCTTATTGCTCTCGTCATGGTTGCTTTCCAGTAGGCGCCATCCATTGGGGCCAAAGGCTTCAAGCGGCTGGTAGCGGGACTTGTACGACATCTTGCGGCTCTCGGCGATCCAGTAGCCGAGATATACATAGGGTAGCCCCTGGCTCACCGCGTCCTCCACCAGCCAGGTGACCACATAGGTGCCCAGTGACCGGTTGGCGAGATCGGGCTCGAAGAAGCTGTAGACCGCCGACAGGCCGTCGGACATGCGGTCGGCCAAACAGACGGCGGTCAGGGTGCCATCTGAACGGCGATACTCCACCAAAAAGGTGTCGATGGGGCTGTCTTCCACCATGGACCTGTAATCGTAAAAGCCCATCAGTGCCATGTCGCCGCCGGAATGTCGCGATTCCTGATAGCGCGAGAACAGGCGGTACTGCTCGGCGGTGGCGCGGGCCGGTACTTTTCGGGCCGTCAAATCTTGATTGGCCTTGCGGATGCGCCGCATGGAGCGGTCGGGGGCGAACTCCCCGGCGATGATGCGCACGGGGATGCAGGCATTGCAGCCGGGGCAGGCGGGGGTATAGGCGATGGAATGGCTGCGGCGGAAGCCGGCGCGCGACAGGGCTTCGTGCAGCACTTCGGCATCGGGACCGTTCAGTTCGGTCACGATCTTGCGTTCCAGCCGGCCCGCGATGTAGGGACAGGGCAGGGGCGCCGTGGTGAAAAAGAAATGCGGCCGTTTAAGGGGAATGTGATCCATCGCGTCCCGTTTGCTCGGCTTCGGGCGGATACCGCCCGACGTCCCCCCTGATATGGTGCCCCGCCATCCGTGCCACCACAGGACACGGAGGGGATATGAACCTTCCAACCGGCTTAGGCGGTGCGGCCCGTTAGCGAACGATCGTTCACCACCACCGTGCCGGCCAGCCAGTCGTGCAGCATTCGTCGGCGTGGGTTGAACAAGGCCACCAACAGGGCCAAGGACCCGGTCAGCGCCATGGAGCCATAGAATGCCACGGTTTGGATCATGGCCTGTAAAAGGGTTGGCCGTCCAGCCCAAGCCTCGGCCCCCTGGGCAATGCTCATAACCCTGAGTCCCATGGCTCGCATGCCCAACGTGGACGAACGCGAGCCGGCAATCAGCAAGGTGTGATAGGCCAGCGGCACCAAGGCGACGGCCAGGGCCTGAACCGGGAATAGTAATCCGAAGGAGAGCACGCCCAGAATGAAGCCGGCGAACCACACCGCTACCGCCAGGGCCATAACCACGAGCATGTCCAGGGCATAGGCAAACATGCGCTTAAGGGCGACGCCCTCGTAATATTCCGGATGCGCCCAGGCATCAACCCATTCAGGCATGGGGGCGGGGATGATGATGACCGTGCGGGCATCGGACATGGCGGAACTCCTCGGCTGCCGTCTCGGAATTAGGAAGTTTCCGTACCGTTTCCAGCCGTCCGGTCTAATTCGTCTTGGGGCCTGGGGCCGGAGTTTGCGCGGCGGGCAGGTCGGGCGGCGCGTTCAAATCATTCTCGCGCAGCAAGATGATGCTAATGCGGCGGTTGCGCGGGCCCTTGGGGTTGTCCACCACCAGCGGGTCCACATCGGCGCGGCCCACCACCCGGTCGATACGATCTTCCGGCACGCCCGAAGCCAGCAAAGCGCGGCGGCTGGCCAAGGCACGATCGGCAGACAATTCCCAGTTGGTGTAGCCCGAGGGATCGCGAAACGGGATGCCGTCGGTATGGCCGGAAATAGCGATTTTGTTGGGCAATTGGTTGACAACACGGCCGACCAAATCCAGCAGCGAGCGCGTATGGCCGAACATGGCCGAGCTGCCCGAGGGGAACATGGCCAAGCCTTCCTGATCGGTGATCTGGATGCGCAGGCCTTCGGGAGTGTTGTCCACCAGGAACGAGCCTTGGAACTGCTTCAACTCGGGGATGGCCTTCAAGGCGCCTTCCATGACGGTCTTGGCCTTTTCGAACTTCGATTGCTCGCGTTCGGCCAGGGCCTCCTTGAATTCCTTCTCGCCCATGCCCTCCATGGGCTCGGTGTTCTGCGAGGTCAGGTCCTCGCCGCCCGGACCGATGGAGGCGGGCGGCAAGTGCTGCACCAGGCTAGGCGAGCTGGTGTTGGACTGCATGGCGCCTTGGCCGATGACCTGGCCGCCAAGCATGCCGCCGGCGCCGGTCTGGCTTTTGGACGCCATGGACGGGGCGAAGTAGTTGGAGATACCGGTCAGCTGTTCCTCGGTGACCGCGTTCAGCAGCCACAGCAGCAGGAAGAAGGCCATCATCGCCGTCACGAAATCGGCGTAGGCCACCTTCCAAGCACCACCATGGTGGCCACCGGCCACCTTCTTGTAGCGTTTGATGATGATCTGCTGTTCGGCCATGAGGCTGAAACTCTACCCTTCGATCAATCTGGCGGCAGGTTGGTGACGGTCTCTTCCAGCTCTTGGAAGCTGGGCCGCAGTTCGTCGGGCAGGATCTTGCGGGCGAATTCGATGGACACCTGCGGCGCATAGCCCTGCATGTGGGCCAGCAAACCAGCCTTGATGGCCATCAAATAGTAATGATCGGAGTCGAAGGACATCTGCAGGTTTCGCGCGATGGGCGCGAAGAACGCGTAGGAGAACAACACGCCGCAGAAGGTGCCCACCAGCGCCGCACCGATCAAATGACCCAGCACTTCCGGCGGCTCGGTGATGGATCCCATGGTGTGGATGACGCCCAGCACGGCGGCAACGATACCCAGCGCCGGCATGGCGTCGGCCATCAAATTCACCGCGTGCGACATCTCATGGTAGACCTTGTGGTGGGATTCCAACTCGCCGTCGATGATGGATTCCAACTCATGGGCATTGGACGTACCCAAGGTCAGCAGGCGCAGATAGTCGCATAGGAAAGTGCGGGTGTGATGGTCGGAATTGAAACCGGGGAACTTGCCGAAAAGCGGGCTTTCGTCGGGCTTTTCCACATGGCTTTCCAAGGCAAGGTCGCCCTTGGTTTTGGCCAGTTTGAAGACGGCGTACAGCATGGAAAGCAGTTCGATGTAACCGTCCCTGGTGTGGTGCGGCCCCTTAAAGACCATGCCAAGGTTCTTAATAATGCCCATGATGGTGGACTTCGGGTTTCCCAGAAGTACTGATCCGACGGCGGCGCCCAGAATGATGGTGAATTCGAAGGGCTGCCAAAGCACGCCAAGATGACCGCCACCTGCGGCGTAACTGCCGATGACGCTGACGATGGTGACCACGATGCCGATGATCGCGAACATTCACTTCCCCTGTTGCGGTTCACAATGAACCAAACCCGTCATCAGATCGTTCCGGAGGATGCTATAATTCCTTCGCCATGTCGCGAGTCAACTGCGTCTGCGGTGGAAAAAGTTGAGCTTTGGCGACGCACGGGCTGTTTTACGCATGGTGGCATTTGACCCCGGCCACCAATCCTTATTAATCTCTGGCTTCTGTCCCTTCCGCTTTCAGCCGAGCGTGCCAATGTCCCTTGACCAGCGTTCCTTCCGTAAGGCTCTGGGTTGTTTTGC
>JACMLB010000031.1 GCA_014379805.1 Rhodospirillales bacterium | reverse complement strand
TGGCGCAGGCCGGCGGAATCGGCGTCATCCACCGCAATTTCATACCGTCCGAACAGGCCGAGCAGGTGCGCCAGGTCAAGAAGTTCGAATCGGGCATGGTGGTCAATCCCATCACCATCCACCCCGACCAGCCCTTGGCCGAAGCCCTGCGCCTGATGGCGGATTTCCGCATCTCCGGCATTCCCGTGGTCGAGCGCGGCTCGGGCAAGCTGGTCGGCATCTTGACCAACCGCGATGTGCGCTTCGCGTCCGACGTCCACCAGCCGGTGGCCGAACTGATGACCCGCGACACGCTGATCACCGTGCGTGAAGGCGTCGAGAAGGAAGAGGCCAAGCGCCTGCTGCACCAGCACCGCATCGAAAAGCTGCTGGTGGTGGATGGCGACTATCGCTGTACCGGCCTGATAACGGTCAAGGACATCGAGAAGGCCAAGGCCCATCCCAACGCCTGTAAGGACGAAAAGGGCCGCCTGCGCGTGGCCGCCGCCACCGGCGTCGGCCCTGACGGCATCAAGCGCGCCGAGGCGTTGCTGGAGGCCGGCGTGGATCTAATCGTGGTGGATACCGCCCACGGCCATTCCAGCGGCGTCATCGACACCGTCCGCCAAATCAAGCGTCTGGCCCCCCATGCCCAGGTGGTCGGCGGCAACATTGCCACCCCCGAAGCCGCCCGCGCGCTGGCCGATGCCGGTGCCGACGCGGTCAAGGTGGGTATCGGTCCGGGCACCATCTGCACCACCCGCATGGTGGCCGGCGTGGGCGTGCCCCAGCTGTCCGCCATCATGGAAGTGGCCGAAGTGACCCGTAAGGCCGGTATCTGCCTGATCGCCGATGGCGGCGTGAAGTACTCGGGCGATTTGGCCAAGGCCATCGCCGCCGGTGCGGATTGCGTCATGGTCGGCTCGCTGCTGGCCGGCACCGAGGAAAGCCCGGGCGAAGTGTTCCTGTTCCAGGGCCGCTCGTACAAATCCTATCGCGGCATGGGCTCTATCGGGGCCATGGCGCGGGGGTCCGCCGACCGTTACTTCCAGGCCGACGTGAACGACAGCCTGAAATTGGTGCCGGAAGGCGTCGAAGGCCGCGTGCCGTTCAAGGGACCGGTGTCCAACGTCATCCACCAGCTGATCGGTGGCCTGCGTGCGTCCATGGGTTACACCGGTAACCGCACTGTGCCTGAGATGCAGACCAAGTGCACCTTCCGCCGCATCACCTCGGCGGGCTTGCGTGAAAGCCATGTGCACGACGTCTCCATCACCAAGGAAGCGCCGAACTACAAAAGCGAGTAGCGTTTTTTTTGCCATGCCCCCACCCTGCCCTCCCTTGGCATCCGCCAAGGGAGGGTTTGGTTTTTTCGAACGGATACCGAGCCTATGACCCCCGCCGCCCGCCTCGCCGCCTCTATCGAGCTTCTCGACGAGATCGAGATTTCGCCCCGTCCCGCCGATCAGGTGGCGTCGCTGTACTTCAAGAGCCGGCGGTTCATCGGGTCCAAGGACCGCCGCGCCGTGGCCGAAGTTGTCTGGCGCGTGCTGCGGCGCAAGGCGCGCATCGACTGGTGGCTGGCCCATCTGGAATTCCCCATTGACGCCCGCGCCCGCGTCTTCGCCGATCTGGCCTTCGAGGGCGTGGCGCTGACCAGCGACATGTTCCAGGGCGCCCATTCCGCCCCGCCGCCCGGCAAGGAAGAATGGAAGATGATGGAGCGGCTGAAGGGCAAGGACATCTTCCACCGCGACATGCCGGCCTGGGTGAAGGGCGAGTTCCCCGAATGGCTGCAGCCTCGGCTGGAAGCCCTGTGGGGCGAGTCCATGCCGCGCGAAGTGGCCGCCATGCGCGACGAGGCGCCGCTGGATTTGCGCGTCAACACCCTGAAGGCCACGCGGGATGAGGCCATGATCGCCCTGAAGAAGGAAGGCATCGCCGCCGAACCCACGCCGCTGTCGCCCCTGGGCCTGCGCCTGAAGAGTCGCATCGCCCTGGTTCAGGTGCAGGCGTGGCGTGACGGATTGATCGAGGTGCAGGACGAGGGCTCGCAGTTGGTCGCGGTGTTGGCCGACGCCCGCCCCGGCCAAACGGTGATCGATTACTGCGCCGGTGCCGGCGGCAAGACCCTGGCCCTGGCCGCCTTCATGCAGAACAAGGGCCGCCTGCTGGCCTGCGACGTGGCGGAATGGCGGGTGGACAAGGCGCAAGAGCGGTTCCGCCGCAACGGCGTCCATAACGTGACGCGCCGTGTAATCTCGGGCGAATCCGACAAGTGGATCAAGCGCAGCGCCGCAAGCTTTGACCGCGTGCTGGTGGACGCGCCGTGCACCGGCACCGGCACTTGGCGCCGCAATCCGGACGCCAAGTGGCAATTATCCGAGACCGATCTGCTGGAACTGGTGGTGCGTCAGAAGGACATTCTGGAAAGCGCGTCGCGGCTGGTGAAGCCGGGCGGACGGCTGATCTATGCCACCTGCTCGGTCATGGCCGAAGAGAACGAGCAGCAGGTTGAGGCCTTCCTGGCCGCCCATCCTGATTACACCGTGCGCCCGGTTCCCGAATTGTGGGCGGAACTGGTGGGCACTGCCAGCCCGGTGACTGGGCCGTGGCTGCGCCTGTCGCCCCTGACCCATGGCACCGACGGATTCTTCACCGCCGTGCTGGAGCGCAAGGGCCCCGAGAGCGCGGCGTAACCCGCGCCCTCTGGAACGTTTTGGTTAAACCCGTGGCCGGCGGCCACGGAACAGGCCGACGACGATGGACACCACGAACAGCACCAGGAAGATAAAGAACAACACCTGGGCAATGTCCCCGGCGGCACTGGCGACCCCACCGAAGCCGAAGAAGGCGGCGACGATGGCGATAATCAGAAAAACGGCGGCCCAATACAGCATAACTCCCTCCGTCGTTCTATGCCCCACTGAAGGCCATATGGCCCCAGGCAGGGTGTCGGAGTAGGCAGGCATGGTCACGCTTCAGGGGTAGTGCAGCGCCGCAATCGCTGTGCCCCCTCCTTTGGGCGGAAGGTTTCTCCATTAGACGGTTTCCCCTTGCAATCGGCCCTCTCAACTGCGATTGAGTTTGCTCATCCTTTAGGGGAAGGCCAATGATTGGTCGCGTTCTGGGTTCGGTTGCCGTCATCGCCTTGCTGGCGGGTTGCTCGTCCATCATCGAAGGGACGTCGCAGACCCTGGCCTTTAATTCCTATCCTCCAGAGGTCGATTGCACCTTGACCCGTGAAGGCCTGACCATCGGCACCGTAGCGACACCGGGCCGTTTAGTCGTCGAAAAAACCAAGCACGACATTCAGGTGGTGTGTTCCAAGAATGGCTACGAGGACAGCATTGTTGTGGTGAAATCGGACGCCGCCGGTGCCACCTTCGGCAATGCTGTTCTTGGCGTGGCCGCTGGCGGCGTCGGCTGGGCCGTCGATTCCATGTCAGGCGCCGACAACAAGTATAATGACGTCGTGAACGTGTTTCTGAAAAAGCGATGACATGGCGAGGCCCATTGCCGCCGCCTTCCTGATTTGCCCGGCCCTGATTTGTCTGACGCTGAGCGGGTGCGGACCTGCCGGCGTGGTGGCGAACTCGGTGGTAAAGTCGAGCCAGGGCAGCAATGCCGAGGATTTGGAACGCGATATCAAGCGGCGCTTCGCCACTGATCCCGCCCTGCGCGATGTCAAGGTCTCGGTCGCCATCAGCAATGTGTGGCGCGACGCCTTCCTGACCCGCTACAGCGTGCTGCTGGCCGGCACCATCCCGTCCGAGGACACCCGCGCCGGAATCGCCACTTTGGTGCGCCAAGTCATTGATGCCGGCGACGATGCGGTCATCATCGCCGACAAAATGCGGGTGGATAGTCGCTAGCTTTCAAAGAAGATTGCCCCCCCCTGATGGATCGTAAGGGGGCGTGGGGCCTTGCTGCGGCGGTGGCTGCTTCTTCTTCTTGCTTGGCAGCATGGCGTTGAACGCCGGCATGGCCAACGACGCCCATTGTTGCCGACGAGACTGGTCCAGCTGATCCTCTTGGCGCTGACGGTTCCAATCCAGATTGGACATGTTGATGTCGTAGGCGGATTGGATATCAGCCACCTCGGTGGCGGTTTGGCGCTGCAGCCCGTTGATCAACGCATCCGCCGACCCGCTTTCACTGCCGATACCCATGGCACCCAAACGAGCACGCTGGGTTGCGGTGGTGCGTTTCAGTAAATCCTGCCGGTCCTTGACCTCGCGCGCCTGTTGACGCGCCATTAACTCGGCCTGACGGTCGTAATTGCCCTGCACCGCCCCCTGGCTGGCGCGGTTTTGCGCACTGGCCTCGGCCATTGTAAGGGCCGTCGTCGCCACCGGAACGCCCGTATAGGCGTCGATGGCCATGGCCCCAACCTTCATCAGCGGATTGCTGCTAGAAAACCCACCCATCTGCCGTCTCCCCGAGAATGACCCCTGTTTGTTCCTACACCTTGCATGCAACGTAAGTCAAGGAACATGATCCTAAAGGAGCTGGTGCCCCCCTGCGCGGCATGCGTGGAGGACATATAGGCGTCGGCTTTCCAGGCGGGGAAGAGAAACAAAAAAAGCGGCGCCGACCAAAGCCGACGCCGCCTCTTTTAGGAACACAGTCCGATAACTTAGACCGCACGCGCCTTGACGTAGGAGCCAGGAGCCACATCCAGCGCCTTCAGCTTGCCTTCCCCGGGCTGACGCGCCGGAATTTGGTCGCCACCGAATTTGGCGGTCCAGGCATGCCAATCCGGCCACCAGGAACCCTCTTCCTGCTTGGCGCCGTTCAGCCAAGTGTCGGGGTTCTTGACCTTCTTGGGGTTGGTCCAGAAGCAGTACTTGCCCGCCGCCGGGGGATTGACCACGCCGGCGATGTGGCCCGAGGCCGCCAGGACGAACTTCACCGGACCCGAGGTGTTCTGGGTCAAAGCGAAGGTGCTGGTCCACGGCGCGATGTGATCTTCGCGGGTGGACAGCATGTAGATAGGCGTCTTGATCTTGGACAGGTCGATATCGACGCCGTTCAGGTTGATGCCGCCCGGAGTGATCAGCCGGTTTTCCTGGTACATCTTGCGCAGATAGAAGCTGTGCATGGCGGC
>JACMLB010000215.1 GCA_014379805.1 Rhodospirillales bacterium | reverse complement strand
TCGTGCAATTCCAACTGGGGGACTATGTCCCCTATCTGCTAAGTCGTGCCGGCGTGTCGCTGGCCACCAACTTCACCCGCGAACTGGACCAGTTCGGCATTACCCTGCCCATGTGGCGGGTGATGGCTGCCCTGCTGGACGATGGCGAGCAGCGTTTGGGCGATCTCGCCCGGCTGACAGCCATCGAGCTGTCCACCTTGTCGCGCATCACCGCCACCATGGAGGTGAAGGAATTAGTGACCCGCCGGCGGTCGGGCCAAGACGCCAGGGCGGTGCTGATCGCGCTGACGCCCGAGGGCCGCCGCAAGGCCGAAGCCATCGTTCCCCGCGCCCTTGATTGCGAAAGCACAGCGGTAGCGGGCATGAGCGCCGAGGAGGTTCAGACCCTCAAGGGCCTGCTGCACCGCCTGTACGGCAATGTAGCCGGCTGTGATCCCTTGGTGGACAAAGCCAATTTCTGATCCGCTGAACCGCCGTCAACTGGTGCTGGGCGCTGCCTCCCTTGGCGGCGCCCTCGCCATGCCCACGCGCTTTGCCATCGGTCAGCAGGCCCGCATGGGCATCGGTTTGCTGCTGCCCCAATCGGGCACCTATGCCGGGCTGGGGCATGCCATCGCCAATGGGCTGAACATGGCCCTGGCGAAGACCGGTAACCGTTTGGCCGGGCGTGAAATCCGGCTGGTCGTCGGCGATGACGGCAGTAATGCCGCCACGGCGGCGGCGGCCGCGCAGCACCTGATCCAGGCGGAAAAGGTGGATGTGCTGGTGGGCGCCGTGCACTCAGATTCCGCCCAGGGCATGGTCAAGGTGGCGCGCGATACCGGTATCCCCACCATCATCGCCAATGCGGGCTGGAACGCCGCCACGGGGGCGTCTTGTGCCTCCAATGTGTTCCGCACCTCCTTCTCCAATTGGCAGGTGAACTGGCCCATGGGCAAGGTGGCGCTGGACCGCAATTACCGCCGGGTCGCCACCATCACGTGGCGTTATACCGCCGGCACCGAGATGATCGGCGCCTTCGAGGAAAATTTCACCCGTCTGGGCGGCACCATCGTCCAGCGCATCCAGATGCCTTTCCCCCAGATGGATTTCGCCCCCCATCTGGCCGCCCTGGCCGCCGCTCAGCCCGATGCGGTCATGGCCTTCTTCGCCGGAGCCGGTGCACGCCAATTCATTACCGATTATGCCGCATCGGCGCTGAAGGGCGTGCCGCTGCTGGGGCCGGGATTTCTGACCGAGGGCGCGCGCGATTTGCCCGCCGCCGAGGGCATCCTGACCACCCTGCATTACGCCAACGGCCTGGACATGCCGGTGAACCGTCATTTCCGCGCCCAATATTCCGCCGCCTATGGCCGTTCCGCCGACGTCTACGCCGTGCAGGGCTATGACAGCGGCCAGTTGATCGCTCAGGCGGTGGAGACCGTTCGCGGCGATACCAACCGTGCCGCACTGATTGCCGCCATGGAAACCGCCCGCATCGACAGCCCACGCGGCAGTTTCGTCCTGTCCAAGGCTCATAATCCGGTGCAGGACATCTATTTGCGCCAAATCCGCAATGGCGAGGAAATCGTCCTGGGCATCGCTCAACGGGCCTTGGCCGATCCGGCGCCGGGCTGCAAGGTGAAGTAGGCATGGCGGCCCGCCTGTCCCTAAACAGTATGGATCTGGAATACACTTGGTTCGGTGAACCCGCCGCCCATGCCCTGGTGTTTCTGCATGAGGGCTTGGGCTCGGTCTCCCTATGGCGCGACTTTCCCGCCCGCGTGGCTGCTGCCACCGGCATTCCGGCGTTGGTGTTCTCGCGGGTCGGCTATGGCGGCTCGTCGCCGGTGGCCTTGCCCCGTCCGCTGGACTATCTGGAGCGCGAGGCCCGCGACGTGCTGCCCGGCGTGCTGGATGCTTTGGATATTGTTTCCACCATCCTCATGGGCCATTCCGACGGCGCCTCCATCGCCTTGGTCCACGCGGCCCAGGATCATGGACGGGTCAAAGGCGTGGTCGCCATGGCGCCGCATACCTTTGTTGAAGACATGTGCGTCGCCGCCATCGCCCAGGTGACGGCGGCTTTTGAGAGCGGCGATCTGCGGGCGCGGTTGCAACGGCATCACGGCAGTAACGTGGATTGCGCTTTCTGGGGCTGGAACCGGGCATGGCTCGATCCCGCCTTCAAAGCCATGGATTTGCGCCCCTATTTGCCACGCATCCAAGTGCCCGTGCTGGTCATCCAAGGCGAAGACGACGAATACGCCACCCTGGCCCAAGTGGATGCAGTGGTTGACGGTGTGGGCGGGGCGGTGGAACGCCTTGTGCTGCCCCAGTGCGGGCATTTTCCACACCGCGACCAAGCAGACGCTGTGGTGGGGGCCATTGGGGCGTTTGTGGCACGGCTTTAGAGATTTTTCACCACCAAGGGCGCCTGCCAGGAAGTCTCAGCCTTAAAGAAGATTTCCACCACGAAGGAAGAGAAGGGCACGAAGCCAGCCCGTCTGTGAGATAGCTTCGCGTCCTTCCCGTCCTTCGTGGTGAAAACACTGCTGAGCCTGCCACCCGGCAGCTATCTTGGTGCCCTTTGTGCCCTTGGTGGTGAATCCTAATTAGAAAAAGGCCCGCCGCGATGTGCGACGGGCCTTTGTGTTTTACTCGGCGGCGGCTGCCCGCGACGAGGCCCGCATGGCAAGTGGTCCGCCATCGTCGTGGATGGTGGTGGCTTCCTCGGGATAGGCTCCGATTTGATGGATGGCGAGATCGGCGCCCATGTATTCGTGATCCTCGTCCAGGCGGA
>JACMLB010000214.1 GCA_014379805.1 Rhodospirillales bacterium | reverse complement strand
GCGCCCGAGAAGCGCAGCTGCGCCGCCCCGGTGTTGCCCCGCGCGTTACGACGCCGGGCGAGATTTTCCCGCTCCAACCGCTCGCGATCCTCACGCTGGACGCGCAGCTGTTCTTCCATGGCGCTGTTGTCAGGTGCGGGAGCTTCCTTTTTGCCGCTGCCGAAAAATCCACCCATGATGATTTCCTCTCGTTTCAGGTGCCGATACAGGCCATAGGGCGTCAGGGCGCGGCACTTGCACCCCAACACGGCTTTGACGACGGACACGCAGGTGAGGGGAGCGAACCCCAGCACCCGCAATTTCCGCACCGGGTGCGCCCAAGCAAAATGGAGTTGCCCGGCATCCGCCTGGGCTTCGATACATTCCAGCGTATTGGGGGCGGACAGATTGATGTTCATTCCGATAAACAGCGGGTCCACCTGCACCCACCCCTGAAAGGCGGGCGCCCACATTGGCACCAGCACGAAGCAGTGCCGGAACCCAGGCCGCAGCAACGCCCGCTGCGCCCAATCCGCCAACCGCCCGAACCACGACAAGCCGGGTGGTGCGTCGGACGGGTCGCAGAAGACGACCAGGTGGGGGAGGGGGGTGGCGTCCATCAGCGGCCACCCATGACGGTAAAGTCTGTTTGGGCCTGATAGCTGCCCTGTAGTTGGCCTGGACGGTTACGGGCCTGAGCTTCGAAGTGCAGACCGATGCCCATGCAGCCGTATTGCAGCGCGTCATGGATGTGAGAGAAGCGGTTCTTCTCCGGGCTGTCGCCATATTCGGCGTCGCCCGTTCCGCGCTTGGGGAAGCGGTATCCGCTATTGAAGCCTTCGCGAGTGGTTTCGCAATTGGGGGATAACTGGAAGCCGGGCTCCCCATTAACCATGCGGACCAGAGGGACGCGGACAGCGGACAGGCGGGTGGGGATGTCGTTCGTGCTGGCGGGGCGCCACGGGAAATCGGTGTTGGCCTTCACGATAGTCAGCCAGCTTTTCTTTCCCGAATTGTTGGCGGACCCCGCGACGGAGGCAGGGTCAGCCCATCCGGTGAAGGAGAACCCGCGATATTTTAGGCCCTTCTTCAGCCGCATCAGGTGCTCGGCAAATTCCTCCGCGTCCCATGTGACACCCGGCGGAGGCACCAGCTCGTCCAACTGCAGGACCTGTCCAGTGGGCAATTCCTGCAACAACGCGGCGGCGGGGTTTAATCCGGCATCGGCGCCCACGGTGATCGGGATGTCACGCACCGGCATGAGCTCTTCAGCCGCCACATGGACCCGGTCCTTCCACGCCTTGTAGACCGGCTTGCCCTCGCGCGTGGGGCCAAATTCGTTGTCCACCTTGGTGGTAATCATGTCCTCGCGGTCAGCGAGGATGAACATGCCCACCTGCCGGTCGTAGTAGCCCTTGGGCAGGTTCTCTAGGTTTTCCGCACCGGGTTCGCGTCCGCCCGGCTGGCGGTAGAACCCGGCAAGGTTGGTGTGGAAGTCGGACAACAGGTCACGCACATCCACGCCAGCCTCTTCCAGCAGCGCTTCCATGCGCCCTGCCTGAATGCGGCTGATGAGTTTGTAGGACCAATTGGTGACATCCGGGGCGTTCAGATCGGCCAGGATCATGGGGCAGGTGGCCGCACCGTGTTCGTCACCGGGATAGCGCCCGATACGGGTGATGGCCTGGATAAAGACCTCCATGGACAGGAGGTTCATTTCGTTGAGGTAGACCCCGGTGCCTTCCCAGGACGAGAACGCTTCTTCCGCCGCGACCTCGCCCATGCCCATGAATTCCATCGCCAGCCGCACGGGGCGGCCATCGACGGGGTGCGCCCATTCAATGTCGTGGTATGCGGGGGCATTGCCCGCACCCTCGCCCACCAACCGGCCCAATTTCTGCGGCACGAATTTGTGCCACGTCGCCATGGTGGTGCGCTTGACGTTGGCATGGGTGTCGCGCGCCACGCGCCACTTGGATCGGCGGATGCCATCCACCGGGCTGGGCGCCTGATAGTTCGCCAGCATCATGATTTTGCGCAAAACCGTGGTGGTTTTGGCGCTGCCCACCGGCCCCATGATCAGGCTGAGGAAATCACGCGCGGAGTAGAACTTGGCCGACATCGGCCCCGGCGGCATCCATGGCTTGCGCGGGATGATCATATCCCACCCCCGAAACCCGAACCCTGACCCTGACCCCAGCCCATGCCCACCACCCGAGGTTCGGCGGCGGGGCCTTCTTGGAAAACCTGAAAAACCCGGGGCCACCCCCCCGGGCAGAATGAGGGGCGCGGATTGGGGGGGGTCGCTCGGGCTGCGCCGGCTGCTTTTGCGGCTTGGCGGGCGGCGGTGGCGGGTCGGCTGGCCTTGACCACAGGAGTGTCCATCCGTGGGAAATCGTTGCATTTCAGTGCCTTGGCGCTGGCATGCGCCATACATGCGCCAACACCTTCGGATGTTCCTCGCGCGTTCACCGCGTGTTCACTCATTTCCGCCTTCCTCCGTCTCGGGCGCCATGTCAAACACCGGCCCATCCATCAGCACCGGACCGGCCTTGTCCTTGGCCGCCCAATAGGCCTCTGCCACCTCGGGCAGCACGAAGCTGAAGGACGCGAGGTTGGCATCCACCTGCAGCTGGACGGGCGCCTTGCCCTCCAGATAGGGCAGCAGCTCAGCGGCGCACTTGGCCTGGACCGCGTAGGCCTCAGCCGGCTTGCAGTCCAGCTCGCGCGCCAGATCGTGGGGCGAGCGGCTGAACGTTTCGGCCAGGAACTCCATGGGATGGCGGTAGCGGGCCAGGATGTAGGCCTTCCAATCGTTGGTGCGCTTGTTGGTCGCGCCCTTCGGCCTGCCCGGTCCCGTGGCCCTCAGCGCCGCACGCCGATCCAGTTCGCTGGTCGGCAGATCGTCCAGGCACTCAGCCGGGAACAGCGCCATCTGGCCGACGCGCGCCACCTCATCGTCCGCGCCATCGGCTTCGGCCTTGGCCTGATCGACCGCCGTTGATAGCCCGCGCGTCAGTTCGTCACCGTCCATGGCATATCACCCCAATATTTAATTGGTCGCCGCCGCCAAACCGGTTTGAACACCCGGTTTGGTGGTGGTTTGGTCACTGGTTTGGTGTCTAACTCTGTGAAACATAAGGATATTTTACCTATTAAGAGGATGACCAAACCACCAAACCGCTGTTTCTGCCCTCTACACGCATGCGCCCGCCCATCCGTGCGCATGCCTGCACGCACACATGCGCCCATGCGCATCAGCGTCCGTTTTGGCGGTTTGGTCGGTTTGGCGGTTTGATGCGTCGTAAGTCATTGATTTTCCTTTCTTATTTCCAAACCGCTCCCCAAACCCATTTGCCAAACCAGACCCCGCAAAGCCCTCGCGATGTCTTTTCTCGGAACCAACGGGCCGGGGCGAGGGCATGAGTTAAGGCTCCTGGGACATATCAAAGGGGTCGGGGCCGGAACCGGTGGAGGATTGAGCGGAGACGGCCCCGCACCGGGTGCTCGCCTCGGAACCATGGGTGTGGGCGGCTGGCGGCGCGTCAGGCGAGCCCCCTGGGGCCGACGCGTTGGTGTGCTCGCCCTCGGGCGAGCCTTCCTGGCAATAATGAATGGGGATCAGCACGGCCTTGTCCGGTCCACCACAGTGGAAGGACACGTTGCCCATGGCGCCTTCCAGGCTGCGCAGCTTGTCGACCCACGGGCCGGCGCCGCGCTTGGTCTCCCACGGGCTGCCGGCGAACAGCTTGACCATCTGCTGATTGCGATAGGCCACCCACAGGTACAGCTGGCCCTTTGGATCACCCGGGTGTGGGCGCACGTCCAGGCCGAAGGTCCGCAGCACGCTGCGCACGTCCTTGGCGCCGCTGGCCGCGCCATCGCTGCTGTCATGGGTGTTGCTGACCAGCAGATCGACCCAATGCCCCACGCTGTACGACTGGCCGCCCTGCTTCACGTCCAGCAGGCTGGTCAGCAGGTGCAGCAGGCAGGCCATGTTGGCGGCCATGTCGGTGGACAGCTCCGCCAGCTCGCTCGCCTTCAGCCGGTGCCCCCACTCCTCCAGATTCGTGGCCTTGGGTAGATCGTCAGACAGGACGATATGTGCGCAGGACAACAACGTGCCGAACACGTCGGCGCCGCGCCCGGAATGGCCGGATGACCGCATGGCAGCGCGATACGCCTTCAGCACCTCGGACAGGCGAGGCGAGCCATCCACCACCCGGCGCAATACTCGGCTGCCTAGCGGCCCCATAACGCGGTCCATGGCCTTTTCGTCTTCCTCGGGCGGCGCCTTGGCGCCCTCGGGCGGCGTATCCAACAGCGGCTTCAGCGACAGCACGGCCAGGCGCGACAGATCGGCGGAATTGAGGCCCGGCATGTTGATACTGGCGAACAGGAACGGGGCGCGCTGGTTGAACTCGACCGGGTTATTCTCGGACCCGCCGCGATGGATGGGCGAGCCACTGGCGGCTGCGCGCGCCAATTCCTGCTGCGCCTTCAGCCGGTTGTTTTCCTCGTCCGGCTCGGCTTCGTCGATGCTGACCGCGCGGCTGTCGTACCTGACGTTCTGGTAGATCGCCGCCGCCGTGGCGTTGGCCGTCGAAAACAGGAATCGTCCCAGCAGGCATTTGATCATCAGCAACAGAGTGGATTTGCCGGTGCCCTTATCGCCCACCAGCCAGCCCAATGGGTGCCATTTCAGATATGCCCCCAGATAGGCGGCGATGATCCACCCGAGCATGAGATAAGGGTCAACGTCGGGGCGAACCCAATTCCAGCTTTTCAGGTATGCCAGCAGCTCATGGGCGGCGCCGTCAGGGGGCTCCTTTTGCTTGGCGGGCAGGGGCAGGCTGGGCCGGGTCGGGTAAACCATGTCACCCAGCACGCTGGGCAAAATCCAATCCGTCTTGCTGCCATCCGCCGGCCAGACGCCGATGGCCTTGCCAAAATGAATGATCAGTTCGCCATCCGGCCCCTTCCAGGCGCCGGCGCCGCGCATGCGGTCTTGCGGGTCCCAGACGCCGCGCCGTCCACAGGCATCCATCAGGGCGGATGCCGCTTCCTCGGGCTTCCAGCCGGTGGCCACCCACCCGCCATCGGTGTCTTCCTTGGCGCGCGGCCATGTGGAGATCAAATATTCCTGGCGGATGGAGAACAGGCCCTTGATGGTGTTGAGAGAATGGTCCTTTTCCTTGATCGGCCGCATCTGGCCGATGACATCCAGGTAGAAATAGATACCGTCCTGGGTGCCCAAGGGAACTACCGGGCAGTCAGGGTGCAAATGCATCCGCGCACGCATGGACTTGGGGATGCGCACCACCTGAAAGCCTTGCTCGCCCGGCGGTGCGTCGTCATTGGCTCCGCGCGCGTCTTCGTCCAGATCCGCACCTGGTTCGGGCTCATCGCCCATATCGTCCGCCGCCGGCGCGGACATGGCATTCCAATCGTCGCCTACCTCTTCCCAGTGGACCGACCGCAATGCCTCAAGGCCGCCATCGTCGTTGTCATCCTGCGATGCGTCGTCTTCCCCCGGTTCCGTCACTGGGACGCACTCCCCTTCGGTGCGTCATTGGCATCCTTCGCGGGTGGCGGCACGTTCATGATGGTGACGCGCAGGCCTGCAGCCTTGAAAGACGAAACCGCCTTTCGGACGGAGGGCGCGGGGAACCTGATCACATTGCTCGTGTTGCTCACATCGCCCCCTTAAGCACGTCGTTGGCGTCCTTGACCCCCGGCATCACCGTGGTGACATCCGCGACCATGACTTTTTTTCCTTGGTTCTTCAGGTTCAGCACCGCTTGGCGGAAAGCGCGGTCCGCCGGACTTCCAGGCGGGTCCGCCTGTTTCCAGATGACCACCTCGGTGACCTTCTCGGGATAGGCGAGCCCGCCCATGTTGCTGACCGACCCCGCCACGTTGACCCGCTCATGCGGATAGGCCAGCGCCACCGACCAGCCGTCTTCCGGCCCCTCGGTCAGATGCACGCGGATGGGGCCTTCCGCCTTTCCCATGGACTGCCCATAGGCCACTTCGCCCGTACGTTTCAGGGCGCGCGTGCCTGCCCAAAGCGGGATGACGCCCCCGGCATAGGGGGCATAGCTGGTTTTGGCCTTTTTCAGACCGGAATGCTTGATCCAGCGCCCGTCCGTGGTGCGCTCCAGATAGGTGCGATGAACCGCCCAAAAGCTGCCATCCATGGCGTTGTAAGGCAGGATGATGGCGGGCAGATACGCCCCATCATCCGTGCCCGGCTTGCCCAGTTCGCCACAGAAGCAGCGCTCTTTGAACTTGGGCGCCCCGGCCATGAAGGGCAGGCGGGTCAGATCGATGCCGCGCCCCCGGTAATAATCCTCAGCCGGCGACCCCATCCACGGAGCGGTTTTGTCGATGTAGATGCGATGCGCCCGCGTGCGCTTCTTCTTGATATCTTCGGCGTTTTCCTGCGCCCGGTCATCGAATTTGGATAGTGCCTCGTGACTGCGCCTCAAACTGTCCGGAGCCTTTCCTGTCAGCCCCGCCCAATCCTTGCCCCAGGCGATTGCCGCCCCCTTGTTGTCGCCATGCATAAGGGCGATGTGGAACGACAGCGCCGAAACCGATTGCTTGCCGCTGCCCGGAACGGCCTCGCCGGCGAAATCGGTAACCATGCCCTGATACTTGCCCTGCAGCCCGATGCGGAATGATCCGGACGAGCGGTCGGCACGCAGCGGGTTGGGGCAAACGAAGTCGTTGCCGTCGCGAAAGCCCTGCAGGCGCCAAACGCCGTAGACTATCTCCCCGATCCGCGCGCGGAACACGTCCGCCAGCCGGTCCAGATTGATGCTGTCGCCTTGCTGGCGATTGCCGTGTGCCATCAGCCGCGCTCCAGCGAGGAAATCTCGAAATCCAGGTATTCGCGCGCCTTGCGCAAATCCTCCAAGGCATCGCCTTTACGGCCAGCACGCGCCACATACTTGACGACGTTACCCAGACAGAAATTCAGCCCCCAATCCTGTATGGCGTGAACGGGTTGGATGCTGCGCCCCGCGACATAATGGGCGGGCGCCTTGACGGCATCACTCATGACGCCCGCCCGCATCGCTGCCACCGCAGGCCACCAGCCTGCAGCTTGGCCGCCAGCGCGCGCGCTTCCTTAGCGCTGCTGCGGTGTCCGTCCACGCAGATGTGCCCGTTGCGGCGGCGCGACAGCAGGTAGCCAAAGGATTGCAGGGTGCGGAACGTCTCCTGCAGAGCGCCCCAATCCGGCTCCCTGGTGACGGGGTGGGCGGCCAGATAGGCTTCCACGCTGGTGTGCCCGCTCACAGCGAAATCCCGAACAGGCAAAGCAGCAGGGCAAGGCAGGCTGTCACCATGGCGGCGCGGTCGTGGATCATGGCGTTCCCCCTAGAAGTCCAAGCCGTCGATGGCTTTCGCGCTGTGCGCGGCAGAGGTGGAACCGGAGTGGGGCTTGTAGGCGGGCTCGTCCCGATGGGCGCGGCGCTCCCTTTGTGCCTGGACCCGCGCGCGCAGATCGGCGGCGTCATGCCAGCCTGCCACCAATTCGGCTTCGGCTTCGGTGAACGGACACGGCCCGTCATCGTCATTGGCAAGCGTGGCGGCCAGCGCCGCGCCCGAAAAATCGCCGGCAGAAAACCGCCGGCGCGCTTCATCAGCCCAGATCGTCAACATCGGCCCCTCCCTTCGCTAGCTTTGCGATGGCGCCGGCCAGTTCGGCGCTGCTGCTGCACAAGGATTCCGCCACGCGCAGCAATTCCATGGCCGTGGGCGGCGCCAGCTCGGGCGCCAACAGCGCCAGCATGCGGCGGCCATGGCGCCCCAGCGCCACCCACAGATATTTTCCGCTAGGTTCCTGTCCACCGGCCCATCCCTCAGCCGTCCGGGGCGAAACCCCCAAATCCTTGGCGCACCTTTTGTGGTCCAGTTCGCCCGGCTTGCGCCCCGGATACAGCGCCTTCAGCGCATGCGCCCAACGCGCACCCAGTTCGGGCAAATCGACCGGGAACGCCACGATGGAACCGCAGGCCGGGTCTTTCGACACTGTCAGGGACGCAGCACCCCAACGGATGGAGACCCCCATGGACAGCTTCAGCGGCAATTGGGACGGCTTGTTTTTCCCGCCGGTGAGGGGGAAGCCCAGGAGATCGCGCTCGCGGTCTGTCATGCGGCCTCCCCAGCGGACGGGAGATTGTAAAATCGCAACAGGCGCAGCACGTCGTAAGTCACGCCATCAACGCCACGAGACCGGGCAACATCTACGATCAAGGTCCATTGATGCGGGGGAACTCGACCCCGCTGCCGCCAATTGCAGAAGCAAGTTCGCCCCACGCCGAGCGCGGAACGCAGTTCGTCCTCCCCGCCTAGCGCGGCTAGCAATTGGTCGAAGGTCTCAATGACATTGCGCATAGCCCGAAAGATGTCACGCAACGTGACATTCAATCAAGACGAAATGCGACGTGAGTGTGCACGGTTAGTGTCACACAATGTGAGTATGGCCCAAGATGTCGATAAATCTGATGTGATGCGTGCGATTGGGGCGCGCTTGCGCCTGACGCGAAAGGCGCTTGGCTTAAGCCAGGATGATCTGGCTGATAGCATCAATGTCGGGCGGACCACATACACCATGTGGGAAGGCGGGCAGCGTTTAGCGGATGTGCTGGCGATTTCCAGAATGGCCGACCGCTACGGTGTATCGCTCGACTGGGTCTATCGCGGGAACATGGCCGGGCTACCTCATGTGATCGCTAGGCGGATTGAGGAATTGCGCGCTAGCTAACCACCCATCGGGTCCCACCAAGACCAGAAGCACCCCAGACTTCTGAGGTAAGCCAAACCTCCCCAGGCAAGAAAAATATGCGTGGCTAGGAGGCTGATGAACAGCGGCTTCCTCCTAATAATTTCTGCACCACCGCAGCACAGCCACCCCTCCAGCCGAAGTATCACAAGAAGTGTAGCCGCCAACCCTGCAGATGCTGCGGCGATCTGCAGCAACACCGAAGCGGGTATCCGGCAGATACTTGTGAAGGTGTTTACAATCATGACGATCCCGCCGGATACCGCAAAGGGCGTTCCTAAAACTGCGGAGATCATCAGCAACTGCAATCGCTGACCGTACTCGTTCTCCTCGCGCGGGGTAAGATGGCGGGGCATGGCTGCCTTCTGCTGTCGATCATTGGATATTCGCTGTTCGACTGTAGCTGGCGCAAGAGGCCGGGCCAGGGTGCGACATGGTGAGTGTCACGCAGCGTGACATTTTCTTGTTGAGCAATGTCACGCATCGTGACACTAATCCTCCATCAACGAACGATGGAGGTTCACCCCATGTCATCCAACCACCCCCACCTCACCAATGGCCGTGGCCGTACCGCCAGCGGCAAGCCGAACCCCGTTGACGTCCACGTGGGTTCCCGCGTCCGCCTGCGCCGTACCCTGTTGGGCATGAGCCAGGAAACGCTGGGCTTCAAGCTCGCCCTGACCTTCCAGCAGGTGCAGAAGTACGAACGTGGCGCCAACCGCGTCGGCGCCTCGCGCTTGTTCGACATCGCCCGTGTGCTGGACGTTCCGGTGCAATTCTTCTTCGACGCCATGCCGGACGACGTGGCCGCCATGACGCCGTCCCTGATGGACAAGGACAGCGCCGACAAGGCCTACCCGTGCACCGCCGAAGACCCCATGCAACAGCGCGAGACGCTGGAACTGGTCCGCTCGTACCACTCCATCACCAACCCCACCATGCGCACCCTGGCATACGAAACGGTCAAGACCCTGGCGAAGTCGTCCGCGCCCGCCATGGCGGCGGAGTGATGGCCATGGCTCTGGACTACACCCTGCGTCAAACCCACCCCGGCATCAAACGCTCGCTGGGTGGCCCCCGTTGGTGGCCCTGGTACTGGCCGGAATTCGTCGGCTGGGGCATCGAACTCACGGCCACCGGCGAGCGGGGCTGTGGCAAAACCACTCTGCTTGAATTGGCCGCAGACATTGTCCGACAGAACGGCGGAAAGGTGCGCAGCAGGAAGAGCCGTCCTGATGAGTTTGATGACGACGAGAACATCCTCGTTGCATCGCTCGACCGTGAGGCTTTCCCCGACTTCGGCCTCAAGGTCCAAGTCGCTGCTTCCCGGATCAATCGCGGGATTTTTGACCCGCGTGAGCTAACGCGGGGAATGGGCGCCTTAGTTGTCAAGGGAGGTGCGTAATGCGCAAGCTTCTCCAAATCATCGACGCCGTGCGCGACAATCCGGAAGCCTTGAATGACTACGGATACCTGTCGACTGCGGAATGGCTGATCGTCTGCATGGGCGTCGGCACCCCCGAGGCGATTGCCGCCCTCAAGAACGCCCGCTACCCCACCATTCCCGATGCCTGGACGCGCATCGGCTCGTCCGGGCAGCAGATCGTGCTCGAAGCGTGGGGGGCCGTCTGATGCGCACCGGAACCCTGATCGAACTGACCACCCGAGGCGGCACCATGGTGGAAGCCGACTGGCAGGCCATCGCCGCCCGGCTGGCCCAGGCTTTCCCCGAAGCCATCGTGCTGGACGCCGCCGCCAACCGGGGCGGCCTCGCCCTCGCCATGCCGCCCGCCGCCGATGCCGATGCCCAGGACGAAACGCCCGAGGGCGTGGCCTGCCTGATGTATCTGCTGACCTCGCGCCAGACGGGCGGCACTGTTGGCGACAATGTGTCCGCGCTGGTCCAGGGCCATTGGGATGCCCGCTCTCGCTTGCGCGAATGGGGCATGGATGTGCGCGACATTGCCGGTCGCGAACACGCTTCCCCCTATCTGTGGGTGGCCTATCACAATCGCCAACTGTCCGGCCTGTTCGCCGCCAGCCCGTGGGCTAGCCAGCCCCGCTCCAGCGGACGCTGGGTCCGCGCCCTGGCCTCGCTGCCCGGCGCCATCGCCAACGTGTCCTTCTGCTGCGGCGGACAGACCAAGGCCGTGCTGATCCCGCTGCATCTGGTGTGCCCGCCTGCCGACGAGGTGACGCAATGACCGCCACCGTCATCACATCCCCCCACATCCAACTCCCCGCCGATTCCCCCGTCCTGCCGCTTGGCATCGATGGCGAGCGCTACGTGTACCTCACTCCGCGTGAGCGGGTCCGGCGGCTGCGGCTGGAGGACCACCAGCGGCTTACCATCCTTGGCCTGTTCGAAGATCGGGCTGACTTCCTCTATCTGCATTTCCCCCGCAAATCTGCCGCTGCTATTTGCGGATGGGACCCTGCTGCCGCCGCCGGGGCGTTGATCGCGGCATGCGCCGCCAAGGGCCGTGTCGAGGTGACGCCATGACCGCAATCGTCATCACCTCCCCCCGTGGCATCTTTGTTGAAGCCACTGTCCGCGAATGGCACGACGCCGGGCGCTATCTCAACTTCGCCGCCAGCGACGACCTTGTCCGCATGGGCATGGAGCACAACAGGCGCGGCGCCGAAGCGCTGGCCCGCCACGTCAATGATCAGGTCGCCGCCAAGGCCAAATACGCCACCGCGCGCGCCAGGGCCGATCTGGCTGCCTCGCGCGCCTACGCCGCAGAAACCGAACACGCGGAAGGGGCGGGCTCATGACCGACGCACC
This sequence comes from Rhodospirillales bacterium, assembly GCA_014379805.1. Lineage (GTDB taxonomy): Bacteria > Pseudomonadota > Alphaproteobacteria > Rhodospirillales > Magnetospirillaceae > Magnetospirillum. The sequence goes on along the minus strand of JACMLB010000214.1, from coordinate 9,780 downwards.
GCACCCCGCCGCCGCCGCCCTTGAGGCGCTGATGAAGCAGCACGGCCTCAGCCAGAAGGCGCTGGCCCGTGGCATGGAGGAACGCGGCCTTAAAACCGCGCAATCCACCCTGTCCTACATTTCCTCGGGCAAGAACCCGGACCTCAGCACCGCCAAGAAGCTGGCGGAATTCTTCGCCCAACCGGTCACCATCTTCCTGCCCGAACTGGCGCAGCTGGTGCCGGCGGGCGGTGACCCCGCCTTGGTCCGCGTGCCGCTGTCCAACACCCGCCTGTCGACCGAGAACGAACGGCGCAGCTATGATACCGCCGCCATTGGCGATCTCGCCCACGACATCCAGCACCAAGGTCTGCTGCAAAATCTGGTGGGTTACCGCGAGGACGATGCGGTAACCATCTGGGGCGGTGGCCGTCGCTGGCGTGCCCTGCGCCTGCTGGAAACAGAGGGCGGCTTGCCCGCCGATATCGCCGCCCATGGCGTGCCGGTGAAGCTGATGGCCGACCGGCTGGCCTGTCTGAAGGCGACGATCTCCGAGAACGCGCAGCGCGAAGACGTCCACTTCCTCGACCGCGCCGAAGCCTTGGCCCGCGTCCAGGACGAAACCGGCTGGAGCGCCACGCGGGTCGCCAACGAATTGTCCCTGGGTGAACGCACCGTCCAGCAGCTGCTGCAGATTTACCGCACCCTGCCCGATTGGGCATGCGAACGCGCCATGCTGCCCAAGGACAATCCCGAACACCTGAAGTTCCGCGACTGCCGCGATATCGTGGAACAGAAGCGCGCCGCGCCCATCAGCGGGACCGCCGCCCTGAACGCGCTGACATCCGGGCAAGGAAGTGAGAACGGCCCGCCGCTTCCCCTTCCTGCGCCGGCGCCGCGCTTCAGCAAGGAAGAGGTGGGCGCCGCACTGACCGCACTGCAGAACAGCCGCCGCCCCGATGAAGAACCCGTATCTCTCCGCCTGCGCCGCGCCCTGAACGTCATCAACCCCGGCGCCATCGACCGCCGCCCCGGTGACCTGGTGGTGGACGCCCTGGGGGATAACGGCACCGACGTCCTGTCCTCCACGCTGGAAGAAGAGTTCGGCATCAGCACCGAAACCTTGGACCTTGACGGTATTAACACGCTCACCCTTGGCGCGTTGTCGCGCTGGATCATCGCGGAAATGTCCACGACGGCGGCGCCGGTTGCGGCAGAACCGGACGAAGACGATGGACGGCTGAAGGCACAAATGGAGCTTGCCCGCGCGGCGTCCAACGGATCGCTTGCCCTCCGTGACGGGGCCGACAAGGCGACCGTTACCCTTGGCGGGGAGGAACTCCGGTTTGTTCCGGGTCTTGAAACGCCCATGGATGACAAGCTGGCGCAGCGCTTTGTTGCCGCCATGAACAAGCGCCCTGATTTGATCGGTCCTGGCGGTACGCATAGGACCTACATAATCATCGCTGGCGGCGAAAGCCTCTCACTTGACGCCCGCGACGGCACATTGCGGATCATCTTCTTTACCAACTCTGCAGGGTGTAACTACGGCACCGGATGCTTCGGGACAGGGAAGGTGGAACGCCTTATCCGCCGTTGGCTGGTCATCGCGGAAAATCAGCGCGTCTGGACCGACTTGGGCGAAGGCTGGCGGATCGACAACGCGTCCACCACCCCTGGCCGCGTCCACCACGTGATGATTATCAACGAGGACGGCCAGCGCATGTCCCTGGTCCCGGACCAGCGCGATATCGAGGACAGCGGCGACAGTGACCTCCTGCGCACGCTCCGCCGGCGCGGCTACGACCTCCACAACATCATCATGGAGGGCGGCGACTTCTCCCGCCTGGAGATGATCGCCCTCGCTAGCCGGCAGATTTACCACTTCATTCCCACCACCTGCATACCCAAAACCGCACCCGGTGCGGGCGGGGAGGACTGACCATGGCAATCAGCCCCGAGGCCGAAGCCGAACTGCGCAAGATCGCGCTCGACAGCTACCGCAAGCTACGCATCGGGCGGCCGCACATTCCTCACCCGGACACCCCCGAGGGGCAGCAGAAGTTGGACCGCCTGTTCGGCATCATCTCCGCCCCATTCCGAGACACTTCCGCTATGCCGCCTGCCCAGAAGGGAAGCAACCGATGATTACCCTGTCGAGCTTTCACCCCATCCAACTCATTGACTGCACCCCCCAGCGCGGCCACGCCTCTCTTGAGGTGCTGCGGGTATCCGTTGGACTTAAATGCGATGAGGGCGCCGAAGGGATTTACATGGACCTCTCCATCGCCGAAGCCAACGCGTTGCGCGAGGCGATTAGCCGGGTCATCGACAAAGGAGATTTCCACGCCCTCTGGAGATCCGAGACTGGGCAGTTCGCTGGGGATGATCCGAAGAACGATGATCCCAGTAAGCCGGAGGCCGAACAAGAATCGTGGATGGCGCACCTGACGTCCACCAGCCAGAAGCTGCCCCCGTTTTTTCGCGGCGACATCATCACCGCCAAGGATGGCCGCGCCTACCGCTTCGAGCCGGAAGAAATGTATGCGGCCTGGGTCGATGCAGAAACCGGCCAGTTCGCCAATTACGGCTGGCCGATGATCGAGGGGAACCGCCATGGCTAAGACCATCGCCGAAGACTTGTTGCTTGGCGCCCAGGCCATCGCCGAATTCACCGGCCTCAGCAGAACCCAGGTCTACAACATGCTGCGCAAGAAAAACCCCGCGATCAAAAACGAGCCCGGCCTTGGCGTCACTGCCCGCAAGTCCGTCTTGCGCCAGCACTTCGGCATCCCGGAACAGGCGGCGGAGTGACTGAAGCAAAAACTGAAGATTAGCCCCGCAACTTGGAGGTAACAGACATGGCTTCACGATCTGACCTTACCGACAAGATGGACAGCTTCCGCGAAGCGGTAGAACCTCTCGTTAAATGGTTGAACGAGAACGGCAATCCGCACACCAAAATCATCGTCGATCAGACGAGCGCGGAATTGGTCGAAGGCGTCATGTGCCATCGCACAGAGGCATATCTAAAGGACTGAATAGGAGCGTTTGTAAATGGCGACGGTTTCCAAGCGCCCCTGGGTGACGCCTAAAGGCGAGAAACGAACCGCGTTCGTCCTGACCTATCAGGACGCGGCGGGCAAGCGGCACCGTAAGCAGTTCGCCAGGAAGGCCGACGCGGACGCTGAACGTGTCCGTGTGGAGGGTCAGCTCGCTGCTGGCGTTCACACCCCGGACAAGAACAGTCGGGACGTTATGGATGCGGCCAAGGCATTCCTGGCCGACTTCCAGTCGCTGGTGTCTGCGGGGAAGCGCGAGCGGTCCACTATGGAATCCTACGCCCGTCAGGTGGAGCACCACCTGAAGCCCTACGAGATTTCCAGCTGCAAACTGTCCAAGCTGTCCGGCCCCGAATGCACCCGCTATGGCCGCGCCCTTGAGGCGGGGGTTTCCGACGCCATGGCAACGCGCGTCTATGCCATGTTCCGCCAGATCATGAAGTTTGCCCAGGGCGCCGGATGGATGGCCGCCAATCCCTCGGATGCGGTGACTATCCGCACCAAGGGCGCGGACCGTACCGACGATAGCGAAGTGGATATTCCGCCCAAGGAGCAATTACGCGCGCTCTACGAAGCATCTCGCACCTTTGACGAGACCGGACAGGCGGAAGCTATGGTGTCCGTGTTGATGTTCGCCGGCCTGCGCGCTTCGGAACTTCGCGGACTGCCCCGCCGCAATCTATTCCTCAACGAGTCCACCTTGCGGGTGACCCAGCGCGCGGACGACTGGCAAATCATCGGCCCGGTAAAAACCAAAAACGGCTACCGCACCGTCACTATCCCACCCACCACCGTCCAGGCCCTGAAGCGCTGGTTGATGGTGGCGCCGCCGTCCGAACTGGGGCTGGTCTTCCCCACCAGCGGCGGGTCCCGAGGCGCTGGCGGGAAGCCGCAGAACTATCACAACATCTACAACCGCATCTGGGTGCCGCTCATGGCCGCCGCCGATCTGGTGGACTGGGTGGAAGGCGAGGACGGGAAAAAGAAGGCCCGCCCATATTTCGCCCTGCACACGCTCCGCCATGCCGCCGTGTCTATGTGGATCGAGCAAGGCGCCAGCCCCAAGCAGGTGACGAAGTGGGCGGGGCATGCGTCTTACCAATTCACCCAAGATACCTATGGCCACCTATGGTCCGATCCCACCTCCGACCAAGCCATTGCCCGCGCCGCCCAGGCGTCCATCATCGGCTAAGGTGTGCGGAACAATCCGAAAACACCATGTGCTTTCATGCGCCATCCATGCGCCGCCCACTAAAAACCAATCCAGCTAAATGGCGCAAATCCGCCAAATTTACCAAGCGCGCATGCGCCATGAGAACAAAAGGAAAAAGCCCCTGGAAACCGCAGTTTCCAAGGGCTTTTCACTATCGCGCGGTTGGTAGCGGGAGACGGACTTGAACCGCCGACCCCAGGATTATGATTCCCGTGCTCTAACCAGCTGAGCTACCCCGCCTCACCGTGCGAGAGGCGTCGATATAAAGGGCTCCGCGCGGGCTGTCAAGCGTTCGCGAATGGAAATGTTTCGGAAGGCTATTGAGGCCTTAACGCCAACGGCTCGCCCGCCGTAGGGCGCGTGATGCGGACCGGCACGCCCAGGCGGTGAGTCTCGGCCCAACCCACCACTTTCCAATCCAGCCTGGGGCCGTGCTCGCCGGCCAGGGCGGTGACGCGCGCTTCAAGATCGGGGACGGGCGGCGCCTCGGCTGGGCGGCGGGATTCGATGGCGTCGGCCATGGCAGGGGTGGGGTGGATTTCCAGCCACAATTCGCCGTCCAGCCAAGCCAGCTTGATGGGTTCGTCCACGATCATAACCGGCGTGCCCATGGCGACCTGCGGGAACAGCTTGGCGATGTCTTCGGGGTAAAGCCGCAGGCAGCCGTGACTGACCCGGCGGCCCACGCCGTCGGGCAGATTGGTGCCGTGGATGCGCACCAAGCCCAAGGCGAGGTCCAGGCTGTATTCCCCCAACGGGTTGTCGGGGCCGGGAGGTATGCGTTCGGGCAGATAGGGTTTCTCGGCGCGGATCGAGGGCGGTGGGACCCAGACCGGGTTGTGGCGCTTGCCGACGACGCGAGTCAGGGTTGGTTGCAGACCCCATCCGTCCTGGCCGATGCCCATGGGAAAGCTATCCATCGTGCCATCGGGGCCGCGCCAGTACAGCCGCATGTCTCCCAGATTGGCCACCAGCGGCGCCCGCTCGAATCCCGAGGGCGGCAGATGCGAGGTGGGCAGCAGGATTTCGCCGCCCGCACGTGGCAGCCATGGATCGGCGCCGGGATTGGCGGCCATCAGCTCCACATAGCCCAAGTCGCTGGAACGGGCGAGGTCGAGCAGGTTCTCGCCCGCCTGCACCCGGTGCATCTCGGCCATGAGGACGGCGCCGTCTTCGGCCCTGGCCGGCCCGGCCAAGGCCAGCAGCAGGCTACTTGCGCAGGCTGCGATTATAGATGCTTTCGGCGCGTTCATTGGCAAGAGACGCCTGTTGTTCGGCCATGGCGGCACTCTGTTGCGCCTGCGTTGCCGCCTGCTGGTTGACGGCCACTTGGGACTGGGTTTGGGTGAGGTCGGCGCGCATCTGTGCCACCTCGGTTTTGAGTCGCGACACGTCGCCGCTGGACGCGCAGGCGGCGGCGCTGAGGGGCAGTAGCAATGCGAAGACGAAGCGAGGCGTGTTCATGGCCGACCTCCCTGGTGGAGCCCAAGAATTTACGCCAAGCATGGGCTGGCGCGAAGGTCCCGGATGGCTTATCTCCCCCCAGTGCATCCGGCACGAGAAGGAGGTCGCCATGTCCCTGTTCGGTTCCAGCAAGACGCAAATGGTCACCCGCGCCGATGCCCTTCCTGGCCGCGCCGATCCCATGCCGGTGCCCGAGGTCCACGTCGTTCTGGGCACCGCCCTGGTGCCGCCGTTCCCCGCCGACACCGAACGGGCGATCTTCGCCATGGGCTGCTTCTGGGGCGCAGAGCGCAAGTTCTGGACGTTGCCGGGCATCCACACCACCGCCGTGGGCTATGTGGCCGGCTTCACCGCCAATCCCAGCTATGACGAGGTCTGCAGCGGCCGCACTGGCCATACCGAGGCGGTGCTGGTGGTGTTTCATCCCGGCATCATCAGCTATGGCGATTTGCTGACCGTGTTCTGGGAAAGTCATGACCCCACTCAGGGCATGCGCCAGGGCAATGATGTGGGGACTCAGTACCGCTCCGGCCTGTATGTATTTTCGCCGGAACAACGGGAGGCCGCGCTGGCCTCACGTGCGCGTTTCCAGGCCCGGCTGGAGGAGGCTGATTATGGCCTCATCACCACGGAAATCCTCGACGCGCCGCCTTTCTATTACGCAGAGCCCCATCACCAGCAATATCTGGCGAAAAACCCCAACGGCTATTGCGGCCTGGGCGGCACCGGGATTTCATGCGTCTAAGCAAGAGTGGAGTATAGACCGTCTGATTAAACTTTTCAGGTGACAATGCCCTCTGCTACCATCCTAATAGATGGATAACACTGTATCTGGACGAATTTTTCTCGCGGAGGGGCAATGTCTATTGACGTTCGCGTAATTCAGGAGGTTAGCCTGTCCGAGACAGAGAGGCGCGCCGTCTCCGAGTTGCTTGATGAAATTACCTCTCACGCTGAACTTCATGAGGAGAACTGTTTTTTAGATAACGCACCCTTGATCAGCCATGACCTTCCAAGGTCGATTCGGCAGCAATTCCATAACTTTAAGCGCTTCGAGTCCAGCATCGCTCTTAAGATTTCCAATAATCCTGTAAGCGCTAGTGACATTGGGCCAACGCCATTGACGCCACCTGAGCTTGAGCCAGATTTTAAGTTGAATCGTCTGCATATGTTGCATGGCCTGTATGCATCGCTTCTTGGCGAGGTGGTGAGCTTCAAGTCACAGAGAAATGGTCGTCTTTTTACCAATCTTATTCCCTTGAAAGACCAGGCTGACGTTCATAACTACAGTGGTGGTTCAACTTATAAGTTCGACCTGCATACGGAAGATTGCTTCCATCCATGCATGTCTGACTACCTTGGGCTTACCTGCATGAAAAATTTGGAGCGCGCCGCCACATCTATCGCGCCGTTGCGCTCGGTCAAGCTTGATGATGAGGCAAAAGACATTCTTTTCCAGCCCAGGTTCAAGATTGGTGCGAACGCCATACATGGCGTTGACGGCCCCGGGCGGTTTGGTCTTATGCCTATATTGTTTGGAAGTCGGGAAGACCCCTTCATGAAGATTAATGTTTGCAACATTAATCTTAATGATTACAGCGGTGACGTACAGCGGGCCATCAGCATACTTGTGGAAGGCTTGCAGGCCGCGAGCGTTTCCACCGTCTTGAATGGCGGTGACTGCCTATACGTGGATAATTTGCGGTGCGCTCATTCTCGGGACGCGTACAAGCCTTTGTATGGCGAGAACGCACGCTGGCTGTCGCGTGTCATCGTTGCCGATGATTTGAGGAAGTCCGTTCAATACAAAGAAAACTCGAAATCACGCTGCATCATCTGACATGAAAACAACCGTCACATTCACATCGGGACGCGAGACAATCGTTGCGTCCCGATACGCTGCCGGTGGCCAAAAGCCGGCGGTGTTGGTTATGCATGGCGCGGGACAAGCCGACAGGACGCGCACTGATTTCCTGTGCTCCTCTCTTCTTGAGAGAGGCGTGCCATCCTTGAGCATGGATTTTTCCGGCCACGGGGAAAGCACTCGTAACTGCGAAGGAAGCATACTCAAGAGAATAGAGGAGGCGCAAAGCGCCATCCATTATCTTGGCGTGGATGAAGGCATAAGCCTAATCGGATTTAGCATGAGTGGTCAGGTCGCCATTAGTATGCTGCCCAATCCCGCCTTTTCCGTTGAAAATGTTATTTTATTTTCCCCCGCCATCTATTGCGATGATGCCATCCCAATGCCGTTCGGCCCCGAATTTTCGGCTTGCATCCGCCGTCCCGACAGTTGGCGCGAGGCGCGCTGTGATCGGGATTTGCGAGACTTTAACGGGAACCTGCTGATCGTAACGCCCGAGCACGACCCGGTTGTCCCCAGCGACGTCGCGCGCACAATTTTGGACAATGCGGTCAATGCCAAGACGGCGAGGCACGTCCCAATCCCAGGCGCGCCCCATGTTCTGGGGAAATGGCTGTCCGAGAATCTGAACGTGGGCAATGCCATTGTTGACGCTGTTGCCGGTGTGATTATTGGCGCGAGTCGTTGAAGAATATTGGCCGACTTGCGTCCACGCCGCAGCCTTAGCCGTCGCCCCTGTGCGGAACGATCTACTACTAAAGTATTGGATGGAGTATCCTCCCGATAAACTCTCCTTCTGCGCAAATGCTGTTATCCTAATGGAAACAGGGGGAGCGGTGCAGTGGCGCGGGGAAAGGTCTATCTGCCAGCCCTATTGCTGCTGGCGTTCAGTGTCGTCTGGATAGGCGCGCTGACCGCATGGCCGCGTGCCGGTTCTCCAGTGGCTGTTGTCTATTCGCCAGCCACCTCCGGCGCTGCCGCTTTTGCTGGCGTGGTTGCCGCCGGGGCTGAGTCCATTCTGGGCATCGGTGCGTTTCCCGGCATTGTGGTCGCCCGCTCGGCCGATCCCGACTTCACCGAAAATCTTTTTAGAACCGGCGCGTGGATGGTTGTGCGCGCGCCGGATAAGGGCGAATGCCTGCGTTGACTGGAGGGGGATATGGAACAGATTACCAACATTCGTGCGGCGGTCAGCCGTTTCATGGTGGCTTATCTGTGGCTGCACGTGCCGCTGATCGCGGCCACGGGGGCGCTGGTTTCAGGCCAGTGGGTGATGCCAGGGTTGGGAGCCCTGATACTGGCGGCCGCGGCCACTCTGGCGTGGAAGGCCGGGCCGGCGGGTGAGGCTGCGCGCTACGTGATCGCGGTGGCGCTGAACGGCATGGTGGCTTTGCTGGTGCTGGTGTTCGAGGGCCATCCCTGGCAGATCGATATGCACATGTATTTCTTCGCCGCCCTCGCCATGCTGACGGCGTTCTGTGACTGGCGCACCTTGTTGGTGGCCGCTGCAACGGTGGCGGTGCACCATCTGCTGCTGAACTTCGCCTATCCGGCGGCGGTTTTCCCCGGCGGCGGCTCGTTCTTCCGGGTCGTGCTGCACGCGGTCATCCTGGTGTTGCAGACCGGCGTCCTTTGTTGGGTGGCGTGGAAGTTGATCGCCACCTTTGCCGCGTCGGAAGCGGCTGTGGTCGAAGCACGCGGTGCCCATGAAGAGGTCAAACGGGCCGCGTCCGAACGTGATCGCCTTGCCGGCCAGTCACGCGAATCCCGCAAGGCCGAGATGGACCGCCTTGCTGCCAGCCTTCAGACCGATGTGGGGCGTGTGGTGGAAACGTTGTCGCAATCGGCCTCGGGCGCGCGGGTGGCCGCCGAGCGGCTGGATGGGATGATCGACGACGTCAGCGGCAAGGCCGGGGCTGCCGCCGGGAGTGCCGGCGAGGTCACCGGCAATGTGGAAACCGTGGCGGCGGCGGCCGAGGAACTGTCGGCCTCGGTGCGCGAGGTCAACCGCTTCATCGACCAATCCATTACCATGGCGCGCAACGCGGTCAGCGAGGTGGAAAAAACCAATGCCACAGTGGAAAGTCTCGTCACCGCAGCCGATCGCATTGGCGACGTGGTCAGTCTGATCCAGGACATTGCCAGCCAGACCAATTTGCTGGCGCTTAACGCCACCATCGAGGCGGCGCGGGCGTGGG
>JACMLB010000213.1 GCA_014379805.1 Rhodospirillales bacterium | reverse complement strand
CCCGCTTTCCTTCCAAATGTCCGCCGATTGGATGGTCGGCATCAGCAATTCCTGCGCACCGGCGGCGTCCTGCTCCTCGCGCACGATCTGCTCGATCTTCTTCAGCACCCGCCAGCCCAGGGGCAGCCACGTATAGATGCCGGACGCCGACTGGCGGATCATGCCGGCCCGCAGCATCAGACGGTGCGAGGCGATCTGCGCCTCAGCCGGGGTCTCCTTGAGGGTCGGCAGGAAATAGGTGGAGCGGCGCATGGACATCCTCGGGAAATGAAAAATCGCGGGGCGGCGAGTGTCGCCCCGTTCAACGGACAGACTTTAGGCAATGCGTGGGGGGATGACAAGCGGGCGGGCGTGTATTAACGCACGCCCCGCTTGGCGCAGGCCTGGGCCAGTTCGTGCTGTTCGGCCCCACCCAACGGCTGGCCATTAAAGGTAAAGCTGTTCCGCGCGATGTCGTAACGCACGGTGCCCACGTTCATGGTCGAATCGCCCAGGCCACGGGTCGCATAGGCCGCGCCTGATAACGGCTTCACCGTCAAAGGGATTTCCAGTACGTCGGGCAGCAGGTTCGGCAGGGCCTCGGCACCGCTGCCCGGCACATCGGCCGGAGCGACCTTGCGGCCATTCACTCCCTCGCCCGGCTTGTAAGCCACGTCGGCAGAGGGCGTGTGGCGCACCAGACGCGAGCAATCGACCTTGGTAATGGTGATGCGCAATGGCTCGGTTTGGGAATAAGCCGGAAGCGCAAATCCCAACAGAGCGGCGGCGGTGACCAGGGCGAGACGGCGAGGCATTGGGTTGTCCCTTCTGGGGATGCACGTCTCAAGCGTGCCTGATGATGCATCCGTCTTCAAGGTTATCCACCGTTCACGAAACTTTGACAAAAAAAGATAGTGACGCGCGTTAGGAAATTGCGTAAAGTTCTTTTCACGCCCAATACGGGACCTAGGGAAGATCGAAAAGACACCTTAGGAAGCGGCTCAAGTTTAGGGAGGAGTCGCCGACGGCTTCGGTCGTAAGGCGCGGGAGACGCAGGGATGGCAAGATCAGCAATGGTCTTGCCATTTTGCATTTCAGGGCTTCGATTCGTCCAGCCATGCCGGCTGAAGCGGCAGGATGCGGGCGAAGGCCGGGCAATCTTCGCGATGGGCGCCGGGCAAAAAACCGATGCTCATCAGGAATTCGTTCACCACCTCGACGCCCATGAAGACGAAGGTCTGCTTGAACAGCTTGACCCAGTCGTCCTTGGCGCGCGGGTGATGCTGCCTTATCCAGGCGGAAAACGAGCCGTGACTGCCGCGCAAGGCCTGTAGCCGGCGCGCATTCTCAATCACCGCGTCGATCTTGCGGCCATTGCGGATGATGCAGGCGTCCCCCATCAGACGGTCCCGCTCAGCGGCACCGTAAAGGGCAACCCGGTCCACCTCGAAGCCGTCGAACGCCGCCACCAGGGCGTCGCGCTTCTTAAGGACGATCAGCCAGGACAGGCCGGCCTGGAAAATCTCCAGCGCCAGCCGCTCGAACAGCGCTTGTTCATCCGCGATGGGAACGCCGTATTCGCAGTCGTGGTATGGGCCGTGGAAAGGATGGCCGGGGGCGACATCGCAATACCAGCTCATATCGCCCCTCCCTGATTAGGCTTGTTCCAGCTCGACCAGTGTACCGCAGAAATCCTTGGGGTGCAGGAACAGCACCGGCTTGTCATGGGCGCCGATCTTGGGTTCACCATCACCCAGCACGCGCGCGCCTTGCGCCTTCAACTGCTCGCGCGCCGCATAAATGTCGGCGACTTCGTAGCAGATGTGGTGAATGCCGCCGGACGGGTTCTTTTCCAAGAAACCAGCGATGGTGGACTTTTCACCCAACGGGTACAGCAATTCGACCTTGGTGTTGGGCAATTCGACGAAGACCACGGTGACGCCATGAGCAGGCTGGGGAACCGGAGCGGAAACTTTGGCGCCCAGGGTGTCGCGGTAAAGTTTGGTGGCCGCCTCGAGGTCGGGGACGGCAATGGCCACGTGGTTCAGCTTTCCGATCATCGGGTCCTCGTCAGGGTTGTGTTGCTGCATTTCCTATAGCACATGCGCGACTTAAGGAAAATGCAGCGGTCATTTGCTTCAAGAGACTTGCGCGCGCGGAACCTTCGGACTACCACATTCCATCACCCGCCGCCGCCATCCCCCTTACGGCATCGGAGAACACTGTGCAGGACCCCTCGCTCGAAGTCGACGACCGCGCGCTCCCCGTGGAGCCGACGCTGTTCTTTGGCGGTGAAATGAGCCTGCGGTCCAAGCTCGTCAACGGGCTGGGTCTGACCGTGCTGGTGGTTTCGGCCACGTGCTTCGTCTGGCTGATGAGCTCGCTGCCGCGCATCGAGGGGCGCATTCCCATCAAGGGTCTGGAACTGCCCGTGCAGGTGGCGCGCGACCATGCCGGTGTTCCCCGCATCACCGCCCGCTCGGCCCGCGACGCCTATTTCTCCATGGGTTGGGTCCACGCCCAGGACCGCATGTGGCAGATGGAGATGCAGCGGCGCGTCGGTGCCGGCCGCCTCGCCGAACTCATCGGCGAGAAGGGCCTTGGCAATGACCGCTTCATGCGCACGCTGGGCATCTACCGGCTGGCCCAGGCCAGTGTGGAGAGGTTGGACAAGCCGACGCGCGAGGCGCTGGAAGCCTATGCGGATGGCGTGAACGCCTGGATGCGTGACCATAAACATCGCCTGCCGCCCGAATTCGTCGCCCTGGGCGCCCACCCCGAACCTTGGGTCCCCGCCGACTCATTGGTTTGGGGGCGGCTGATGTCGTTGCAACTGACCAATAATTGGCGCGACGAGGTATTGAAGGCAAAGCTGGCCGGACGTATGGAACCCCGTCGCCTGGGCGATCTGTGGCCCAATTACCCCGAGGACGCCCCGGTCACCCTGGCCGCTGCCACCGCCGACGCCGTGCTGGCCGCCATCCCCGAAATGGCGGAGCCGCGTCTGGCCTCTAATGTCTGGGCTGTGGCGGGCAGCCGTACTGCCAGCGGCAAGCCGCTGCTTGCCAACGATCCCCATCTGGGGTTCCAGGCGCCGGTGCTGTGGTATCTCATGTCGGTGGACGCCCCCGGCTTGAGTCTGGCCGGCGCCACCATCCCCGGCGTGCCGTTCCACCTGATCGGCCACAACGGTCGCATCGCCTGGGGCACCACCACTACCCATGCGGACACGGTCGATCTGTTCGTAGAAAAACAGGTGGACGCGGACACCTACCAGACACCGCTAGGCGCCGAACGCTTCATCCGCCGTGACGAGGTGATCCACGTCAAGGGGGCCGCCGATGAAACGCTGGCCGTGCGCACCACCCGCCACGGGCCGGTGATTTCGGATTTGACGGCGAAGGATTTGGTCAAGCCGGGCGAGGTCATCGCCTTCCGTTCCACCGCGCTGGAGGCCGAGGACCTAACCGCCCAGGCCTTCCATAAGATCAATCGCGCCATCGATTGGCGCAGCTTCACCACCGCGCTGAAGGACTTCCATAGCCCGGTCCAGAATATGGCCTTCGCCGACACCGCAGGCACCATCGCCTTCGCCACCGCCGGCCGGGTGCCGCTGCGCAAAAGCGGTGACGGCAGCGTGCCGGCGCGGGGCTGGACCAGCGAAGGTGATTGGGCCGGTTGGATTCCCGCCGACAAGATGCCCAGCCAGCAGAACCCCAAATCGGGCAAGCTGGTCAACGCCAACAACAAGGTGACCCCGGAACGCTATCCCTACTCTATCGCCAATGCGTGGCCCGAGGCCTTCCGCGCTCAGCGCATCGGCGACATGATCGATGCCAAGAAGGGCCTGACCATGGATGACATGGCCACCATGCAGCTGGACCAGTTGTCCCTGGCGGCGGTCGAGTTGAAAGAGCTGTTGGGCGCGCCCGACTCCACCGATGCCCGCGCCCTGGAAGCTGCCCGTCTGGTTGCCGCCTGGGACGGACGCGCCTCACGGGACCGCTCAGAGCCGTTGATCTTCGCCGCTTGGCAAGATGAATTGTGGCGCGGCATCTTCGCCGACGAATTGGGCGACGACTTCAAATCCTTCCAGGCCGTGCGGCCTTATGTGCTGGCCAATGTGCTGACCAGCCGCCGCCATTGGTGCGACGACGTCAGCACCACGGAGGCGGAATCCTGCGAACAGCAAAGCGCACGGGCGCTGGAACGGGCGGTGGCGGCGCTGACCGCCCGTCATGGCGCCGCCATAGCCGAATGGAAATGGGGCACCGAGCATGTGGCGGTGTTCGACAATCCGGTGCTGAGCCATATCCCGCTGATCGGCAAGTTCGCCAATGCGGAAATCCCCAGCGATGGCGATGATTTCACCGTCAACCGCGGCACCTATCTCCCAAAGAGCTTCCGCCATATTCACGGTGCGGGGTTGCGGGTGGTGTATGACCTTGCCGATCTATCCAAAAGCCGGTTCGTCATCGCCACCGGCCAGTCCGGCAACCCGTTGTCGCGCCACTACGACGATATGATGGGCGCATGGCGCGCCAATCAGGGGCTGGTGCTCGACCGGCGCGCGGAAACCAAGGCGGTGTTGCGGTTGGAGCCGGGATATTGAGCATCACCCTGGCCGACATTCAGTCGGCTGCTGTTTCCATCGCCGGGGCCGTGGTGCGCACGCCTTCAGTCAGCGCCCCAGTCTTGGCCGAAATATTATCCGCCGACCAATTGGTGCTGAAGCTGGAAAACCTCCAGCTGTCGGGGTCGTTCAAGGCGCGCGGCGCTTTGGTCCGCCTGCTGGCCTTGAACGAAGATGAACGCCAGCAAGGCGTCATCGCCATGTCCGCCGGCAACCATGCCCAAGGCGTTGGCCTGCACGCGCGCCGCTTAGGCATCGCCGCCACCATCGTCATGCCCCGTTCCACCCCCTTCACCAAGGTAGAGCGTACCGAGGCGCTGGGGGCCAAGGTGGTGCTTGAGGGCGACAATCTGACCGAGGCCGAGACTCATGCCCGCAGCCTTGCCCAAGACCACGGCCTGACCTTCATCCATCCCTATGACGACGCCCATATCATCGCCGGCCAAGGCACCGTCGGGCTGGAGATGCTAACCGACCATCCCGATCTGGACATGCTGGTGGTGCCGGTGGGCGGCGGCGGCTTGGCCTCGGGCGTTGCCATTGCCGCCAAGACGCTGTCACCCGCCATCCAAATCATCGGCGTCCAGGCGGTGGCCTACGCCACCATGGTGCGCAAGCCGGCGCTGCACGACTTCCCTCAGGCCTCGCTGCAAACCCTGGCCGAAGGCATCGCAGTCAAGCGGCCCGGCGGATTGACGCGGCCCCTCATCGACCAATGGGTGGACGACGTGGTGTCGGTGGGTGAAGCCGGCATCGAGCACGCCGTGGAATTGCTGGTGGAACGCGAAAAGCTGGTGGTCGAAGGCGCCGGCGCCGCGCCCCTGGCCGCCATGTTGGCCGAGCCCGAGCGGTTCCGCGGCAAGAAGGTGGGCATGGTCATCTCGGGCGGCAACATCGACAACCGCCTGCTCGCGTCCATCCTCATGCGCGGGCTGGTGCGCGCCGGTCGCCTCGCCCGGCTGCGCATCGAAATTTCCGATGCTCCCGGCACGCTCGCCAAGGTCTCCAGCCTGATCGGAGCCAATGGCGGCAACATCCTGGAAATCTATCACCAGCGCCTGTTCCAGGACGTGCCGGTGAAATACGCCGAACTGGATGTGGTGGTGGAAGCCACCGACACCGCCCATCTGCGCGCCATGATCGACGCCCTCAATCAGGCCGGCTATCCGGCCCGCCTATTGGGCTCCACCGCGACCGGCGGCGAATGAAACAGGGCGCCTCGCGGGCAGCCGTTGGGACTAGGTGTGGCAACCTGAGCAGGAGCCTCACTCATTCCCAACGGAAGAGGTGACGCCGAGAGCCATTCGCCGCAGTCAGATGATGGATGCGGCGGAACCACAATTGCCGAAAAAATCTTCTGAGATTGTAACCCCGGCAATGCGGCTGGAGCAGGCGCCAATTGACGTTGAGGACATCCTCTACTTCAATGGGTGACAGATTGTTCGGGACCTAGTTTTACAGGCACTCTCCAAAAACCGCGTGATACCAATATTTTTTTGGGTCCCGAAACCACTCTCGATTTCGTGCGGTTTCGAATTTCGCCATCTGTCTCATGTCAACGCCATAGCGTTGGCAAAATGCGAGCAGTTCGCGCAGTTCATCCTTTCGAGGCGCACGCTTGAGATACACCACTAAACCCTGGGCACCTTCGCCGACGCAGTTCTCTACACACGGAACGCGCGTCAACCACTCAAAAAACGCTCTTTCATCGTTCTGGTGATAGAACGTGACACCGGTATCCATCTGGGTAAGCGTGAGAGGTGCCTTGCCCATGTGCTCATCCGTCAAAAGCCGAAGTGGAACAGCACACTAGCATGAAGGATGCTGACGCGCCTATTGGCTGTCGGCGCCATCGCACACTCGCTTGTTGGCGCCCCTAAGGCCTCCCGACAGAGCTGCCTTACTATTGTTGGAACACACCTAGTCCCAACGGCTCTCCTCGCAGGCGCCCTGTTCCTTAGGCCTTGCCCACCGGCGGCGGGGGGCCGTAATCCATATAGGCGCCACGGAAGTAAACCAGCGGCGAGCCGCCTTCCTGATGGGTCAGGTGCTGGACCTCGCCGATCAGGATCAGATGGTCGCCACCGACCACCGTGTTCACCAGCTTGCATTCCAGGCTGGCGATGCAGCCGGTCAGCAGCGGAACACCGGACACGCCCGGCTCCCACGCCACATCGGCCCATTTATCCTCGGACCGGCTGGCGAAGCGGATGGACAGGTCGCGCTGGGTTTCCGACAGCACGTTGATGCCGAAGGTGCCAAAGTTCTTAAAAGAATCGATGCTAGACGTCTTAAGGCCCAGGCAGAACAGCACCAGCGGCGGTTCAAGCGAAAGCGACGAGAACGCGCTCACGGTTACGCCGCACGGCGCTTTGGTTTCAGGGTGCAGGGTGGTGACGACGGTAACACCCGTGGCAAAACAACCCAGAGCCTTACGGAAGGAACGCTGGTCAAGGGACATTGGCACGCTCGGCTGAAAGCGGAAGGGACAGTAGCCAGAGATTAATAAGGATTGGTGTCCTGGGTCAAATGCCACCATGCGTAAAACAGCCTGTGCGTCGCCAAAGCTCAACTTTTTCCACCGCAGACGCAGTTGACTCGCGACATAGCGAAGGAATTATAGCATCCTCCGGAACGATCTGATGACGAGTCTGGTCCATTCTGGACCGCAACAGGGGAAGTGAATGTTCGCGATCATCGGCATCGTGGTCACCATCGTCAGCGTCATCGGCAGTTACGCCGCAGGTGGCGGTCATCTTGGCGTGCTTTGGCAGCCCTTCGAAT
>JACMLB010000212.1 GCA_014379805.1 Rhodospirillales bacterium | reverse complement strand
CCAGGAATTGCTGGCGACCTTCCAGCGCAAGCAACGTGACGCCATGAAGGAAGCCGAGGAGATCATCGCCCACGCCAAGGCCGAGGCCGAGCGTCTGTCCAAGCAGGCGGCCAAGGATTTGGAAGAGGCCCTCAAGCGCCGCGAGAACCAGGCGCTGGAGCGGATTTCCATGGCTGAGGGCCAAGCCCTCAAGGAAGTTCAGAACCTTGCGGTTGACGTTGCCGTCAACGCCGCCCGCTCGGTGATGTCCCAGTCTCTGTCGGATGTGCAGAAGGCCGCTTTGGTCGACAGCGCCATCCAGGACTTGCCCCGCAAGTTCCACTAAGCTTCCGGACTTCGGTCCGCGAAAAAAGGCCCGTCGCTGAAAAGCGGCGGGCCTTTTGCGCTTCCGCTTCCGCTCCCCCCTTCGTCATCCCGCAGAACCACGGCTGTCCGGTTTGATTTGAAAGCAGCAGCCGTTTCCCTCCGCTGTCATCCCGAACGAACGTGAGGGATCTCATCCTGGCACAACGGTTGGGGAGTTCGCACTGGCCGATGCCATGCCAGGATGAGATCCCTCGCATACGCTCGGGATGACAAATTCTTTTGAAAACAGCCACCTATTCTCTGGCAGGCGCCTTAATTGAACCACGGAGACAAAATTCTTGTCCGGGGTGACCACAGTTTGGCCAATTAAAACCCTCTCCATCTAGTGCCCAGTTCCGTCCTGTCACCGCTGCACCATCGGTCTATGCCGGACGCTCTCGCCGCATCGCGGAAACCGCGCCAAAGGCTGTCCGGTTATCCTTGTGACAGTGCATTCATCGGCCATAAGGAGAGCGAGTATGGGCGAGCAGCGTCCCCCCCGGCCAAATTCCTCCGGTTCTCCCGGTCCGCAACGCGGTGCCGCCGGTGTTTATGAACGCCCCGCCCGCCGCATTCCCTGGGCCGCCATGGCCGCTGGGATCGCCGTGGCGGCGGCTGCGCTTGGTGCTGTCCTGTGGCTGACGTAACCCAAGACCGACTAGGAGAGTGGAATGGCTAAGACCGTTGTCGGACTTTTCTCGACCCCGAATGAGGCCCAGCAGGTAGTAACCGAGTTGACGTCATCCGGCATGCGGCGGGAAGACATCAGTTTGGTTGCCAAGGATGACCGCTCCGGTGAGTCCGGCACAACTGGCGAGGACAAGGGCGAAACCAAGGGCGCCGAAGGGCTCGCCACCGGGGCTGGCATCGGTGCCGTGCTGGGTGGCATCGGCGGCGTTCTGGTCGGCGTTGGCGCGTTGGCCATCCCCGGCGTCGGCCCCATCATCGCCGCCGGTCCCATTGCCGCCGGTCTCGCTGGCGCAGCGGGCGGGGCGGTGGCCGGTGGATTGATCGGCGGTCTGATTGGTTTGGGTATTCCCGAAGAGGAAGCCCAGGTCTACGCCGAAGGCGTCCGGCGCGGTCACACCCTGGTGGTGGTCAAGGCCGACGATATGCAGGCCCAAGCCGCCGCCGACATCATGAACCGTCACAGCCCCCTGGACGTACACACGGAATCGGCTAAGTGGCGCCAACAGGGCTGGAGTGGCCGGGCTGCTGCCGAAGGCGAAGCCATCCCTGTCACCCAGGAAGAATTGGTGGTCGGCAAGAAGGCGGTGGAGACGGGCGGCGTCCGTGTCCACACCCACGTGACGGAAAGGCCGGTGGAAGCCAACGTCCATCTGCAGCAGGAACGGGTCCACGTGGAACGCATGCCGGTGGACCGCCCGGTTAGCGACGCCGACCGCGCCTTCCAAGAACGCACCATCGAAGCCCGCGAAATGGGCGAGGAAGCGGTGGTCGGCAAGAAGGCTCGGGTGGTTGAGGAAGTCCGCGTGCGCAAGGAGGGTGAAGAGCGCGAAGAGAATGTGAAAGACACCGTGCGCCGCACCGAAGTGGACGTGGACCGCCTGCCGGGCGGCGAGCCCCGGCCGCACCGCTGAGGGCACCGCACATGGCCGAGCAGCGCATCCCGGTGGTCGAGGACCAGCTGGTGGTGGAAAAACGCCGCCGCGAGACCGGGGTTGTCCGGGTAAAACTGGCCACCCACGAGGAAGACGTCCCGGTGGAAGCGGATGTGGAGTCTGAGGAAGTGATAGTTCGCCGGGTGCCGGTGGACCGCTTTGTGACCGGCCCGGTGCCCGACCGCCAGGACGGCGACACCTTGGTGGTGTCGGTATTGGAAGAGGTGCTTGTGGTGGAAAAGCGGCTCAAGGTGGTGGAGGAAATTCACATCAGCCGCCTCCGCCGCACCCGCCATCTGCGCCGTATGGCCTCGCGAAGACGCCAGGAAGCGTCGGTCGAGCGCAGCTAAGCCTATCAACCTCCTCGGTTCAGGCCGAGGGGGTTTCCCTTGCCGGGGCCGCTTGTTATGGTTGGGGCGGAACAATTGAGGTCTGCTCCATGCCCTTCGTCGCCCGCGATCCCGACGGCCAGATCGT
Source organism: Rhodospirillales bacterium (assembly GCA_014379805.1). GTDB lineage: Bacteria > Pseudomonadota > Alphaproteobacteria > Rhodospirillales > Magnetospirillaceae > Magnetospirillum. The sequence continues at coordinate 7,936 of JACMLB010000212.1, read as the reverse complement.
CGCCCTGTCCGAGGTGCCGTTGGAAGACGATGCCGAGCATATGGGCGCCGATCATCCCGAACTCATCGCCTTCGTCGCCCGCACCTGCCCCGAGCTGATGGAAGCCGGCGGCGGGGCCTTCGTGTCATCGGATTTGGCCTTTATCCGGGTGATGGAGGACCTTGTCGAGGTGCTGATCCGCAAGGGTGTGCTGGCCTTGTCAGACCTGCCGGCCCCGGCCCAAGACAAGTTGATGGAGCGCCGTGCGTTGCGCGGCTGGTTGGCTGGCGTAGTGGGGATCGTGGATGAAAATGAGGGCAAGGTGATCTGATTTTCCATCTCTCGGGTGATGACCCGATGGTGCCTATTACCACTTCAGTTATTATGGTTTTTAGCGGGTACGCCCGGCTGCGAAGCAAAGGGGGGCTTTGGTTTCGCCGCTGTGGAACGTGCTGTCGGATGGGGTCGCCTTGGGGCGGTTCCATCCTTCGCTAACGATCTCCCGGGGGGGAGGGGGGAGGCGCCTCGGCTTGGCGGAAGGCACTGACTGCCGCCAAACCGGGGCGCCGAGCACCCCCAGACAAATCCAACATCACCGCATGCATTTCCTGCGTAGCTCGCCATCGAGCCGCGGGTTGTTTCGTATGGGCGGTGGTGGGTGTATACTGTGCGGGTGATGGTAGCTCAGGGAGGCGAGCCATGACCTACAACATCCTGTCCGTCATTTCGGCCATGGCTGAGGTCGCCGCCGCGCCTCCGCCCGAAGGTACTCTCATCAAACCCAAGATGCCCGTGGTCACCCTGTCGCGTGATTACGGTTCGGGCGGCGACATCATCGCCACCCGTTTGGCCCAGCGCCTGGGCGTCCCCCTCTATGACGAGCAATTGCTGCGCGACGTGGCGCAACGGCTGAACGACGACCCGGCCATCGTCCAAATGCTGGACGAGAGCATGGGCAAGGCCAAGGATATGTGGCTGTACCGCCTGTTCTCGGGCAAGGATATCGGCCACGACGCCTATCGCGACACCCTGATCAAGGTGGTCATGAGCCTGGGCCGTCTGGGCGGTGTGCTCATCGGCCGTGGCGCCCATGTCATTTTGGCCGACGGCTGCGCCCTGCGCGTCCGCGTCACCGGTTCCCCGGAAATCTGCGCCCGGCGCATGGCCGAACAGGGCCATGGCAGCTATGAAGAGGAATTGGTCAAGGCCAACGACCTGAACCACCGGCGCGGCAAATTCGTGTGGGACGTCTTCCACGCCCGGCTGTCCGACGCCAACCAGTTCGACATCACCGTCAACACCGACCGCATGGTGGATTTCGAGGATGTGGTGGATATGCTGGTGGGCATGAGCACGGCCATCCATGCGGGCCGTGTGCTCGGGCTGAAGGGTTAATTAGCTACCCCATGCGCCCCAATGCCAAGCCGCCCCCCGGTGGGCCGGGTGGCGGTGGGGCGCCTGCGGCGGCGGTGGCTTTCATCAGCTTGTCCAACTCTTCCAACATCTTGCCGGCGGTGTCGACGATGGGGGCGAAGCCCGTCGGGGTCGCCACTTGCTCCAGCAGCGCCTTGGTGTGGGCCAGGATGACCAACGCCTCTTCCTTGCGCTCGGGCAGTAGGGGCTGGATTTGGCGCTTCAGGCGGTTGGGGATGCGGCGCAGCAGGCCCATGCGACGGTTGGACAGCACCTTGAAGTTCATCACGCCCACCAGCAAATCCGCATGGCTGGCGGGGTCCAGGGCTTCGAACAGATACTCGATCAGTTCGACTTCGTTAAATTCCAGGATCAGGAAGGTGCGCTGGGTCTTTTGCCAATCGGCGATGAAAGTGCCCACGTCGATTAGACGCTGGGCCAGTTCGTCCTCGAACACCACCGGCGACAGCATGTGCCATGCCTTGGACGAGGACATGGGCAATTTGTCGGGCAGGCCGAAATTGCGCGACAGATTATGGGCCACCGCCAGCAAAGCGCGGCTGGAGCTGTTCTGGGTCGTCTTGGGCCAGCAGGCGTACAGCGCGTCAAGGGCGGCGAAGTCCTGGGCGGGCGGCGGGTCTGACAGCAGGATCGCCAAGGCGTCCAGTTGCTCGGGCAACTGGGCATCGCCCTTGGTGCCGGCCAGCCCAAGCGGGTGACAGGCGGCGATCAAGGCATCGACCATGGCCGTCAGTTCTGCCGCTTCGCCTTGATCTACGCCTTGATCCACGGGGGCGGGCTCGGGCTTTGGTGCGGACTCGGCCTGCGGCTCTGGTTCCGGCTCCGGCGCCGGGATTTCGGCCATGGTCGCCAGCGCGTCCCCCATGGCCTCCGTGGGAGCGATGGCGACGGCGGGCGTTTCCACCGGGGCCGCTTCGGCGGTCCAGCCGCCGTCATTTATGGGCGAGGGCTGGGCAATTTCGGCCAGCAATAGGGCCGGTTCCAGCGACGGCAGGTGCAGGGTGGTGAACTGGTCGCCGCCATCAGGCAACGGCTCCAACCCGCACAGCAGATCGTCCAGTTGGAATGGCTGGTAATCGCAATCGAGCGCATCCGGCTTCGGCTGCGTGCCGTCGCGCGTGCCTGTTGCAGACCCTTTAGCGGAAGCGGGTTCCGAACTCATGGCCGAAGGATAGCCGAGCGCGGGCGCGACCTCAACCTGCCACCCCGTCATCTACCGCCCGAGCCAGGGCGCAGAATGCTTCCACCGGCAATTCCTCGGCCCGCGCCGTGGGTGAAATGTCGGCGGCGGCGATCAGGGCGTCGGCATTGCCCAACGCCTTCAGGCTGGAGCGCAGCATCTTGCGGCGCTGGCCGAACGCGGCGGCGGTAACCTTTTCCATGGTGGCGAAGCGGGCCGGCGCCAAAGGCTCGGCGCGCGGGACCAACTTGACCACGGTGGATTCAACGGCGGGCGGCGGCGTGAAGGCGCGGCGGTCCACGTTGAACAGCGGGTGAACTTCGCAAATCCATTGGGTGATGACCGACAGGCGGCCGTAATCGGGGCTGCGCGGCCCAGCGGCCAGACGGTCCACCACTTCCTTCTGGAACATCAGCGTCATGCTCTCGAACGCGGTGGCCTGACGCAGCCATTGCAGCAGCAGAACGGTGGAGATGTTGTAGGGTAGATTGGCGACAATGCGGCGCGGCGCCTCGCCCAATGTGGTGCAATCCACCGCCAGGGCGTCGGCGGGGATGATCTCCAGCCGTCCCGGATAGGCGGCGGCGATTTCTTCCTGAATGGCGATGGCGCGGTCGTCGCGCTCGATGGCCACCACATGGCGGGCACCGCAATCCAGCAGCGCGCGGGTCAGACCGCCCGGGCCCGGGCCGATTTCGATGCAGGTGCCTTGGCCTAGATTGCCGGCGCTTCTGGCGATGCGGCTGGTCAAATTGAGGTCGAACAGGAAGTGCTGGCCCAGCGACTTGCGGGCATTGAGGCCGTGAGAGGCTATAACGTCGCGCAGCGGCGGCAGTTCGGTCATTTGGAATTCATTCGGTTAAGGGCAATGGTGCCGGCCATGGCCAGCGCGGCCATCAGGCTGGTCTCGCTGGCTTTGCCAGTGCCGGCCAGTTCGAAGGCGGTGCCGTGATCGGGCGAGGTGCGCACGATGGGCAGGCCCAGGGTGATGTTGACGCCCTCGTCGAAGCCCAGGGTCTTCAGCGGGATAAGGGCCTGATCGTGGTACATGCACAAGGCCGCGTCATAGCGCGCGCGGGCTGCGCCGTGGAACATGGTGTCGGGCGGCAGCGGCCCGGTGGCATCCACCCCGGCGGCGCGCAGTTCGGCCACGGCGGGGGCGATCATGTCGATTTCCTCCCGGCCCATGGCGCCGTCCTCACCCGCATGGGGGTTGAGGCCGGCCACGGCCAAGCGGGGCTGGGCAATGCCGAAATCCACCCGCAAAGCGTGGGCGGTGGCAAAGCCGGTGGCGACGATCTGGGCGCGGGTCAGGGTGCGCACCGCCTCGGCCAGGGCCACATGGATGGTCACCGGCACCACCCGTAGCGACGGGCAGGCCAGCATCATCACCTCGTCACCCGCCAATCCCAGCAGATTGGCCAGGAATTCCGTGTGGCCGGGGAAGCGGAAGCCGCCCTGATACATGACGCCTTTATGGATGGGATTGGTGACCACCGCCGAGGCCACACCCGATTGGGCCAGTTCCACCGCGCGGGCGATGGAGGCGCGGACCGAGGCGACATTGGCGGGCATCGCTTGGCCGGGCTTTACCTGCGTCACCAAAGGCTGCGGCAGCACCGGCAGCGCGTGGGGGAACACGGCAGCGGCCTCGGCGGCGTCGGTAATGGTGGTCACCGGCACGGCCAAGCCAAGCCGGGCCGCCAGCGCGGTCAGCCGGATGGGATCGTCGATGGCGAAGAAGGCCGGCATGCCCTCGGCCCGGCGCAGCCACGCCTTCAGCGTCAATTCGCCGCCGATGCCGGCGGGTTCGCCCATGGTCAAGGCCACAGGTTTCAGCACGGTGTCAGCTCCGGATGTCGATGAAGGCAGATCGGCGCAAATTGCGGATATAGCGGCGCGCCAGCATGTCCAGACGCTCATCCTCAATGGTGCGGCGGACCTGTTCGCGAGACGGCAAGGTGATTTGCGTGGATTCCTGGCGCGAACACACCATCACCACCTGGATGCCGGCAGTGCCGTCCATGGGCTCGCTGGCCCGGTTGACCGGCAGATTGGTGACGGCGCGGCGCAGATTGGCATCCAATTCGCCGATGCGCTTGGTGCCCAGGCTGCCCACGACGGGCGACCCCAGGGAACGGCCCAAATCTTCCAAGGCGGGGCACGAGCGCACCGAAGCAGTCAACTGCCTGGCACGCGCCATCAGTTCCGGCTTCGGCGGGGCGTCGCGCGGGGGAACCGGCAGCACCATTTGACTAAGGGTGACCTGCGCGTCCTCGGGATTAGCCACCTGACCGGCGATGCGGCTGTCGATCAGCATCATGATGGCGAAGCCCGACGAGGTGCGGATCAGCGGGCTGGTCTGGCCTTTGCTCAACTGAGACAGCGGCCCGGCCAAGTCTTCATCCAGGGCGATTTCGGACAGCCAACCCATGGAGCCGCCATTGCCGGCGGTCGGCGCGCGCGAGAACTGGCGGGCCAAGGCGGCAAACGGGGCGCCGGTCTTCAATTGCTCGATCAGGCGTTCGCCCAGCTTGCGGGCGTCGTCTTCCTGCGACGGATTGTCCACCGGCAGGACGATTTCGGCGGCCAGGAATTCGGGCCGGCCCTGGCGTTCCTTGACGGTGTCCAGGCGATCGGTGATTTCTTCCTCGCCGATCTTCACCTGGGGCTGCAGCACGCGGCCGCTGACCCGCAGCCATGTCAGATCGGCGCGGATCTGGTCGCGTGCCGTTTGGGCATCGATGCCCGAGCGGGCCAAGCTGCCCAGCAGCGCGCCCTTGGGCATGCGGTTCTGCTGTTCGATCATGCCGATGCCCTGGTCGATCTCGGCGGCGCTCAGCACAATCTTCAGGCGATTGGCCTCTTGCATCTGCAGGCGTTCGTCGATGACCTTGCGCAACACTTGCGGGGCGACCCGGCGGCGCGCGTCGGGCGAATCGGGAATGGCGGAAAAGGCCAGCGCCATCAGCACGCGCCCGTTCAGCTCTTGCAGCGTGATGATCTCGTCATTGACCACGGCGGCGATGCGGTCCACCTCCTGGGCAGACGCCGATTGGGTCAGCACAAGGCCAAGCATAAGGCAGGCACAGGCGGTGAAACGTGCGAGCATGCGTATCCCTTTTCCAAGCAAGCGGCCCAAATCGACCGGCCTAGAACACATTGAACGGAACATCGCCCAGAGTCTTGAACACGACGTTTAAGGTCAGGTTGAAGCCCGATTGGTAGTCGCGGTCATGGGTGTAGTTCTGGCGCAGGCTGGTGACCAGAGCGAAGCATTCATCATTATAAGTCAGGCGCGTGTGCCACCCCAATGGCCCACCCTCATCGGTCAAATCATAGCTGACACCGGCCAGGGCGCTCCAATAGCGCGTCAGGGCGGTCTGCACCTGCCAATCCAGGTAATGCTTGCGAGCGAACGCTTCGGTGCCGTCCTCGCTACGTTCGATCATCAGATAGCTGACATCGGTGCGCAGCAGCGGCGAGCCCACGGAAACCGTGCTCTCATTGCGGCGAAGCTCGGCCGTATCCTTGTCCAGGCGAACGCGGTTGAGCAGCTGCAGATTGCCCGACGGCGAGAAGTCCACGCGGCCCAGGTAATCGGACAATTGCTCGTTGAAGCCGGCGTCGCGGCGGAAGGTGCTGTCGGCGTGCTGGCGCCAGCCCTGCGCCACGGTGGCGCCGATGGTGCCCACCGTCGGGTAGGCATGCCATTTCAAGCCATAGGCGCCGCGCAACCCACCTTCGACCCGATCCAGGCCGGGCAGGCGGTTGGGGCGGAAGACGTTCAACTCGTCCAACTCGAAGCCGATGGAATCTTCATTGGGGATCTTGGCCGAATTGCCGCCATTGGGGCTGGCTGCCACCATGGCGATGGGCTCAAGCACCTGGGGCAAAGTCGCCGAATCGCGGACGAACGGCATGCGCCAATCGGCGGCCACCTGCGGGATGGCGCGGCCGGCATTGGCGTCGCCTTCCTGAACCACATTTTCCGAATGATAGCCGTCGGCGCGCACCGAGGTGCTGACCGTGGTGATATCGCCCAGGCTGCCCATGAACGGGCGGTGGTATCCCGCCGTGGAGGACAGGCGGGTGGAACTGGTGCCTTCGGAACGGCCATAGGCCAAGACGTCGTTGTTCAGGCTCCAATAGCCGCCCTTGGCATCGGGCATGCTCATATGGCTGGTGGTGATGTGGGGCAGTACGATGGGGGACTGGCCGGGGTCGTCCTGCTGGCGCAGGCCCTGGAAGGCGAAGGCTTCCGCCTGCACATAGCTGCGGCGTCCGAAGCCTTCCACATAGGGCCGCGTGGTCAGCCAGGGATGGTCGTTCTGCAGGCGGTAGGAATACAGCGAGGTGTAGGTGTCGTCACTGGCGCGGGCGACCTGATAGCCGGCGCGCCACGCATTGGTCAGGTCGAAGCGGCCGCGCGCATCCACATGGCCGCGCAGATCGCCGGTATATTTGTCGGCGGTCAAGCTGCCGACGGTGCGCGATTCGCCCTCGCGGCCAAGCCAACGATGCTCGCCGGCCAAGACCACGCTGCGCAGACCGTTGTCCTTGGCCTCGGCCAGATCGTCGCGCTTCTTCGCCGAATTGGGGAACAGGAAGCGCGGGGCGAAGGTGAAGTCCTGATTGTCCTTGATGGCAAAGAAATAGGGGACCGTGACGTTGGGCCCCAGATTGGACGACAGGCCGGCGGTGGGGATCAAGAAGCCGCTTTTGCGCTTAACCGACGGATCGGGATGGGACAGATAGGGGGTGTAAGCGACAGGAATCCCGCCTAGTTCGATCCAGGCATCGCGATACTCGATGATCTGTTCGGCCTGATTGTGCGTGATGCGCTGGGCCTTGGCTTCCCATAGGGGCTTGCTGTCGGGCTTGTTGCGGCACGGCTCGCAGGCGGTATAGACGCCCTTGTCGATGTCGGTGCGGTTGCCGCCCACCCGGTGCGCGCTGGCGCCGGCCATGCGCGAATTGTCGGCCAGGATGACGCGGATTTCCTTGGCGACGCCTTCCTTGAGGTCGCCGGTCAGCTCGAAATAATCCGAGAACGCCACTTCGCCGGTGGGCTCGGTCACCGAGACACTGCCCGAGGCGCTGACGATGTCTTGCTTCAGGTTGTAGCTGACCTGATCGGCCACCAAAGTGCGGCCCTGCTGGACGATTTCCACCCGGCCCTTGGCCGAGACGATGCCCAGCTCGCGGTCATGGGTGATCTGGTCGGCGGTCAGCTGGACCGGCGATTGGCCGGCGTCTTCCTCTTCGGCCGCTTGGCTGGCCGCAGGGGCGGGTGCCTGCTGCGCCGGCTGGCGTGCTGGGGTGCTGGGGCCTGCGCTGGCT
>JACMLB010000211.1 GCA_014379805.1 Rhodospirillales bacterium | reverse complement strand
TCGGTCTCAGCGCGGTCGTAATCCTCGCGCGCTTCCGGGGCCAGGGTGGTCTCCAGATAGTCCAGATCGGCCTGGGTGAAAGCGGTGTAGCGCGAGCGCATGAGCGCTTCCGGGGTGGGCGCCGCCGCACCATTCAGGATGGGAGCGCAGCACGCGTCGAGGCCGCGGCCCGAGCCGCAGGGGCAGGAAGTCATGTGAGAAGTCCTCAGAATTCGATCAAGGTGGAAAACAGGACGATGCCCAACAAGGCGGCCACATAGAAGGCGCCGCCGATGCCGAGAAGAAAGAAGATGTTGCCGGCGGTGCGCAAGGGAAACATACGCCGTTCGCGGTAAAGCCGCTCATCGGCGCGCTTTTCCGCACCGCCCACCACGGTCACGAAGTAGCGATTGGACAGCACCGGGAAGGACAGCCGGATGTTGATGGGGTGGCGGCGCCAGCTGACCGGCTTCACGGCGGTCCACAGGGCGGCGCGTTGGGCCGCGGTGAAGCTTGCCACCACGTCCGCTGGAAGCCGATCCATCAGCATGTCCAGCCCGCCCTCGGTCGAATTCCCCATGGTCTTCCCGCCCTTCTAATCCGGCGCCCCCTCACATCCGCGCCATTGTATACGGGGTGCGCGAGGGGACAAGTCCCCTCGCCTATTCCATCAGGCGGCGGCGGTGCCGCTCAGGCGCGACAAAATATCGTCGAGCTGTTCCAGTGTGCCGTAATGGATGGTCAACTCGCCGCCCTTGCCCAGGGATTTCAAGCTGACCTTGACCCCCAGCAGTTCGGCCAGATCCCGCTCCAAGGCAGCCGTGTCGGCGTCCTTCGGGGCCGCCGCCGGACGGCCACCGCCAGACACCTTGGCCTTGGGCTCGCTGGCCGCCAGCTTCTCGGTTTGGCGAACGTTGAGTTGCTTGTCCACCACCTCACGGGCCAGGCTCATGGGGTCGCTGGCGGTCAGCAACGCGCGGGCGTGGCCGGCGGAAATCTGCTTGGCTTCCACCATGTCCTTGATGGGATCGGGCAGCGCCAGCAGCCGCATCATATTGGCCACATGGCTGCGCGACTTGCCCACCGCCTTGGCCAGCTCTTCCTGGGTGTGGCTGAATTCATCCACCAGCCGGCGATAGCCGTCGGCCTCTTCCAGCGGAGACAAATCCTGCCGTTGCAGGTTCTCCACCAGGGCTACTTCCAGGGCTTCCTTGTCGGTGAATTCGCGGACGATCACCGGCACTTCGTGCAATTGGGCGCGCTGGGCAGCCCGCCAGCGGCGCTCGCCGGCGATGATCTCGAAGCCGCCTTCGATGGGACGGACCAGCAACGGCTGAAGAACGCCCTTCTCGCGGATGGATTCCACCAGATCGGCGATGGCTTCCTCGTCGAACTGACGGCGCGGCTGGAACTTGCCGGGCTTCAGCTGACCGACCGCCATATTGCGTAGGCCACGCTGAGCGGCGGCGACCACGGCGGCATTGCCGCCATCCAACACCGAGGCCGCAGCGGCGACGCCGGATTCACCCAACAGCGCGGACAGACCGCGGCCCAGATTGCGACGCTTATCCTCAGCCACGATGCTCACCCTGCCGCCCTCATCTTGCGTTCACGCTTCAATACCTCGGAGGCCAAATGGATATAGGCCTCGGACCCGGTGCATTTGACGTCGTAGATCAAGACCGGCTTGCCATGGGACGGCGCTTCCGAAATTCGCACGTTGCGCGGAATGACGGTCTTGTAAACCTTGTCGCCGAAGAACTCGCGTACATCGGCAGCGACCATTTCCGACAAATTGTTGCGCTTGTCGAACATGGTCAGCACGATGCCCTGCAGCTCCGGCGCCGGGTTCAGCGCCTGGCGCACCCGGTCGATGGTGTTGACCAGATGGCTGATGCCTTCCAGGGCGAAGAACTCGCATTGCAGCGGCACCATGACCGAATGAG
>JACMLB010000210.1 GCA_014379805.1 Rhodospirillales bacterium | reverse complement strand
CTCGCCCCAACTCGTAGCCCACGCCCTCGAGCGGGGGTGCGATCAATACTTCCAAACGCTGCTGAAGAGCCATTCCCTCGATGCCTTGCGACCTGAAGGGTCCTAAAAAAAACAAAAAAGTGGGCCTACGGCCCACTCCCACAACCCCCTCCTCCTGCGAGACGCTTCTTGGAGGGGAAGTAAGAATGTGTCTTGGCCGGACCTTAAGCGGAAATTAGCACGGTGGCAAGGGAAGAGTCGGGGTATCCCGCCTGCCTAACGCGCCTTGCGCTTGAACCGGAAGAACACCGGGGCGTTCTCGGCCAGGCACTTCAACTCATACCGGGTGGCGGGCCAGTCATCGGGCAGTTGCGCGCGGTCGGTGGTGAGCTGAACTTCCTCGAAGGACTCATGGCCGCGCAATTGCTCGGTGGCCCAGGCCTGATAGACCGGGTCGTCGGAAGCGACGCGCAACTCGGCACCGTCTTCCATGACGCGGGCCAACAGGTCCAGATTGGGGCGGCCAATAAAGCGGCGTTCGGCGTGGCGCTTTTTCGGCCACGGATCGGGGAATAGCACAAAGACGCGGCTCAGGCTGGCTTCGGGGAAGGCCGGCAGCAGCTGGCGGACGTCTTCGGGGAAAATGCGGACATTATCAATTTCGGACCCGTTAAGGTGCCCGAGCAGACTGGCAATGCCGTTCTTGAACGGCTCGCAGCCGATAATTCCCATTTCGGGGTGCAGGCGCGCTTGGGCGGCCACGTGTTCGCCGCCGCCGAAGCCCACTTCAAGCCAGACCTGTTCCACCTTGCGGGGGAACAGGTCCTTGGGCTTGAACACATCGCCCTGCCCCGGTACCGCAACGGCGACTCGGGGCAGCAGCGTTTCCATCAGACCGAGGGCGGCATTGCGCAGGCGCTTGCCGGTGCGCCGCCCATAGAAGCGCGGCCGGTCATCGCCGGGCCGCGTCTCTTCGGTCAAATCGCTCATCAGGCGCCAAAAGCGCGCTTGAGCTGATCCACCAGGTCGAGCTTCTCCCACGAGAAGCCGCCATCCGCATCGGGGTTACGACCGAAGTGGCCGTAAGCGGCGGTGCGGGCGTAGATCGGCTTGTTGAGGCCGAGATGGGTGCGGATACCGCGCGGGCTGAGATCCATCAGCTGCTGCAGCACGGTGGACAACTTGTCCTCGTCCACCTTGCCGGTGCCGTAGGTGTCCACATAGACCGAGAGCGGCTGGGACACGCCGATGGCGTAGCTGAGCTGGATGACGCAACGGTCGGCCAAGCCGGCGCCGACCACGTTCTTGGCCAGATAGCGCGAGGCATAGGCGGCCGAGCGGTCAACCTTGGTCGGATCCTTACCCGAGAAGGCGCCACCACCGTGGGGAGCGGCACCGCCGTAGGTGTCCACAATGATCTTACGCCCCGTCAGGCCGCAATCGCCGTCCGGGCCGCCGATGACGAAGCGGCCGGTGGGGTTCACATAGAAGGTCTCTTCCGGGCACATCCAACCCTTGGGCAGGACGTCGAGCACGTGCGGGCGAACGATTTCCAGCACATCCTTCTGGCTGAGCGAGCCGTCATGCTGGGTCGACACCACCACCGAGGTGGCGCGCACCGGCTTGCCATCGCGGTATTCCAGGGTGACCTGGGATTTGCTGTCCGGGCCGAGCAGCGGCTGGGCGCCGGAGTGGCGGGCCTCGGCCAGGCTTTTGAGAATTTCGTGGGCGTAATAGACCGGCGCGGGCATCAAGACCGGGGTCTCGTTGCAGGCATAGCCGAACATGATGCCCTGATCGCCGGCACCTTCGTCCTTCTCGCCGGCGGCGTCCACGCCCACGGCGATGTCGGCGGACTGCGAGTGCACATGGACCTGAACGTCGGCGTTCTTCCAGTGGAAGCCGTCCTGTTCGTAACCGATGTCCTTGATGGCATGGCGCGCGATGTCTTCCATCAGCGCCGGGGTCACCGAGGCCGGACCACGGACTTCACCGGCCAAAACGACCAGATTGGTGGTGCAAAGGGTCTCGACGGCGACGCGGGAAAGGGGATCGGCGGCAAGGAAAGCATCGACGATGGCGTCGGAAATCCGGTCGGCGACCTTATCGGGATGGCCTTCGGAAACCGACTCAGAGGTGAACAGGTAATTTTTCTTCGACACGGACGAACACTCCTAGTTCCAGTGTTGTGGACCAGGGGCATCGATGAATGGTTTCAAACGCCCATCGTGATGCACCCACTTAGCCGGTGTTTAGCGTGGCGGCAAGCGGTCACAAATCTCCACGGGATCGGCTGGGTCACCATGACCTCCGCCTCTCCAAGGCAGTTCTTGTGGCAGGGGGGGTGCCCCGCCGTCAAGCACCAACGCCGGACAATCGACTTTTTCCACTAGCCGAAAGAAAAGGGAGACCAGGCGGCTAGCTTGGTCTCCCTTTTGGGATAGCGCATGGTCCGATCAACTCGGGCCATGCTAGGCCGCCATTGCGGCGGCGGCCAAGCAGGCGGAGCCTGCGCCCGGCGAGGGGCAATAACAAAGCCCGAAAGGCTTAGGACGACGCGGCGTCCGAGGCATCGGCAAGTGCCTTGGCCAATTCGTACACGCGCTTGCGCACCTGCGGATCACTGATGCGGTAATAGGCCCGCACCAATTCCAGGGTCTCGCGCTTGGCCATGGGGTCGTGCTCGAAATGCGCCGCCGGCTCGGCCATTTCGCCCACACCGGCGATCAGCGCCGGGGTCTGGGTCTTGAGCTGGTCGGACATGTCGTCGAAGAAGAAGCTGACCGGAACGTCCAGCACGCGCGACAGATCGAACAGGCGCGACGCGCCAACACGGTTGGCGCCGCGTTCGTATTTCTGCACCTGCTGGAAGGTCAGGCCCAAGGCTTCGCCCAGCTTTTCCTGGCTCATGCCCAACAAAGTGCGGCGCAAGCGCACGCGACTGCCCACATGAACGTCAATGGGGTTGGGCTTTCCCGAAGGAGTGCGTCCCCGGCTGCTGCCCTTACGAGCGGCGACCACTTGATTACGCGGTGTCTGAGCCATCGGATTTCCAATTTCGAACAATTTTATGAAAATACGAAATTACGAACCTACAGGCCGTATGCCTCATTATGACTAATGGTGCATGCAAGTCAATCGGGTGTCGGTCAGGCAACGAACGCGTACAGGCCGAATATCAGCCGATGCGGCGTTGAACCCAGCAGAAGCCGAGACCGATCACCACGCTTAAAAGAGAGAGTGAGAGCGGCACCGTGTTGCCGTAATGGGCGAACAATGTGGGGGGCAGGGATTTGGGCAGGACGGAATCGACCACCCCTTGTCGGCCCAATTCCAGCCGGGCCAGCTCACGGCCCCAGGCGTCGAAAACGGCGGAAATGCCGGTATTGGCGGCGCGCACCAACGGCAATCCTTCCTCGATGGCGCGCATGCGGCCAGCGGCAAGGTGTTGGTAGGGGCCGGCGGAATGGCCGAACCAGCCATCATTGGTGATGGTCAGCAGCCAGCCGGGCCGATCCTGATCGCGCCCGACAACTTCAGCAGGAAAAATCGACTCATAACAAATGAGCGGCGAGACGGGCGGCAGGCCGGGCAGCGATAAGGTGCGCAGGCCGGTACCGGGGGAGAAATCGGTGCCGCCAATATTGAGTTGGGCGGGCAGGACGGCGCGGAACGGCACATATTCGCCGAACGGTACCAGATGGACCTTGTCGTAAAGGCCCAACAGTTGAGCCGCGCCGTCAATGGCCATAAGGCTGTTCCACACCCGGAACGGCGACACCCCTTGCGGAGTGACGCGGGGTGCACCGGTCAGCACCATGCCGCCGGGCGGCGCCACCGAGGCCACCTGCGCGCGGTGGTGATCGTCATGGTCCAACAGGAACGGCGCCGCCGTTTCCGGCCACACCAGATGGGTGACCCGGTCCCAGCCGGGGGCTTTGGACAGGGTGAGATAGGCGAGCAAATGGGCCTCGCGCAGTTCTTCCTTCCATTTATGGGATTGGCCGATGGCGGGCTGCACCAGCCGCAAGCGCACATCGGGCACAACGTCGCCATTGGCGCCCGCCAGCCGTACCGCGCCGAAGCCGAATGCCGAGGCCAGCAGCAGCGCCGACAAAGCCACCGCGCCAGCCTTGGCGCGACGGGGGGCGAAATCGGCCAGCACCGCCGGTAGGCCGAACACCAGAAGAGTAAACAGCGACAGCCCGAACACGCCCATCAGCGAACCCGCTTGCAGTACGGGCGCCGCCGCGTCCCACACCGAACCCAGCGGGTTCCACGGGAAGCCGGTCAGCACCCACGAGCGCGCCCATTCCATCACCGTCCAGGCCCCGGCCAGCACCGGCACCCGGCCCATGCCGGTCACCCGCGTCAGCCGGGTCGCCCAAGTGGCGGTGCCGGTGAAAACCGCCACCACACCCGACAGGCCCAAGGTGGCGAAGGGAATCATCCAACCGAATTTCTCCGGCTCGATCAGCAGGGCATTGGCGATCCAGTACAGACCCACCAGGAACCAGCCCAAGCCCCACCACCAGCCCGCCCCGAAGGCGGCGCGCTTGGTGGGCGAGCCGTCCAACAGCCAGACCAATCCGGGTAAGGCGATCAACAGCACCGGCACGAATCCCACCGGCGGCAGGGCCAAGGCGCCCAAAGCCCCCAGCAGGATGGCGGCGCCCCGGCGCTTCCAACCGGTCAAGGCCGCAAGCCCGCCGGCAGCCGCGCCGAACCATCCCGAAGAGGCGAGCGACGTCCGGGTCACGGCGGCGGCGGAAGGTTCCATCAGGCGGGCTCGGCTTCCGGCTGAGGCGAGACCTTGCGCACCCGCAGCCATTTGATCCGGCGGGGATCGGCGTCCACCACCTCGAATTCCAGGCCCGAGGGATGGGCGATCAACTCACCCCGCGACGGCACCCGTCCGGCGATGAAGAAGACCAGACCGCCCAAGGTGTCCACGTCTTCCCGTTCCTCTTCGGTCAGCACTTGGCCCACCACCTGTTCGAATTCGTCGATGGGGGTGCGGGCGTCGGCTTCGATCACGCCGTCGGGACGGACCACCATGTCCGGCTCCACGTCGCGGTCGTGTTCGTCCTCGATCTCGCCGACGATCTGTTCCACCAGATCCTCAATGGTGACCAGCCCGTCGATGCCGCCATATTCGTCCACCACCAGCGCCATATGGGTCCGTTTCAGCCGCATCTCCAGCAGCATGTCCATGACCCGCATGGAGGGCGAGACGAACAGCACGCGGCGCACGATGCGGTGAAGCTGCACCGGCTTATCCGTCTGCGCGGTGGCCAGCACGTCCTTGATATGGACCATGCCGATGACATCATCCAGCCGGCCGCGATAAACCGGCAGGCGCGAATGGCCGCATTTGATGAACAGCCCGGACAATTCGTCCAGGGGGGTGGCAGCATCCACGGCGACGATGTCGGCGCGCGGCACCATGACATCGTAGGCACTGCGCTCTCGCAGATGCAGGATGTTGCCCAGCAACACCCGTTCCTGCTCGTTGATGGGGATGCCTGATTCGTCGCGGTCCTCGATCAGTTCTTCGAGGGCCTCACGCACCGTCTCGCTGCCCCTGGAGCGGCGCAGCAGGCGCAACCATCCGCGGATGGTGTCGATCAGGGTGTCATCGCTGGCTCCCTCACGGGGAGCGCGCGGGAAACCGTATTGCGGTGTCCCGGCATCGCGGGAGACCTTGAATTGTGTTGCCCCGGCTTCGCGGGGCTGGCGACTATGGGGTTCGCTCATGGTCCTCATCGCCCTCCTTCGGCGATGTTGTCGTCATTAGACGGCAAATAAGGATCGGCTATGTCGAAGCGGGCCAGGATGGCCGCCTCCAGCCGTTCCATTTCCTCGGCCTCGGCCTCGTCTTCTTCGTGATCATAACCCAAAAGGTGCAAAACTCCGTGCACAACCAGATGGGATAGATGCTCCGGCAAAGGTTTGCCCTGCTCGATGGCTTCGGCACGGCAAGTCTCAAACGCCAGGATGATGTCACCCAGCAGCAGCGGCGCACCGGGCGGACGCGGCGCGTCGTCGTCGTCCATGCTGGCGAAGGACAGCACATTGGTGGGCTTATCCTTGCCGCGCCATTCGCGGTTCAGCGCCTGAACGGTGGCGTCGTCGGCCAGCACCACGCTGATTTCCAGCGGGTCGTCGCCCAGATCGCAATCGGCATCCTCCAGCGCGGCCTCGGCCATGCGGGTGACCAGGGCTTCCAGCTCGGGCACCGCGTCGTTCCATTCAGGATGTTCGACGGCGATCTCGATAGCGGTGGGGTTCATCGCCGGGCCTCGTTGTTCTCAGCTTTCTTTTCGCGGTCGGCACGGTCATAGGCGCGGACGATGCGAGTGACCAGATCGTGGCGTACCACGTCCTTGTCGGTGAAATTGATGAAGGACACGCCCTCCATTCCCCCAATGATGTCGAGGGCGTCACGCAGCCCCGAGCGCACGCCCGAGGGCAGATCCACCTGGGTGAGATCGCCGGTAATGACCATGCGCGAACCCTCGCCCATGCGGGTCAGGAACATCTTCATCTGCATGGAGGTGGTGTTCTGAGCCTCATCCAGAATGATGAACGAGTTCGCCAGAGTGCGGCCACGCATGAAGGCCAGCGGCGCCACCTCGATCTCGCCGGCCAACAGCTTTTTCGCCACCTGATCGCCGGGCAGCATGTCGTACAGGGCGTCGTAGAGCGGGCGCAAATACGGATCGACCTTGTCCTTGAGGTCGCCGGGCAGGAAGCCCAGGCGCTCGCCAGCTTCCACCGCCGGGCGCGACAGGATCAGGCGGTCCACCTCGCCCGACAGCATCATGGACACGGCCTTGGCCACGGCCAGATAGGTCTTGCCGGTGCCCGCCGGCCCCAGCCCGAAGACCAGCGGGTCTTTCTGCAGCGCCGACAGGTAATCGGCTTGGGTCGGCGTGCGCGGGGCGATGTGGCGCTTGCGGGTGCGCAGCACCAAATCTTCTGCCGGATCGGGGGCGTGATGGGTCATGCGGACTGCTGCATCGACGTCGGCGGTCTCCAAATGGCCCTGGCGGCGGGCAAGGTCGTATAGGGAATCCAACACCTGACCGGCATCCTCGGTGCTATCGGGTGAGCCCGAGATGGCGATGGCATTGCCGCGCGCATTCAGGGCCACCGCCAAATGGCGCTCGATGCGTTCAAGGTTCACGTTGTGGGGGCCGAACAGCACCTGCAACAGGGCATTGTCCTGAAACTCACGGGTCAGGGTGGTGTGCGGCCCTGTGGTATGGGATGGGGGCGCGCTCAAGCGCATATCCTCTCAGATGCAACAGCTTCACCAGCCAAGCTGTTGGAGTGCAATTCGGTGATGCGGACATGGACGATTTGGCCCATGCGGTCGCTTGCATTGTCCACATGGACCGGCTGCATGAACGGCGAGCGCCCCGTCAACTGGCCGGGATAGCGGCCCGGACGGTCCAGCAGCACCGCCATGGTCCGGCCCACGGATTGCTGATTGAACCGGTTGGTCTGGTCCCACAGCAGGGCCTGCAATTCGGCCAGACGGGCATCCTTGACCGGCTCGGGCACCTGATTGGGCATACCGGCGGCGGGGGTGCCCGGGCGGGATGAGTATTTGAACGAATAGGTGTTTATGAAGCCCACCTGACGCACAAGGTCCATGGTGTCCTGGAAATCCGCATCGGTTTCACCGGGGAAGCCAACGATCAGATCCGTGGTCAGCGCCAGATCAGGCCTGGCCGCCTTCAGGCGATCCACCACACCCAGATAGAACGCGCGATCGTGCTTGCGGTTCATGGCATCAAGAATGCGGTCCGAACCCGACTGCACCGGCAGGGACAGGAACGGCATCAGCTTGTCCACCTGGGCATGGGCCGAGATCAGATCGTCGTCCATGTCGTTGGGGTGGGACGTGGTATAGCGAATGCGCTCCAACCCGTTGATATCAGCCAGCTCGCGAACCAGCCGGCCCAGGCCCCAGGTGCCGCCGGTCGCGCCGTCGCCGTGCCAGCCATTGACGTTCTGCCCCAGCAGCGAGATTTCCACCACACCCTGGCCCACCAGCTTGCGGGCCTCATCCAGAATGGCCTTGGCCGGGCGCGAATACTCGGCGCCACGGGTATAGGGCACCACGCAGAAGGTACAGAATTTGTCGCACCCCTCTTGCACCGACAGGAAGGCGGCGCTGCCATCGGCGCGGGCGTCGGGCAGATGGTCGAATTTGGGTTCCAGCGGAAATTCGGTGTCCAGCACAGTCCCACCGGCGCGGGCGGCCTGAGCCACCATTTCCGGCAGGCGATGATAGGTCTGCGGCCCCAGCACGATGTCCACGAAGGGGGCGCGGCGCAGGATTTCCGCGCCCTCGGCCTGGGCGACGCAGCCGGCCA
This sequence comes from Rhodospirillales bacterium, assembly GCA_014379805.1. Classification (GTDB taxonomy): domain Bacteria; phylum Pseudomonadota; class Alphaproteobacteria; order Rhodospirillales; family Magnetospirillaceae; genus Magnetospirillum. The sequence continues at coordinate 2,501 of JACMLB010000210.1, read as the reverse complement.
CGGCGATGATCAGCGCGCCGTCACGTTCGGCCTTCAGCACGCGCAAGCGGCCCAGTTCCGAGAACACTTTCTCGGCGGCCTTCTCACGGATGTGGCAGGTGTTGAGGATGACCATGTCGGCATCCTCGGGGCGCGTCGCTTCCGCATAGCCCAGCGGCGCCAATACGTCCGCCATGCGAGCGGAATCGTAGACGTTCATCTGACAGCCATAGGTTTTGACGAAGAGTTTCTTGGCCAATGTCTTCAGCCTGCAGCCTTTCCGCCGCCGGCAAGGGGAGTTACGCGCCTAAGCATGGTTCAAGAATTAACATCCATGGCGTCCGAGTCAAGGATTGCTGCGGAGAATGCACCTCACCCTTCGGCCAAGACCGGGACAGGTTCCACCTTGGACGGGGGCAGATGGGCCGCTACGCGCGCCTCGTCCAGCCGGCCCGACAGGGTGGCGACCACCCCGTTGGAAATGACATCATGGCAGTGATTGGCCAAGCCCTTGCGGTCGCGGAAATCGGCGATGGTCACCGGCGGATGGAACACCACCTCGACAGTCAGCTGCCCCAGGCCCAGCAAGGCGAACAGATGGCCGGCCAGGGTCATGTCGCCATACCATGCATAGAACGGGCGAAAGGCGCGGCACATGGGGTGGCCGTCCAGGCGGGTATAGGCCACGGAAATGGGCTGCACCGGCATGACGGCGCCGTCCGCGCCGGTCATCTGGGCCACGGCGAACAGCGAGCTTTTGAACGGCAGCACCCGGTTGCCGTCGTTGGACGTACCCTCGGGGAACAGGATCAGCGAATCACCGGCGGCCAGACGGCTGCCCAAGGCGTCGCGTTCCTTGGCCGAGGCATTGCGCTTGCGGTCCACGAACACGGTCTGAGCAATGCGCGACAAATAGCCGAAGCCGGGCCAGCCGGCCACTTCGCTCTTGGCGACAAAATTGGCTTCCAGCAGGCTGCCCAAGACGATGATGTCCAGATAGCTGGCATGGTTGGCGATGAACAGCACCGGCTTGGCAGCGGCGGTGGCCACCCCCTTGCGCACCACATGGAAGCCCAGGATGCGGGCGACCACGGCGAAATAGACGCGCATGTAGGGGCGATACTTCGCCGAGCCGCAGGCCAGCAGGATCAGATAGGCCGGCAGCGCGGCCAGCGTCCACGTGACGAAGCCGAAGAAGCGCAGGCTGGCGACGAAGGGATTGGTCATGGAAATGGAGGTTCTCACGTGGCGGCGAGCACGTCCCGCGTGCGGTCGTAGTGCTTCATGTATTTGGCGGTGACCAGCTCGGTCTTGACCATGACGCAGACGTCGGTGGTGTTGAACTGATGGTCGATGACCGCACCGTCGCCGACGAAGCCACCCAGGCGCAGATAGCCCTTCACCAGGGGCGGCAGCGAGGCCAGCGAGCGGCGCGGGTTCAGCGAGTCCTTGTCCAGCAGGTTCATGTCCACGAACAAATCGGGCAGCGCGCGCGGGCAGATCTCATCGGGCGCCCGATGGTAGTGGTACAGATAGGACAGCTGTGTCGCCAAGGCCTGCGGGTCGGTGCCGGGCAGGGAGGCGCAGCCGAACATCAGATCGATGCCGCGATCCCACACATAGCTGGCGATGCCGGCCCACATGAGCTGCATGGTGGTGCCGGTGCGATAGCCCGCATCCACGCAGGAGCGGCCCAATTCCATGAAATTGCCGCCCTTATCCAGCAGCTTGGCGATGTCGTATTCACTGGCAGTATAGAAGCGGCCGAATTTCTCACCCACTTCGCGGCGGATCAGGCGATAGGTGCCGACCACGGCGGCACCGCCCGCGCCCCGAGCGGGGTCGATCACCAGCAGATGGTCACAGACGCCGTCGAAATCGTCGAAATCGGAATGCATCGCGGCCATGGCCGGTGTCGGCTTGGCACCCATTTCCTCATAGAAGACGCGATAGCGCAGAGCCTGGGCCGCGACGATTTCTTCCTCGTTCGCGGCAAGCCTCACCTCGAGGCGGGAACCGCCGGCCTCGAGTTCATTGTCCAGAGTCCCCATGTCTCCTCGCGCTCCGTCGTCGTCAGCGAGGCCGAGTCCCCCTCGGCCGACGGTCATTTCTCGTCTGTTTCGCCTTGGGAAGTCAACGGAACTCCGTACAACTCCAGGCGATGACCAACCAAACGGAAACCATAAGTCTCGGCGATCTTGCGCTGTAGCGCTTCGATCTCCGGGCTGGTGAATTCGATCACCTTGCCGCTTTGGACATCAATCAAGTGGTCGTGATGGTTCTCGACCGATTCCTCGTAACGGGCGCGGCCGTCGCCAAAATCATGGCGTTCAAGGATATCGGCCTCTTCAAACAGGCGTACCGTGCGATAGACCGTGGCGATGGAAATGCGCGGATCGATCTCGGTGGAGCGGCGATACACCTCCTCCACATCGGGATGATCCTCGGATTCCGACAGAACCCTGGCGATGACCCGACGCTGGTCGGTCATCTTCATGCCTTTGTCGATGCAGCGCTGCTCG
>JACMLB010000209.1 GCA_014379805.1 Rhodospirillales bacterium | reverse complement strand
CGGCAACGCCCTGGTGGGCCCGCTGGCCCTGGCCCTGGCCATCGCGGCTTTTCCCGAAGCTATGCGCGCCCGCGTCATCGGTCTGTTCCTCGGCATCAGCGGCCTGGGCGTCGCCCTCGGCCCGCTGGTGGCTGGATTCCTAGTGCAAGCGGGCGGCTGGCGCCTGGGCTTCGCGGCGCCGCTGGCTTTGGCGCTAGTGGGGGGCATCGCCATCGACGTGCTATCAAAGCCGGAATTTTCCGAACCCCGCCGCCCGCCCTGGGACCCGCTGGGCATGCTGTCGTGCATCCTGGGCCTGGTGGCGCTAGTCCTGGGCTTCGTCCAGGCCGGCAGCCAGGGCTGGGGATCGACCATGGCGCTGACATTGCTGGCGGTCGGAATCGCCACGCTGGCGTTGTTCGCGTGGTGGGAATTGCGCGCCCCCGTGCCGCTGCTCGACCCCGCCTTACTGCGCTCGCGCGAGGTACTGGTGGCGCTATCGGCGGCGGTGCTGGCGGCCATGGTGCTGAACGGCACCGTGCTGCCCTTGCTCTATTTCCTCCAGCGCGTTCACGGCCATGGCACGGTGGCCGCAGTGATTCGGCTATTCCCGCTGATCCTGGCCGCCATGACGGTAGCGCCAATAGCCGGGGGCTTGGCCGAGCGCCACGGCCGGCGCCTGATCATGGCGGCGGGCTTGGCTGCGGTGGCGGTGGGCGGCGGATTGATGGGGACGCTGACCCCAACCACTCCCTATGGAGTGATCGCCGTGGCGCTGGTGCTGATCGGCGGCGGCGTCATGGCGGTTATCACTCCGGCCGCCGATCTGGTCATGGCGACCTCAGGGCCAGCCCGTTCGGGCTCGGCGGCGGCGCTGAATGGCGCGGTCATGCAGGTGGGCGGCGCCATCGGCATCGGCGTAATCACCAATATCTTCCTTGAATCGGCGTTGACCGGCTTCGCCGCCCGCATGGCGGCGCGCGGCTATGCCCGCGAGGACATCATCGAGCCCGCCCGGCGCCTGCGCGATGTGATCCGCGAGACCACCTTGCAGCGCGTCCCGCTGTTGCCCGAGATCCCGCCGCAAATGCAGCGGGACATGCTGGACGCCTATGGCCAAGCCTTTGCTGCCGGGGTAGCGCAAAGCTTCTTGATCGCTGGCTTGCTGGCCATGCTGGCGCTGGTCATCGTCCTGGTGGGGATGGGGCGGCGGACGCGCAAATCCGTCGTTTCCAAGTCCTAGCGTCCCTCGGCGGTCTGCTGGCCCGAGCGGATTTCCGCCACCTGCTTGCGGAATTCGTCCCGGCTGATCTTGCGGTCGCGATCCTGGTCGAAGGCCGAGAACCGTGCCGAGGGCAGGTTGAAGAAGTCGCCGCCATCCAACGTCCCATCGGCGCCCGCATATTGGGCGAACTGCTCGGCAGACAGCTTAGTCTCCTTGCGCTGGAGCTCCAAGTCGTGGTTGGTATCCAGCATGTAGAGAATCACTCCCTTGCCCAGGGAGAACTCTTCCTCCGTGACCATGCCGTCGCCGTCTGAATCCAGCTCGCGGAAGAACTGGGAGGAGCGATCCTCCGCGCCGATGGCGACGGGCGCCAGCGCCAGCAGGGCGACACTCATGGCAATAATGCGGATCATGAGGAAACCTCCCTTAATGGGACCAAGGCAGCGGTATGCTCGGCGATCACCCGGTTCTCGTCGGTGGCGACCACCAGCACCGCCACCGCCGAGTCCGCATGCGAAATGATTGTGCGGTTCTGATCATTGGCCGCCTCGTCGAGCGTAATCCCAAGCCAGTGGGAGCGGCGGCAAATGGCGGCCCGGATGGCGGGCGAGTGCTCGCCGATGCCCGCGGTAAACACCAGCGCGTCCAGCCCGCCAAGCACTGCGGCCAGCGAGCCCAGTTCGCGGGCGGCGCGGTGGACGAAGAAGTCCACCGCCTCGGTGGCCTCCGGCGCGTCGCTCGCCAACAATTCGCGCATGTCGTTGGAGATCCCGCCCGACAGCCCCAGCATACCGCAGCTCTTGTACAGGAAGTCCGAAATGGCGCGGGCGTCCATGCCCTTGGCCTCCATCAGATAAAGCAGGATGCCGGGGTCCATGTAGCCCGGTCGGGTGCCCATGGGCAGGCCGTCGAGCCCGGTGAACCCCATGGTGGTGGCGACGCTATGGCCCCCCTCCATGGCGCACATGCTGGCGCCGCTGCCCAGATGGGCGACCACAACCCTCCGGTCGGCGATTGCGGGGGCGATCTCTTTCAGCCGGCGGGCGATGAATTCGTAGGACAGGCCGTGGAAGCCGTAGCGCCGCACCCCCTCGCCGATCAGTTCGCGCGGAATGGCGAACAATTGTTCCAGCCGAGGCAGCGTGCGGTGGAACGAGGTGTCGAAGCATGCCACCTGAGGCAAATCTGGCCGCAGACGCGGCAGGGCATGGATGGGGGCCAAATTGTGCGGCAAATGCAGCGGCATCTGCGGCACCAGACTTTCCAGCCGGGCCAACAGCTCGGGCGTGACCAGCGTGGGACCGGGCGCCGGGTCGCCGCCATGGACGACCCGGTGCCCCACCGCGCTCACCCGCTGGGCGGGGAAGGCGGTGTGCAGCCACGCCGCCAGGAAAGCCACCGCCGCGTGGTGGCCTGCTTCAGGGATGGCGTGGGTTTCCGGTTCGGCTCCAATGCTACGGGCATGAAAGCGCGGCTGGGTCAGCAGGCCCTCGGCCTGGCCTGCACAGATCTCCTGGCTGGCTTGGTAGAGCGCGAACTTCACGCTGGACGAGCCGGCATTGACGACCAGGATCAACTCGTCCATGGCTCAGGCCCCCGCCACATGGGGCGCGGCATGGCGTTGGGCATGAACGAACAATTGGGCGATGGCGGCCGAGGCCACTCGTGCCCGCACGCTGTCGGCGCGGCTGGTCAGGATGATGGGCACCCGCGCGCCCAGCACGATGCCGCCGCCATCCGCCCCGGCAAAGTAGGACAATTGCTTAACCAGCATGTTGCCGGACTCTAAATCGGGTACGACCAGGATGTCGGCATGCCCCGCCACCGGCGACACGATCTTCTTGATGCGCGCAGCCTGCTCGCTGATGGCATTGTCGAAGGCCAGCGGCCCGTCGAGGATGGCGCCCTTGATCTGGCCGCGCTCGGCCATCTTGCACAGGGCGGCGGACTCGATGGTCGAGGGCATTTTCTCGTTGATGGTCTCCACCGCCGACAGCAGCGCCACCCTGGGCTGGGTGAGGCCGAGGGCTATGACCAAGTCGATGGCGTTCTGGATGATGTCGCGTTTGTCCGCCAAAGTCGGCGCGATGTTGATGGCGGCGTCGGTAATGAACAGGGCGCGGTCGTAGGCCGGCACGTCCATGGCGAAGACGTGGCTGATCCGCCGCGCAGTGCGGATGCCGGTAGTCTTGGAGACCACCGCCGACATCAGCTCGTCGGTGTGCAGGCTGCCCTTCATCAAGGATTGTGCCTGGCCTTGCCGAACGAACTCGACGCATTGCGCCGCCGAGGCGACCGGGTTGGGGCAGTGCACAATACGGCAGCCTTCCAGAGACTCCCCCTGCTTCTCGGCAGCCGCGCGGATCAAAGCCTCGTCACCCACCAGGATGGGCTCGATGATGTTCTCACGCGCCGCCGCAAGCGGCCCCATCAGGGCGTCGCCGTCGCACGGCCAAGCCACGGCGCAGGTGATGGCATCCAACGGCCGGGTGCGGGCGATCAGGGTGTTGAAGCGGTCATGACGGCGGAAGGTGACCTCGGGTGTCTCCGGCACGTCCAGCGAGAGAGGCTGGGCGGGGGCAGTGACCACCGCGCTGCCCTCCAGGATCACCTCGTCATGATCGTCCAGGCAGCGGCAATCCAGCACCAGGGTGTGGTCGGCCTCGCGCTTTTCGCGCACGGCCACCGAGGCACGCACGGTGTCGCCGGGATGGACCGCCTTGTGGAAGCGCAAATTCTGCTCCACGTAGCGGCTGCCCGGACCCGGCAGCTTGGTGCCGATCAGGGTGGACAGCAGCGCCGCCCCCCACTGGCTGTGGCCGGCGATGCGGTCGAATCCGCATTGCCGGGCCGCCGCTTCGTCCAGGTGCCACGGATTGACGTCGCCCGACATCACGGCAAACAATTCGATGTCGGCCATCGTCAGGGTGCGGGCCAGTGTGGCCGACTCTCCCAGCGAAATCTGCTCGAACGTCCGGCCTTGCATGGTCGCCATTGATTAAACCCCTGGCGGATTAGTGCCCTTAGCATCCGAAGTGGGATGCGCCGGCGCGGTCTGAAATACGCCTCCCTCTTGCGCGCAAAATTTCCTATCGCTTTTGCACGAAGCCAGAGACTCAACCTGCGATACGGGGCGCCGCACGTGCGAAAACGGCGTGAATCGCCTGGGTGCGCGGTCTCATTCACTTTATGGGGATAGCGGGGCCAGGGACTCCTCCCACCGCTGCTGTTGACATCCACGCAGCGTGAGGGGGAAATCGCCCATGACAGATCCCGCGGTCCACCGTGCCTCCGCGTGGGAGGAATATCTGGTCGACGAGTGCAGCGCACGGTGTTGACCTGGGACGTCCTAAGGCGACGGGGCAACTTCTATATAGAACACACGGTGAAGGGCCTCCCGCCCGTCCTCGTGTTCGATTACGAGACCGTGGTCGATGGCCGCACCCTAGAGCGGCCGGTCAATTACCTTCTGCTGCGCATCCGCCCCGATCCGGCCCATCCCACCGACAACGCCAAGCGGCCCATCGTGGTGGTGGACCCCAGGGCCGGGCACGGGCCGGGGATCGGCGGCTTCAAGGCCGACAGCCAGATCGGCCTCGCGCTCAAAAACTGTTATCCGTGCTATTTCATGAGCTTCACGCCCAGGCCCGTCGAGGGCCAGACCATCGAGGACGTGGCCCACGCCGAGGCTTTCTTCCTTGCCAAGGTCGCCGAACTGCATCTCGAGGCCGAGGACCGCCCGGTGGTGATCGGCAATTGCCAGGACGGCTGGGCGGTGGCCATGCTCAGCGCGGCGGCGCCAGAGCTGATGAGCGTGGTGATCCTCAACGGCGCGCCCCTGTCCTATTGGGCCGGCAAGGTCGGCAAAAACCCCATGCGCTACCTGGGAGGTCTGCTCGGTGATCTGGGCGGAGGCATATTCGATGGCGCCAGCCTGGTCAGCAATTTCGAACAGGCCGACCGGCCAACACCTACGTCAAGAAGCCCTACAACCTTTTCAACAAGGTGGACGAGGAGGCCGAGCGGTTCCTCACTTTCGAGCGCTGGTGGGGCGGGCACTTCTTGCTGACCAAGGACGAGATTGGTTTCATCACGGAGGAGCTTTTCATCGGCAACAAGTTGGCCTTGGGCGGCATCCAGAGCTCTGGCGGCCAGCAGGTGGATCTGCGCAACATTCGCGCCCCGATCGTCGTGTTCGCGTCAAAGGGCGACAACATTACGCCGCCGCAACAGGCGCTGAACTGGATACTCGACACCTATGCCAGCACGGACGACATCCGCGCCTGCGGTCAGGTCATCATCTACATGCTGCATGAGAGCATCGGGCACCTTGGCATCTTCGTCTCGGGCGGGGTGGCCAAGCGCGAGCACCGTGCCATGATCGACAATCTCGACGTCATCTCCACCCTGCCGCCCGGCCTTTATGAAATGACCATCGAGAAGGGCGGAGCGGAGGGCGGCTGGAAGGTGGGCTTCGCCAAGCGCGAGCTGTCCGACATCCAAAGCCTCGACGACAGCCGCCGCGAGGAATTATTCTTCATACCGGTGGCCCGCGTAAGCGAGTTCAACAAGAACGCCTACGAACAATTCGTCTCGCCGTGGATGCGGATGCTGGGCAGTCCGCTCAGCGGCGAGATGATCCGGCGCGCCAACCCGGACCGGCTGGACCGCTGGCTATGGTCCGAGATCAATCCCCTGATGACCGTGGTGGGCGACCTCGCCGGGACGGTCCGCGACCAACGCCGCCGAGCCTCGCCCGACAACCCCTTCCTGCGCGCCGAGCAGCAAACGGCAGAATTGATGGCCAATTGGTTAGATCACTTCCGTGACGTCCGCGATATGGCGACCGAGACGCTGTTCTACATGCTCTATAACCCGTTGCATCTGGCCATGCGATCCGAGGAGGCGGATTTGCTCGAGCGCCGCAGCCAGCGCCTGGACAGCCGCAGCCGGCAGGCCCGTGCCGAATTGGAGCGGCAGGTGCGCGCGGACGTCGCCGAGGGCGGCGTGCCTGAAGCTGTGCTGCGGGTCCTGCTGTGGCTGGCGCGGCGCCGTCCCGTGGTGGACGCACAGCGCTTCCGCTTGGCCGAGGCGGCGCTAACCGGCTCGGCCATGCTCGACAGCCGGCAGATGCGCGACGCCATCCGCCGGCAATTCTACTTGCTGATCGTGGACGAAGAGGCGGCCATCGCCGCGCTGCCCGATCTGGTCGCCAGCGCCGATGACCGCAAGGCGATGCTCGATGTGGTCGACAAGGTCGCGGCCGAAATCGGCGGCATCACCAGCGAGCAGCAAGACGATCTGGAGCGGGTGCGCCGCATGCTCACCGCCCCGGTCACCGAGGCCCGCACCGCCGGCTCCCGCCGCCGAGGCCCGCCGCCGCCATCGGCCGAGACCCAACGACCGTTGCATTGACGTTTCAAGAGGAGGCGCATCATGGCGCAGACACAGCATGATTCGGCGGGTGCCGACAACCCGATGGCGGCCCTGCTGTCGGCCGACGACCTCCAGCGGCTCGTGGCCCGCCACGAGATCGAGCAGATGGAGCACGTGCACCACGCCCGTTCCGCCAAGGAAGAGGCCAAGAAGGCCCGCATGGACCTGCTGCGACAGCGGCGCGAACTGACCCCCGAGATGGTCCAACATGCCATCCAGCGCTGGCAGGCGGCCGCCAGCCAGGGCGGGACCGAGGTCGAACTGCTGCGCTTCCCGTCGGAACTGTGTTCGGATGACGGCCGCGCCATCAACAGCAGCGAACCGGACTGGCCCCGTACCCTGGTCGGCGTGCCGGCCCAATTGTACGAAATCTGGGCACAGCACCTGAAGGACCGCGGCTTCAAATTGAAGGCCTATGTTGTCGATTTTCCCGACGGAAAGCCGGGCGACATCGGCATGTTTCTCAGCTGGGTATAGGCGTGATTACCCCTGGAAACGTCCAAAATGGTCGCCCATCCGGAGCGCCAGGGCGGCAATAGTCGCCGTGGAGGCCGCCTCGGGCCGGCGCAAACCGAGCGTGAGGGCGCTGTTCAGTGCTCCCATGCGTTCTTGCGCACTCTGCGACAGCCGCAACAGCGGTGCGTGGATGGTGCCGTTGATGGTTCGGCGGCGCCCGAGGGCGCGCAGCAATGGCAGGGCCCCCGGCCCAACGATCTTGCCGCCGCGCGCGTGGGGGTGTTCCATGAAGTAGCGTCCAACCTGATCGTGGCCGTTCCCGATTCCATTGGCGGCCACGTCGTTGGAGGCCAGCAGGAGCCGCGCGTTTTCAATGCCACCGAGAGCAAGGATGACATGCTGCGCCGTAACCGTGGCGCTCTTGCCCGAGACGTCCCGCAAATTGACCCGGCTGATCGACTGCCCATCGGAAGCGAGCGACAGGTTGGTGGCGGTGGCATGGATCAACACTCGGCACTGCGGGTGGCTTAGCACATCGCCAAGACGCGGGACGGCGAAGCGGTCGCCAACATTATCGATACTCCAAAAGCCCAGCGACAGATTGTCGCCTTCCACCGCTTTCATCACTGGGTGAATGGCCTGCCACTCGGTACGGGCCTGATCCGGCGCCCCCACCTGAAAGAGCTTGAACGCCTCGCGGTAATAGCCGTGTAGCGCCTCGTGGCCGAACGGCCATCCGCTATGGGGAACCCAGGAGCGGTCCCGGAAATCGATGGGTCCAATTGCGCGCACCGACCGCCCCAAATGGCGGTGGTGCCCCCCAGCATGCGCAGGTTGACGCAGTCGAGGTCGTAATATGGCCTGCCCACGACCTGACCCTCGGCCAGTGCTTGAATGGGCGCCTCGTAATCGATTCCCCCGCTTTCCACCAACAACACCGGCCAGCCCAGATCTAGCAGCCGTCGCGCCAAGGTCAGCCCGGCAACGCCAGCCCCGAGAATGCACATGGGCGTCTGGAAGTGCGCCCCATCGTCAAGGTTGCGAAGGTCGACCAGCATGTAGCCCCCAAGCAGACGTCTCACGGAAACAGAGAAGTGGAAAATATCACGGCCGCACGGCGCTGCTGGCGGAACACTCGTGGTAGAGCCGGAGGCCAGGATCACCTGCCCACGGCTTGGCTGATGGTTTGCGATCCCTGCCGGTGGACATGCTCAAACAGGCCAGCTTGCCGAGTCCCCCGATCTTCCACATCTGCCCCATGCACGACCGCAAACCCCTCCCGCCCAATGGAGATATGCCCGTGACGAAGAAGGCGATCATTCTCAGTGCCGGCCAGGGAAAGCGCTTGTTGCCGCTGACGGAACAACGCCCCAAATGTCTGTTGCCACTGGGAGGACGCACGATCCTGGAATGGCAGCTTGCCGCCCTTGCCGCCAACGGTATCCGTGACGTGGTCGTCGTGACCGGGTTTCGCGCCGAGGCGGTGGAGGCCGTCATACGGGCGCGCCCCGACGATGGCCTCATGGTGCGTCCCCTGCACAACCCGTTCTTCCAGGTGGCCGACAATATCGGCAGTTGCTTCGTCGCCCGCTTTGAGATGGCCGATAGCGATTTTGTCCTGCTGAACGGCGACACCCTGTTCCATCCCGATCTGTTCGCCCGCGCCCGCGCGCAGGCCAGCGCTCCCATCACGGTGACGGTGAACCGCAAGGATCGCTACGATGGCGACGACATGAAGGTCCGGCTCGACGGCACACGGCTGACCGCCATCGGCAAGACACTGCCGCCCGAGCAGTGCCATGCCGAATCCATCGGCTTGCTGTTCTTTTCCGGCGAGGGTGGGCGGATTTTCATTGAGGCCCTGGACCAGATCATTCGGCGCAACGATGGCCTGACGCGCTGGTATCTCAGCGTCATCGACGAATTGGCGGCCAAAACCACTATCGGCACCGCCGACATTCAGGGCCATGAATGGTGCGAGGTGGATTATCCCAAGGATCTGCCCGCCGCCGACCGGTTGGCCACGCGGCTGTGGGTCGAACAATTGTGGGCGTCCGGGGACTCCGCGCCGTTGTGCTCGCATATACCGTAGAGGCTTGGCCGAAGCATGGACAACGCCGCCCCGGCCCACCCACCTCCCCCCGCCGCCACAGGCATGCGCCGTGTGCTGGCGAATCTCGGGCTGTTGATTGGGGGCAAGTCGGTCAGCGGGCTCTTGGGTCTCGCCTATCTGGCGCTGGCGGTGCGGACACTGGGGATAGAGGCCTTCGGTTATCTGGTCGTCATCCACACCGTGGTCGAAATTGCACAAAACCTGGCCAAGTTCCAGAGTTGGCAGCCGATCCTGCACTACGGCACCGCAGCACTGCAACACGGGCGGTTGGACGACCTGCACCGGTTGGTCGTGTTCACCGCCCGCCTGGATATGGGCAGCGCAGTGATTGGGGCAGCCGGCGCAGCGGCGACGTTGTGGTTCCTCGGCACCACGCTGGGCCTGCCCGCCGAAATTGTCCCGGCTGCCACGCTTTACGCCGGTTCTTTGCTTTTCATGATCACCTCGACGCCGACGGGCCTGCTGCGCCTGTTCGACCGCTTCAACCTGGTGGTCTTGGAGGACAACATCGAAGCCTTGGTCCGGTTGCTGGGCGGGGTGGCGCTGTATATGACCGGCGGCGGATTGGACGCCTTTCTGGTGTTGTGGGGAGTGTCGGCGGTGGCCGGAGCTCTGACCAGCATCGGCTTGGCGTGGCGTGAGGCCCGGCGGCGCGGCCTGCGGCGGCGACCGCCGGTAGAACGGCTGCTGACCGACGGTTTCGACGGTATCTGGCGCTTCGTCCTAAGCACCAACGCCAATTCTTCGTTAGCCCTGCTGACCAACCAACTGGCGACGCTGACGGTGGGAGTACTGATCGGCCCGCCCCAGGCGGCGTTGTTCCGCCTCGCCCGCCAAGTGGCCGAGGCCGCGGCCAAGCCTGTCAAACTGATGACAACAGCCATCTATCCCGAGTTTGCCCGCTTCGCCGCCCAAGACCGCCTCGAAGCAATGCGCGAGTTGCTTGGACGGGCGTTGCGCCTATCGGCGATGGGCGCCGGCATCTGCGCCCTGGTCCTCTATCTGGCCGGCCCATGGATACTGACACTGATTGGCGGCCCGCAGGTGGCGGCAGCTTTTCCCACCATGCTGCTGTTGGGGGCGGCGGCGCTGATCGGCGTCGGCACCTTTGCCCTGGAGCCGGCGCTGATCTCCATCGGCCGGGCGGCGCTGGCGTTGCGCATCCGTCTAGCCTCGGCGGTGCTGTACCTCCCTGCCCTAATGATCCTGGTGCCGCGAGCCGGAATCGAAGGTGCCGGCATTGCCGCAATCGGCGCCGCCGCCAGCATGGCCTTCATGCAGTCGCAATCGGTGGTGTCGTGCTTGCGCGCGCGCGCGGCCCCGCATATCAGCAGGGATTAACAGAATATGATGGCATTTTCCGGCTTGGTCGTCGGTGACTGCACGGTGCATCTGTGGGGGATAACCGGCGGGGAACGGGCGCGCCGCACCTTGGCGAACGCCGGAGCCGGCACCATCACCAGCGACGCAGAAACGGCGGCGCAGGCCCCTTCGTGCCTGATGGTGCGCGCCGACTGGGTGGTCGATCCCGCTCTGATTGGGCTGTTGGCCAAGGAGGCGGGAACCGTGCTGGCAACCCGGGGCGAGGGACAACTGGTGCCGCTCGCAGCCCATGTCGCCGCCGACGACGTCGCCGCCACCACCCGAGCCCTGGCTGCCCCGGCAGGCTCCCCGCAGCCCTGGCCGGAACACCTGCGGGTGATCGAGCACGATCCGGCGGCGCCGTTCCTGTATCTCGCCATCCTGCGCAAGCGCCTGAAGCCGGTGGTGATGCCGCTCACCGAGAACACCGTGGCGGCGGCCGAACGCGCCACGTTCACCGGCGCCTACAAGGGAATTACCGACGTCGTGACCAAGTACCTGTGGCCGGTCCCGGCGCGGTGGGTGACCCGCTGGTGTGCCCAGGCCGGGCTGACGCCCAATGCCGTCACCCTGGCCAGTCTGGTGCTGGTCTTCGTCGCCATGGCGCTGTTCGCCCAGGGTAGCTTCCTCGCCGGACTGGCGGCCGCCTGGATCATGACTTTTCTGGATACGGTGGACGGCAAGCTGGCACGGGTGACACTGACCTCGACCCGCTTTGGCAATTTCTTCGACCATGGCATCGACTTGATCCACCCCCCGTTTTGGTGGCTGGCCTGGCATTGGGGGTGCATCGGCGCAGGCGTGGCCTACCCCACTCCAGACCTGACCCTGGCGGTAACCTTTGCCGGCTATGTGGTGCTGCGCCTGCTGGAAGGCGCCTTCGTCCTGCGGCACGGCTTTCAGATCCATGTGTGGCGCCGTGTCGACAGCCGCTTCCGGTTGGTGGTGGCGCGGCGCAATCCCAACCTGATCGTGCTGACCATCTTCGCCCTGGTCGGCTTGCCGGGCTGGGGGCTGGTGACGGTGGCGATCTGGACCGCCATCTCCATCGCGGTGCATGCGGTACAACTGACCCAGGCCGAACTTTCGGCCCGACGCGGCGGCCCACTGGCCTCGTGGCTGGCGGCGTCATGAGCTCGGTGGCGACCAATCGGCGAGTAGGAAGGCGATAGCGTCCTCGGCCATAGCGCACCTCAATGAAAGTCGCGCGAACGCAGTTTCATGTCCGCGGTCTCTGGCGCTGCGGTCATCTCGCGCAGATGCCCCGACAGATCGGTCAGGCGCTCGGCCACCACATGGATGACCTCGCCTTCCCGCTGAACCTTGCCGTCCACCCGGATCAAGCGGGCAGTCATCACGGTTTGGCGAAAGGTCTCGAACACCTGGGGCCACACCACGATGTTGGCGGTGCCGGTCTCGTCTTCCAGGGTGAGGAAGATAACGCCTGACGCGCTGCCCGGCCGCTGGCGGATCAGGACCAACCCTGCCACCGATGCCCGTCCGTTCACATGGCGCAGGCGCTCGGCGGGCGCAATCCGTTGCGCTGCCAAACGTTGACGCAGCAGGGCCAGCGGATGGGCCTTCAACGACAGCCGCAACGCTGCGTAATCATGCACCACCTCTTCGCCCGCACTGGCCGTTGGCAACGTCACCTTGGGTTCGATAACGGGGGCTTCCAACGCGGCGAACAGCGGTGGCGGCGGTGCGGTCAGCGCCTTGACCGCCCAATGGGCATCGCGGCGGCTGAGACCCATGGAACCGAAGGCATCGCCGCGCGACAGCGCCTCCAGCGCCTTGGCATCCAGCTTGGTGCGCCGCCACAACGCCTGGGGCGAGGCGTAGCCGGCACCGCGATGGGCCATCAACGTGCCAGCGGCCCTCTCGGCCAAGCCGGAAATCTGCCGCAAGCCCAGCCGCAACGCCAAAACGCCGTTGGCCGTGGGTTCCAGGGTGCAGTCCCAATCGCTGGCATTGACGTCGACGGGCCGTACCGGCACGCCGTGGTCCTGGGCATCGCGCACGATCTGCGCCGGGGCGTAGAAGCCCATGGGCTGGCTGTTGAGCAGCGCGCAGGCGAACACCGCCGGATGGTGGCATTTCAGCCAAGCCGAGACATAGACCAGATGGGCAAAGCTGGCGGCGTGGCTTTCGGGGAAGCCGTATTCGGCGAAGCCTTCGATCTGCTTGAACACCCGCTCGGCGAAGTCGGGCGTGTAGCCGCGCGCCACCATGCCCGACACCAGCTTGTGGTGGAATTCCGCCACCCGCCCATTGCGGCGGAAGCTGGCCATGGAGCGGCGCAGTTCATCGGCCTCGGCCGGAGTGAAGCCGGCCGCGACGATGGCGATCTGCATCACCTGTTCCTGGAACAGCGGCACGCCCAGGGTTCGTTTCAGCACATGCTCCAATTCCGGCGAGGGATAATCCGGCTTTTCCTTGCCCTCGCGCCGACGCAGATATGGATGGACCATGTCGCCCTGGATCGGACCGGGCCGCACGATGGCGACCTCGATGACCAGATCATAGAATTCCTGGGGCCGCAGGCGCGGCAGCATGGTCATCTGCGCCCGGCTTTCCACCTGAAAGACGCCCACCGTGTCGGCCCGGCTGATCATGGCATAGACCGCCGGATCTTCGGGCGGCACGGTGGCCAAGGTGATGTCCACTCCGCCATGAAGGCGCAACAGATCGAAGGCGCGGCGGATGCACGACAGCATCCCCAGCGCCAGCACGTCCACCTTCATCATCTTAAGTTCGGTGATGTCGTCCTTGTCCCAGGCGACCACGGTGCGGTCGTCCATAGCGGCGTTTTCGATGGGCACCAGTTCGTCCAGCCGCCCGCGCGAAATAACGAAGCCGCCCACATGCTGGGACAGGTGGCGGGGAAAGCCGGTCAGGTCTTCGGCCAGTCGCAGCGCCATGGAAAGCGTGGGATCGGTGGGGTCGAGGCCCAGTTGGCGCACATGCTCGTCCGGGATGGGGCTACTGCTCCAGCCCCAGATGGTGCGGGCCAAGGCGCCGACCATGTCTTCCGACAGTCCCAACACCTTGCCGACGTCGCGGATGGCCGAGCGGGCGCGATAGTGAATGACGGTTGCCGCCAGCCCTGCCCGCTCGCGGCCATACCGTTCATAGATGTACTGGATGACCTCCTCGCGGCGGTCATGCTCGAAATCCACGTCGATGTCGGGCGGCTCGTCCCGCGCTTCCGAAATGAAGCGGGCGAACAGCAAGTCGAAGCGGTTGGGGTCCACATTGGTAATGTGCAGGCAGTAGCACACTGCTGAATTGGCTGCCGATCCCCGCCCCTGACACAGGATACCGCGCGAGTCGGCGAAGCGGACGATGTCGTGGACGGTCAGGAAATAGGCGGGATAGTTCATCCGCCCAATCAACTCCAACTCCTCGGCCAATGCAGTTTTCACCTTGGCCGGAATGCCGGCGGAGTAGCGCCGCGCCGCCCCCTCCCAGGTCAACTTTTCCAGCCGCTGCTGCGGCGTCAGGCCGTCACCGGCATCCTCGTCGGGATAGTCATAGCGCAACTCGTCCAGCGAAAAGCGGCAGCGATTGGCGATCTCGACGCTACGCGCCACCGCGTCAGGGTAGCGGACGAACAACCGGGCCATTTCCTCGGCCGGCTTCAGGTGACGCTCGGCATTGGCTGCTAGGCGCCAGCCGGCCTCGGCCAGGGTGCAGCCCTCGCGGATGCAGGTCATCACATCCTGCAATGGCCGGCGCTGGGGCGTGTGATAATGCACGTCGTTGGTGGCGACCAATGGCGTACCCACGTGGCGCGCCAACTCGGCCAACCGGGCCAACCGGCGCTGATCGTCGCCGTGGAAACGCCATTGCGCCGCCAGATAAACGCGGCCAGGGCAGGCCCGCGCCCACGCCGCCAATTCGGTGGCGAAGGCAGCATCCGGCGTGTCGGGCGGCAGGGCGATCAGGATTTGTCCATCCGCATAGGCGGCGACATCGGCGCGGACCAGATGGCATTCGCCCTTGGGGGCGCGGCGCTTGCCCACGGTCAACAGCCGGGTCAGGCGGCCATAGGCGGCGCGGTCGGTGGGATAGACCAGCAGGCTGGCACCGTCCACCAGATCCAGCCGCGTTCCCACCACCAGCCGGATGCGGGCAGCCTTGGCGGCACCATGGGCGCGCACCACCCCGGCCAGCGAATTGCGGTCGGTGATGGCGATGGCCGACAGTCCCAAGGCTGCGGCGGCAGTCACCAGTTCCTGCGGGTGGGACGCCCCGCGCAGAAAGCTGAAATTAGTGGTGACCTGGAGTTCGACGTAATTCATTTGCCCCTCAGGCGCCGGGCGCCCCCTCCGGTGGCTTGGCTCACGCGCACATAAGCGCGCGGGGCCTCAACGGCCCAGTCCCTCGCTACGCTCGCTCCGATCACGGAAACACCCCATGCAAATACCAACGCGGAGGAGTGTCGCCGCCGTACAGCCCTTCGCGGAACAGCCAGAAGCGACGGCCATGTTCGTCCTCGACCACGTAGTAATCCCGTTCCGGCGCCTCTTTCCGCCACCATTCGGCGGCGATGCGTTCGGCGTTGTCGGCGCGGATGATGCGATGGGCACGCTTGCGCCAGCGGAACATCACTGGTGGCGAATCGGGGACCGGCGCCACGGCCTCCACCGGTTCGGGCCGCGAGAACAGCCGCAACGGCCGACGACAATCGGGCCATGCCAGGACGGGCAAGGTTGCGGTGGGGCGCTGGCGGCTGACCGATTGCTCGGGCAAATGGCTTTGGCGCGGGGCATTGCGGGCGACGCGGTCGAAGCCCAGCCGGTTGCCCAAGGAATCCAGCAGCCGGGCAAAATCCATCGCCCGCACCTCGCCGCTGCCGGCAGCCAGGGAAGACTGCTCCGGCTCCAGCGGCCCGACCTCCAATGCCGCCAGCCGCAGCAGCTCGATGCCGAAACCGGGATCGAGGGCGGGCAGGTCTTCAGCCAGCAGGCGCGCCAGATGCTTGGGATCGCGCGCCGGCCGGCTGGTGCCGATGGCGATGGAACGGGAAGAGGCGTCTACCCGGAAGGCGGTCACCTCCAACCGGCGGATACCCAATCGCTCGCCTTCCAACTGATCGCATAGGCGGGCCAGCAGCCGCCGCACCGCCTCGGCCACATCCTCGGGCCGCGCGATGGGCTCGGCGAAGGCGGCATGCACGCCGTGCGAGG
>JACMLB010000208.1 GCA_014379805.1 Rhodospirillales bacterium | reverse complement strand
CCGTCATGACAATCACATTATATCTCGCGTTGCTGAAAGCATCGCAAGACGAACCTGTGCCGGGGTGGATGCCTCGAAGGCGGCTAGGGCCAGCCGGGGCACCACAATTCCCAGGAAAGCCGCCGAACTGGGCTCGGGCAGACGCTCCACATCTTTCGGCGGAACGATGTCCACCACCAATGCCAGCGGAGCGCGCGCACGGTGGGGCACCCGCAGGATGCCGACGCCGCGCACCTCGATCCGTCCGGCAATGGTCTCGGGCACGCCCACGAACAGCCGCCCGCCCTCAGCCGTAAGCGCGGTCTGGTCGTCGGCCACCAGCACGGCGCCGCCATCCATCAGCCGCAAGGCAAGGTCGGACTTGCCGCTGCCCGAAGGACCGCGGATGAGGACGGCTGACCCGTCAATCTCGACGCTGGTGGCATGGACCAAGAGCATGAAGGAAGGGTGGAGGGCGCGAGAGGGGGAGTCAAGGTGCGGTGAATGCCCTTGCCGGCGGGCCGAGGGTTTTACCGCACCGACGGCAGCTTCACCACAAACCGCGCCCCACCTTCTGCCCTATTCTCCGCCCAGATCAGCCCATTATGGGCGTCGATGATCTGTTTCGAGATGGACAGGCCCAGGCCGGAATGGGTGCCGAATTTCTCGGCCTCGGGGCGTTCCGAGTAGAAGCGGTCGAAGATGGCGGCCAGCTTGTTGTCGGGGATGCCGGGGCCATCGTCTTCCACCTCAATGCGGACGAACTTGCCTTCACGTTCGGCGTTCAAGCGGATCGTGCCGCCCTCGGGGCTGAACGACAGGGCATTGCCGATCAGGTTACGCAGCACCTGCACCAGCCGGCCTTCGATGCCCGCCACCACCAATGGGTCATCCTTGGGGACGCTGACGGCGAAATGGATGGGCTGATCTTCCGTGGTGGTGCGGTAGATGTCGCCCAGCGCCTCCATCATGGTGGTCATGGCCACCGGCTCGGTCTCGGCGCGCGACAGTTCTGCGTCGATGCGCGAGGCATCGGAAATATCGGTAATCAGACGGTTCAGCCGTTCCACATCGTCTTGGATGATGGCCAGCAGCTTGCGCTGTTTCTCGGGGTCGGTCAGCCGCGCCGCCGTTTCCACTGCAGACCGCACACTGGTCAGCGGATTCTTGATCTCGTGGGAGACATCGGCGGCGAAGCGCTCGATGGCATCCATGCGGTTCCACAGCGCCTCGGTCATTTCCTTGAACGCCACCGACAATTCGCCGATCTCGTCACCGCGCGACGAAAAATCGGGGAATTTATGGCGGCGCCCATGGCCGTGGCGCACCTGCTCGGCGGCGATGGCCAGCCGGCGGATGGGCCGGGCGATGGTGCCCGCCATATAGAAGGACAGGCCCACGGTTATTGCGAGTGAGACCATGAATATCTGCAAGATGTTAAGCCGCACTTGGAACAGGCTTTTCGCCACGTTGCGGCCATCGGCCTGCACCACCAGGGCGCCCACCACCTGCTTGTAACGCTGCACCGGCACCGCCACCGACAGCACCATGCCGCCATGACGGCCACGCACCGTGGATTGCTGATGGCCGGCCAGAGCCGCCATGGCCTCGGGCCAATGGTCGGCGCGGTCCTCGGCCAGTTCCACATGGGGTGTCAGAGTCTCGTCATCGGGCATCCAGGTGGTGATCCGCTCCCACCATACCGAGAGTGCGGCCTGCCAGCCCGTGCCCTGGAGCGGCGGCAATTCCTCGATCAGGATGTTACCCTTGACCGACAGGATGTAGCGGGAATCGGCTGCCAGATCGCCCACCGCATCATACAGCTTGGCCCGCACCTTGGCCGGCTCGGCCAGACGGCGGACCATCTGCTGGGCCAGATCGTTGTTCAGCTCCAGAAAGCCCAGCGCCTGTTCGCTGACCGCACCCTCGCCCACCGCACCGGCCACCATCTCCGCCTGAGTGGCGAGACCGGCCAACTCATTGCGGATCAAACCCTGCTTGTAGCGGTCCATGTAAAACAGACCGGCCACCAGAATGATGGGGGCGATCAGATTGACCGCCAGAATGCGCCGGGTCAGCGGTGACGATAGCGGGCGCCAGCGCTTGCGCTTCATATTAGATGGTGTCGTCGCGATAGCGATAACCCACGCCGTACAGGGTCTCGATATGGGCGAAGTTTTCGTCCACGTCGCGGAACTTCTTGCGCAGGCGTTTGATGTGGCTGTCGATGGTGCGGTCGTCCACATAGATGTGCTCGCCATAGGCGGCGTCGATCAACTGGTCGCGGTTCTTCACATGGCCGGGGCGCTGCGCCAGCGACTTCAGGATCAGGAATTCCGTGACAGTCAAATCTACCTGCCCGCCTTTCCAGGTGCAGATATGGCGCGCCGGGTCCAGCATCATCTCGCCGCGTATCAGCACGGCTGCGGCAGCGGCGGGATCGGTTTCGTTGGCGATTTCCAACCGGCGCAGCAGGGCACGGATGCGTTCGATCAACAGCTTTTGCGAGAACGGCTTTTTGATGTAGTCGTCGGCGCCCATGCGCAGGCCCAGCAATTCGTCCACCTCGTCATCCTTGGACGTCAGGAAGATCACCGGGATGGCCGATTGCTTGCGCAGGCGCTGCAACAGCTCCATGCCGTCCATGCGCGGCATCTTGATGTCCAGAACCGCCAGATCGGCGGCTTGCGCGGTCAGGCCCCGCAACGCCTCGGCGCCGTCGGTATAGGTGCGGACCTTGTAGCCCTCGGCTTCAAGGGCCATGGAGACCGAGGTCAGGATGTTTCGGTCGTCGTCGACCAGCGCGATGGTGTACGTCACAAGAGTGATACCTCACTGGAGGGAACGGCCAAAGGGTTACCGAATTGGAAAGACCTGGCAACCCCCAGGGCGAAGCGTACCCCGTTTGCGGAAATTGACACCACGAATGCGGCGAAATTATAGTGCCCCCTGATGGTTTCCCAGGGACGGGCCTTTATCCGGCCTTGGGGTGAAAAGGGAATCCGGTGCGGCGGCCGAAAAGGTCACCTATTCCGGGGCTGCCCCCGCAACTGTAAGCGGAGAGGTCCGGTCGTTCGCGACGCCACTGGCCAGTCCACGAGGAATCCACCCGTGCGACGACAAAAGGCTGGGAAGGCTATGCCGGAACCCATGACCCGCGAGCCAGGAGACCTGCCGTCCTATCCGCGTGCGCGCGCTGTCCCAGGCGGGGTGTCCTGGAGCAGTGAGACCCGCTTCCCATTGGGGGAGGCGTTGGTGCGCATGCTTGGGTTTGCAGGTGGATTGACATGCATATCATGGAAGGCTTCCTTCCCGTCGCCCATGCCATCGGCTGGAGCGCGGCCTCAGTGCCGTTCGTCGTCTTGGGCGCCCGCCGCCTGAAGACCATTTTGGCCGAACGGCCCGAGGCCCGGCTGGAGCTGGGCGCCGCCGCCGCCTTCGCCTTCGTGCTGTCGGCGTTGAAGCTGCCCAGCGTCACCGGATCGTGCTCGCACCCCACCGGCACCGGATTGGGCGCCATCACCATGGGGCCGGCGGTGATGAGCGTGCTGGGCACCATCGTGCTGCTGTTCCAGGCCTTGCTGCTGGCCCATGGCGGCCTGACCACCCTGGGCGCCAACGTGTTTTCCATGGCCGTGGCCGGCCCGTGGATCGCCTGGGGAGTGTGG
>JACMLB010000207.1 GCA_014379805.1 Rhodospirillales bacterium | reverse complement strand
TAGAGCATCGAGCGCCATATGTGGCGCACGATGCTCTAGCTTTATGTGTAGCCCTCGCCGGGCGCGGGCGTCCGCCCGCTTGGCCGCTCGCGCAATGCTCGCAGGAGCGCCGCGCCTCAGATTTGAGGCTCGGCGCTCTAGAGAATCAAGCGCCAAATGTGGCGCACGATGCTCAGCTTCATGTTTAGCCCTCGCCGGGCGCGGGCGTCCGCCCGCTTGGCCGCTCGCTCAATGCTCGCAAAAGCGCCGTGCCTCAGATTTGAGGCTCGGCGCACTAAGCGGTCCACACCACCTCGTACAGCGGAATGGCCTCCTTGAAGCCCTTCAGGTACTTGTCGCCCATGGGGCGGAAGACCGTTGCGCCCTTGCCCACGGACAAATCCTTGACCACGCCGGTGCACAGGGTCTGATCGGCTTCGGTGGCGGCGCAGACGCGGGCGGCCAGCTGGACCGTGCTGCCGAACAGATCGTCCTCTTCCTCGATGGGTTCGCCGGCATTCAGGCCGATGCGCAGGCTCAGGCCCAAATTGGGCATGCGCTGATTGATCTGGGCAACCTGGCGCTGGATGCTGATGGTGGCCTCGACAGCAGCGGCGGCGGTGCCGAAGGACGCCATGATGCCGTCGCCCGTATGCTTGATTTCTTTGCCGCTGTACTGGGCCAGGGCGCCACGGACGATGCCGTTGTGGCGGCGCACCACCTCTTGGGCGGCGGCGTCGCCACGGGCTTGGGTCATGTCGGTGGAGCCCACCATGTCGGTGAACATCACCGTGACGATCTGGGCCTTCTTGTCGCTTTTGGCGTTCCACTGCAGGAAGACATCGCGCAGGGCCACATGGGCGCCGGCCTCGTCGCCCAGCATGAAGTCGCCCATGGCGTTGCGGCCAGCCTGGACCACGCCCAGGTAGCGCGGCTCCAGCAGGTATTCCTCCAGCTTCTCATAGAACTTCCGCGCCAGTTCACCGCGCGTACCCAGGGTCTCCAGCGCCAGTTCCACCAGCTTGGCCTTGGCGATATCGCCCTGCTTCTTGAACTCGCACAGGGTCTCGACCGCGCCGGCCAGATAGAGGTGCAGTGCGAATTTGGTATAAGAATCCATATTCGGCGCAATGTTCTTGGCGGCATTGACGGCGCCGTTGAGGAAACGCATGACCGCCGGCTGCAACGACTCGGCGGTTACGGTATTCTCGGCGGGCTTGTCGTCGTCCTTTTTGGGCTCTGCCTGCTGAAATTCCGGCGGCTTTTGTTCAGGCTTATCCGCTTCTTTGGGCTTAGTTTCGGCCTCTGCCTTTTCCATGGCCTTCTTTGCCAAAGCCTGTTGCTCGGCAATCAGATCGGCGGGATCGGGGCGGATTTCGGGAAGGTCGTCCTCGGGGCCGGGCAGGATGGCGGGCAGATCGTCGACCCGTATGTCGGGCAGGGCGTCCGCATCGGCTTCCGCTTCCGCTTCCGTGTGTTTGTCTTCCGTCTGCCAGCCTTCCTCGGCTAAGGCTTTCGAGGCCAGCTTGTCCAACGACTTTTTGACGGCGCGATCGCGTTCCGGGTTATCGCTTTGCTGGGATGCCGGCCTGGAACTGCTTTGGCCATACGCGGCCTTGTGGTGGAAGCCGGGCAGTTGGGCCTTGCGCGGCAGGAAGCGGATGGCCAGCGGCACCGCCACCATCAGGAAAGTCAGTCCGAACACCGCGAACATCAATTGGCCGTAGCTTTCCGGCGTCACCGTGATGACGAAGCCGAATTGCCAGAACATCATAATGACGTTGGGGGTCAGCTTGATGGCAAGCAGGGCGGCGGCCAGGGCCACGGCGCTGATGGCGAACAGGCGGCCAAACACCTGGCGTGCTTTCGCGACCTCTTCCGCCGAGCGCTGGCGGCGCGGCGGAGGCGGGCGCCGGACCGGGGGCTTATTAGTGGCGGGGCTTTGCGGTCGGGCTCGAGCGCGAGCGGGCGACGAGGATGCCGCGGCAGGGCGAGCCTGTTGGGACTGCTGCTGTTTCGCGGACTTGCCGCTGACGTAGATTTCAGATTCTTCGAAGGCGTTGTCGTCGGTGTAATAGGTTTCGCGCAGCACCTTGACGCGAACGTTCAAGCTCTGCTCGACTTCTTTTGCTTCATTGACTGCGGTTTCGCGCTCTGTGCGCGGGAAACGCGCATGCAGCATCCACCCACGGCCTTCGTGGACATATACCTCGTAGTGGACGATGATCATGGCGCTCGGCTACCCGATCCTCCCCAACCCCGATTTTCCCGAATTCCAGGGCAAGTCTTCCCTGGAACTGCTCTACCTTACTTCGGTTGCCATAGTCTACGAAAAAGCAGCAAAAAGGCCGCCGGTTAAGGCAGCCTAATGCTTATCAGATTTGTATGCGACAACCCAAGGGCTGGCGCAAATCAGATCAAGACTTAATGCCGAAGCTGGCAAAGCGCTTGTTGAACTTAGCGATCTGGCCGCCGGTATCAACCATGCGGTGAACGCCGGTCCAGGCCGGGTGGGACTTCGGGTCGATGTCCAGACGCATGGTGTCGCCGGGCTTGCCCCAGGTCGTACGGGTCTGGAATTCGGTGCCGTCCGTCATGACCACGTTGATCTCGTGGTAGTTCGGGTGAATGTCGTTCTTCATGGCGTA
>JACMLB010000206.1 GCA_014379805.1 Rhodospirillales bacterium | reverse complement strand
TCGTTGATGGCGACGATTTCGATCTCGTTCGCGAAGTCCTTCGCGACGGCGCGGAATACCATGCGCCCGATGCGGCCGAACCCGTTGATGCCAACGCGAATAGTCATCTCTTCCTCCACTTGGGTAACGCGACGGGCAGGCTTTACCCGTCGGTTTGCCTGCCGAATTCTGAAGGGACCATATTGCACATACGAGGGGTCGAATCCAGCCCGGAAACGGCGAAAACGCAGTGTGGAAGCTGTGGAAATCATTGCAAATTGGTAAGCCGGACCGGGCGCGCGGCCATGGGACGCTTGGGACAGTCGGGCTGCTCTGGCGGTTCGGCGGCGCCAACCCCCGTTTGGACAGGGCGGCCATGCGGCGGGTTCGACCTTAGTCGTAATACCGTTGGAGCCGAAACTTAGCCGGAAGCGTCATGTCTTTGCCGGGCTCGGGCTGGCATACTCGCCTCAGGTTGCCGTCGCCCCCCGGCGGCATAACGAGGAGCCCTCCCCCCCCCAATCCCCCTTGGGCGCCTCGGACACCCCAGCACCGCCGGGCGCAAGCTCGGCGGTGCTTCTTTTTGGTCTTAGTTCCGGTACTCGCAGCGGTCGCCAGTCACTTCCACGAAACCCTTGGCGCCGGGCGCGATAGTGAAGCGGTATTCGCCGCCCTTGACCACCATGGAATGCTGCAGCGGCAGTTTGCCCACCACTTGGCTGTCCTTGCCGCCGATGGCGGTAAAGTGGACGGTGACCGGCTTGTCGGGGTCGAAGGCCTGCTCGCCATCGCTGCCGGTGCCTTCCGCGGTCACGGTGATCAGTTCGGCGAAGCGCACCCAGGTAGAGGCGCCGTCGAACTTGGCGGTCTTGACCATGAAGCGCTTGGTGGATTCACCGCCGCAGCGCTTGGGCCGTTCGGCATTGGCGATGACGAAGGTCAGGCGTTTGGCGTCGATGCCCGAATCCAGCTTGGCGCGCAATTGGGTGGTCAGCTCGCGCATGTCCTCGGACGGTGCCACCTGGGTGTACTTCGCCTGGAACTCGTCGGCACGCTTGCGGGTTTCGTCCAATTCGCCTTGCAGCTTCGCCGCCTGCGCCTGGTGGGCGGCTTCCGATGCGGCCAGACGCTCGATCTCCTGGCGTGCGACGGCGACATCTTCCAGGGCAAGCTTTTGGCCGACTTGGAACCCGTAAAAGCCCGTCGCGCCGACCAAGGCCACGAACATCACGAATTTCAGCAATTTGAGCCAGATGTGCCAGCTATGCTGGCCGTGACGGCTTCTCCGGCGGGCCATGGGACCTCCACTTGCGACCCAATGTCCTGGCGGACGGCAGGGCACGATCTTGTTTCACTACGCGGTGGGGTAGCTTCGGTTTGTGGCGCGATCAAGGCAGCCGGGGCGCCGTCCCCAAAAGGTCATAGGGCCACACCGATCGCGCGGCCTTTTCCGGTTCAGACGGCTTCTTCCACGCTGGGAAGCAGCTTGTACAGCCGCGCATCCTTCAGCGCCGAGACCGAGATCATTTTGATGGCGGTGGGGTCGCCCACCTTCATCAGGCGGGCATGGGTGATGCCCTCGGCATCCTTCACCATCTCGCGCACTTCCCACACCGAGGTGGAATCCGTGGGCTGGTACTTCTGTCCGGCAAGAACTTCGCGTCGCGCCATCGTTCAACTCCGCCAATTGGCATGAAAATAGAGGGAGGGTGGGCAGCCCCGGGGCGGAGTGTCTAGGCCAACCCCCACCCGTTGGGAAGAGAAATATGGGGCGCTTCTCCGCCTGCGCGAACGGCTTCCCGGCGGCAATTGTCCAAGCAATGGTAAGCGCAACAACGAATTTGTCCAGACTAACGAGATAGGCGCAGTTGTCGTAAGTGACTAAGGTCATGGTTCCGCGTCATATGTGGTGTGCCTATGTAATGCGTATTTATGCCCATAGTATGTCAATGTGTTTAACGTCCAGTTTCGTGTTGCAATCCATGCCCCGTTGCATATTTTTGCATGTGCTAAAAAATGCCTGGGTCCGGTACTTCCGAGAGACCAGCAGACCTTTTTCGTAGCGACAACGTGCCATGTCTGGGACCATAAGAAACGTGGCGGGATGAAGTATGGGACGCGGATGCCACCGGTTGGTCACAGCCCTCGGTCGCCGCGCCTGATAAGCGAATGATGAGCCGCTGGGGGACCGGCGGACTGGCTGTCCGATAAAAGAAGACGGTGGGAAACCATGAAGATACTGATTGCCGATGACCACGAACTGTTCCGTGACGGCCTGCGCCATGTCCTCGACCAGCTCGGCGGCACGCTGACGATCGTTGAAGCCAGCGACTTTGATCAAGCGCTCGCCGCCGTCGAGCGCGAAGCGGACATCGACATCGTTCTGCTGGACCTCGGCATGCCGGGCATGACCTGGAATGAAGGCTTGCAGCGCCTCAAGGAATTGCTGCCCGAGACGGTGCCGCTGATCGTTCTGTCGGCCTCGGACGACCGCCGTCATGTGCTGCAGGCGGTCAACATGGGCGCCGCCGGCTTCATCCCCAAAACCTCGTCCAGCCGGGTCATGCTGTCGGCGCTGAAGCTGGTGCTGTCGGGCGGCGTCTACCTGCCGCCGGCCCTGCTGGAACAGACCGCCTCGCAAGGCGACGGCTTGAGCCCGCTTGCCAACGAAAACGCGGTGTCCTTCCTGACTCCGCGCCAACGCGAAGTGCTGGCCTTGCTGGGCCAGGGCAAGTCCAACAAGGAAATTGCCCGCGTGCTGCAATTGGCCGAGGGCACCGTGAAGCTGCACGTGACCGCCATCCTCAAGGCGCTCAACGTCAACAACCGCACCCGCGCGGTGGTGGCGGCATCGCAGCTGGGCCTGACGTCGCCGGATTCAAGCCAGTTGGGTCGGTGATACGAGGTTGTGTCGCGGCTAGACATTTCTGGCCGGTCACAGACTTTGTCATCCCGAGCGCATGCGAGGGATCTCATCCTGGCGCGGCATTGGCCAGTGCGAACTCCTGGACCGTTGTGCCAGGAGGAGATCCCTCGTCGCTACGCTCCTCGGGATGACAAGCGGGGGGGGCGGTTAACAGGACCGTTTCGCTTCAGGAACCTAGTCCTCGGCGATTTTGATGGGCGGTTAGGCGGTGGGGTGTGCCGTTATGGGGCAGCGGTGCTTCGGCCTCGTCATGGTCCAGCGCCAGATCGTCCATGGCCAGTTCGCCGTCCATCAGCCGGCGCAGGCGGCGGCGCGCCCGTGACAGCCGCGACTTCACCGTGCCCATGGGCACACCCAAGGCGGCGGCGGCGTCTTCGTATTGCATGCCGTCCAGCCCTACCATCAACACCACCTGCTGCTCTTGCTCGGGCAGCCGGTCGAAGGCGCGGGCAAGGTCTTTCAGGGTGACGCTGTGATATTGGCGGGCGGGGCAGGACAGATGGGTGTGCTCGTCCAGCAGGGGGACCATGGTGCTGACCGAGCCGTGGCGTAGGTACTGGTTGATGTAAAGGTTGTGCAGGATGGTGAAAAGCCAGGCGCGTAGGTTGGTGCCTTCGCGCCACAGATGCTCGCGCGAGATGGCCCGTTCGAGACAATCCTGAACCAGGTCCTCGGCATGCACGGCATCGCGGACTAGAACACGGGCATAGCGACGAAGATTGGGTATATGGTCAGCGACCATGTCACCGAACTGCGGCATGTGTATCACCTTGCCTTGGACAATATTTCTGGGTTTGTCCGAGCAGATTATTGGAGCAGCACTAGACGAAGGTCAGTCCTGCCCGCTTGGATAGTCGGAAGGTGTGCACACCCATAGAGGAAAGTAAGATCGCCTGAGGGGGTAACCCGGCAGGATCGCGAAACCGCCAGCCGCGCGCGGGTGAGGGAGGTGAGGGGGTGGAAAGGGGGGAGGGAGCCGCGTGCCGGGCACCCTCCGATGACCGATCAGGAAATTGGCCCTTCCTTTTCCTTGGTCTGCAGGAAGCGGTCGGTCATCTGGTCCAGCTCGCTATCGCCCAGCAGCTGTTGGGCCTTGGGGAATATTTCGCCTTCTTCCTCTTCCACATGGTCCTTGATCTTCATGTGGATGTTTTCCAGCGTGTCGATCCAATCGTCGGAATCGGCGGGGATGTTGTCCATCTTCTGCAACAGCTTCTCCACCGAGTGGTGCTCGTCCAATCCGTGTTCGATCATGTCGTGGGCGGGCTGTTTGTCGCGCAGCGGCGCATAGAAGATTTTCTCCTCGGCGTGGGAGTGCTTGATAACGGCCTCTTTCAGCGAGTGGAACAGCTGTTCGCGCCGGCTTTTGTCGCGGCTGGACGTGGCCATGATGTTGGAAAACAGGCGTTCTACCGTGGCGTGGTCGTCCTTCAGAACGTCAAGAACATTCATGCCTTTGGGCTCCTGGAATGCGTGGCTTCACCATTCGCAACGCTCAGGCTTTATCCCCTGTTCCAGAGGTCGGAACCGGCCTCTCTCAATGGGCTAAGGGGGGCTGCCTTCGGGGGCAGGCCACCTCCCCGACCGGGGCGCGGGCACCTAAATGGCAGCTCCAGGCATCAACGCTGGAGGCCCGCCATGGCGCATACTGCGGACGAGACCAGTCCCGTGTGGGAATTGGGCGCCCCCCATGTGGCCCCCTATGTGGAAAGCTTCAGCCTGCTGGGCGCCGATCTGCGGACCGAGATTTGCGTGGTCGGCGCCGGCATGGCCGGATTGTCGGTGGCCTATCACTTGGCCCGCGCCGGGCGGCAAGTGGTGGTGGTTGAAGCCGGGCCGGGGCCGGGTGTGGGCGAGACCAACCGCTCCACCGCCCATGTGGTCAGTGCGGTGGATGACCGCTTTACCGAATTAAGCCGGCTGTTCGGCGCCGACGGCGCCCGACTGGTGGCGGAAAGCCACGCCGCCGCCGTCAATTCCATTGAGCGGATCATCGCGGACGAAGCCATCGAGTGCGACTTCCGCCGCCTGGACGGCTGGCTGTTCAATCCACCTAGCGGTAGCACCATGGATTTGGAGGCCGAGTGCCGCGCTGCCACCCGCGCCGGCCTGGACGCCAGCATGCAACCCCGTGCGCCTTTGGCCGGCTTCCATACCGGCCCCGCCATCCGCTTTGCCCATCAGGCCCGCATGAACCCGCGCGCCTATGCCGCCGGTCTGGCCCAAGCGGCGTCCCGACATGGCGCCCGGTTGTTCGGCAATGCGCCGGTCACTTCGGTGGAAGGCGGTCATCCCGCCCGCGTCAGCACCGCCCAGGGTTGGCATGTGCTGGCCGACGCAGTGGTGGTGGCCACCAATGTACCCATCAATGATTTGGTTGCCATCCACGGCAAGCTGGCCCCCATGCGCACCTATGTGGTGGCCCTGGATGTCACCGGCGAGGCCGATGTCGACGCCGACGCTCTGTATTGGGACACCCTGGACCCCTACCATTACGCCCGCTTCGGCGTTGTTGAGGGCGCCCGTGTTCTGATCGTCGGCGGCGAGGATCACCGTGTCGGCCATCCCGCCCATGGAACCGAGCGTTGGACCAGATTGGAGGAATGGGCGCGGGCCCGCTTCGCCGGGCTGGGTGCGGTCCGTGCCCGCTGGTCGGGTCAGATCATGGAACCCGCCGACCTTGTGGCCTTCATCGGGCGTAACCCCATGGACGAAAACAACGTCTTCGTCGCCGCCGGTGATTCGGGCAACGGCATCACCCATGGCGCCATCGCCGGTTTGCTGATTTCCGATCTGGTGCTGGGCCGGTCCAATCCGTGGGCCAAGCTGTACGACCCGTCACGGGTGACCCTGAAGGCGGCGCAATCCTATGCCGACACCAATCTGCACGTGGCCGAGCATTACGCCGAGTGGCTGACCGGCGGCGATGTGGAGGATGTGGGCCAAATCCCGCCCGATTCCGGGGCGGTGGTGCGCGAGGGTCTGACCAAGGTGGCGGTCTATCGCGATTTGGCGGGCGTGGTGCACAAGCGTTCGGCGGTGTGCAGCCATCTGAAATGTATCGTGGCGTGGAACGATGCGGAACGGACGTGGGATTGCGCCTGCCACGGCTCGCGGTTCGACCACTTTGGCCGGGTGCTCAACGGGCCGGCGGGCGCGCCGTTGCCAGCCGTGGAGGACTAGCTAATGAAAAGCCTCCGCCGACTGCGCAACCAGGGCCACGACGAAGGCAAGGGCCAGGATGGCCTCGGGGAACCAGTCGAATTTCATGCCGCCCTCCGTGGGCTGTGGGTCAGCTTTGACTATCCTACGGGGCGGCCTTTGCAAAAGATCATTAAGAAGCCGCGACAGCCGTATTTGTCAGAAAATAATCACACTCACGCTGATAGTGCACTGCGGCAAAGGTCAGTCCTTCCTTTGCCAATGGCCATGACAAATCGCATACAAATTCCACAGTCCCCACTTCGTCTAACACTTCTGAGGCCGCTTCTGCCTCTTATGAGGTCGCTGCAAATGGCTCGGGTTGTGGTGGCATGGAATGTCCTCTTCCCAGTGCACCAGAGGAAAGCACGCCATGGCTAGCCGCCCCGCCGCCCCCAGCGTCCTGATGACCGTCGAACCGCCGGGGTCCATGTGGCCCCATGTGGACACCTTGGTGCGCGAGCTTTCGGCGTTGGGAGTGGAGGTCACGGTGGCGGCGCTGACGCCCCTGCGTCCCGGCCAACGCATCGAATATGCCGCGATCCCCGGCGTGGAGCTGATTGCCTGCCCGGTGCCGGCGGCCACCCCGGCAGAGCATCTTGCCAACCGTACCCGTATCGCCGACTGGCTGTTGGCGGTGGAAGAGATGCTTAATCCCGATGTGATCCATTTGACCGGCTATCTCCATGCCGGGCTGCCGTGGTGCTGTAAGGTGTTGGCGGCGGGCCATCCCGGTTCGGGGGCGTCGTACGGACGGCTTGACGCCGACCAGCGCCGCGCCTGCCGCGCCGCCTTCCAGTATGGGCTCAAGGGCGCGGATCTGGTGGTGACGCCCACCGACACCATGATGGCGGCGCTGACCCGGCATTTCGGCATCATGCCGGGCCGCGTCATCCGCGATGGCCGTGACCCCACCCGCTATACGCCCGCCACCAAGGAACCCGTCATCTTGTCGGTGGGGGCACAGCGTGACGATGCCACCCGACGCTCGGGCCTGGAATTGGCTGCGCCGCGCCTGCCCTGGCCGGTGGTGGTGGCGGGCGAGCAACTGGATTCCCATGGCCGCCCCCTCAAGCTGGAGGGCGTGTCGTCCCTGGGCCGCGTGCATGTGTCGCAGATGATCCCGTGGTTCAACCGCGCCTCGCTTTACGTGGCGCTGACCGCTGAGGAAGCCGGCACCTGGCTGCCCGAAGCAGCCCTGGCCGGCTGTGCCCTGGTGCTGGGCGACACGGCCGCCCTGCGTGAGACATGGAGCGGCGCCGCCTTGTTCATCGCGCCGGGCGATCCCGAGGCGCTGGTGGGCGGCATGCGCACCCTGTTGGCCGATCGCCGCCTGCGTGAGGCCATGGGCGTCGCCGCCCGCCGCCGTGCGCTCCGTCATCCGGCGCGCGCCATGGCCGAGGCCTATCTGGCCGCCTATCGCGATTTGATCGCCGCCCGCGCGCCCAATCAGTTCGCCGAGGAAAAGCAGGGTTAGGCCTTCCCCATTGGGGGCACCCCGACCGCATAGTTGAAGGTTGCGGTGCAGCATCCGACTTCTGGCACAGTGGCACGGCGGAGAGCAGGGAATGTCTTCTGAGGAATCGGCTCGGCGCTTTCGGCGGGTCCGCGCCCAGACCGAAGCCTTGGTGGAGGGCCTGACGCCCGAGGATTTGGGGGCTCAGGCTTTCACCGAAGCCTCACCGGCCAAATGGCATTTGGCCCATACGTCCTGGTTCTTCGAAACGTTTCTGCTGACCTTCCGCCCGGTGTTCGACCCGGCCTTCCGCGATTTGTTCAATTCCTATTACGACAGTGTCAGCCGCGCCCGCCCGGCGCAGGGAAGCCGGGGCTGGCTGACCCGCCCGGCCTTGGCCGAGGTGCTGGCCTATCGCCGTTGGGTGGATGAGGGCATGGGTGAACTGTTGGCCCAGGACGAGGTGCCGGTGCTGCTGGATTTGGGTCTCGCCCATGAGGAGCAGCATCAGGAATTGATCCTGACCGACGGGCTGGCCCTGTTCGCCTGCAATCCGCTGGAACCGGCGTGGTGCACATCCAAACCGCCGGTCCATCGCCCAGTGCAATCCGCTTGGATCAGTCATGATGGCGAATTGGTGGAGATCGGCCATGCCGGTCCCGGCTTCGCCTTCGACAACGAAACCCCGCGCCATCCGGTGGTGCTGGCACCTTTCCGGCTGGCCTCGCGCCCTGTGACCAACGGCCAGTGGCAGGACTTCATGGCCGATGGCGGCTATGCCAATCCTTTGTTGTGGCAATCCGATGGCTGGGATGCGGTCCAAGCCCAAGGCTGGACCGCGCCGGAATATTGGCGCCGCGACCAGGGTGGCTGGACGGTGATGACCCTGTGGGGCCGCCAACCCGTGGACCCCCATGCCCCGGTTTGCCATGTCAGTTGGTTTGAAGCCGACGCTTATGCCAACTGGGCCGGCGCGCGATTGCCCGACGAAGCGGAATGGGAAGTGGCGGCGGTCATTGGGGGCATTGGGGACGTGGGCGACGTCTGGGAATGGACCGCCAGCGCCCACCGGCCCTATCCCGGCTGGCGCGCGCCCAAGGGGGCCATGGGCGAATACAACGGCAAGTTCATGGCCGGGCGCATGGTCTGCCGGGGTGGCTCCTTCGCCACTCCGCCGGGCCATTGCCGCCCGACCTATCGCAATTTCTGGTGGCCGGCCACGCGTTGGCAATTCACCGGCCTTCGGCTGGCGGAGGATGCATGAGGACGGTTATGCCCACCGATGGGTTCAGGGATTCCATGCTGACCGGCCTGACGCGGCGCCCCCGCGCGGTGCCGTGCAAGTACCTTTACGATGCCGAGGGTTCGGCCCTGTTCGAACGCATCACCGAGTTGGAGGAATACTACCCCACCCGCACCGAGATCGGCCTGTTGTCCGACCGGGGCGCCGACATTGCCCGCGTGGTCGGCGCCGGTGCCCGCGTGGTGGAATTCGGCGCCGGCAGCATGCGCAAAACCCGGCTGCTGCTGGCGGCGCTGGACTCTCCGGCCGCCTATGTGCCCGTCGACGTGGCGCGCGAGCCGCTGTTATTGGCAGCGCGGCGCATGGCCACGGCTTATCCCGCCATGACGGTGGCACCCATGGTGGCCGACTTCAACCACCCCCTGGTGCTGCCCCCCGACGCCGAAGGCCATGGGCCGGTGTTGGGGTTCTTCCCCGGCTCCACCATCGGCAACATGATGCCCGGCG
This sequence comes from Rhodospirillales bacterium, assembly GCA_014379805.1. Classification (GTDB taxonomy): domain Bacteria; phylum Pseudomonadota; class Alphaproteobacteria; order Rhodospirillales; family Magnetospirillaceae; genus Magnetospirillum. The sequence continues at coordinate 19,406 of JACMLB010000206.1, read as the reverse complement.
ACGCCCGCGACTTCCTGCGCCGGGTGGCCCGGCTGGTGGGGCCCGGCGGACGGCTGCTGGTGGGTGTGGATCTGGCCAAGGACCCCCGCCTGCTGGAGGCCGCCTATGACGATTCCCAAGGCGTCACCACCGCCTTCATCCGCAACCTGTTGGCGCGCGCCAACCGCGAGTTGGACGCTGATTTCGACATCCGCGCTTTCGACCACCGGGCATGGTGGAATGCCCGCGAAGGCCGCGTGGAAATCAATCTGATCGCCAGCCGCCGCCAGACCGTCAGCGTGGCTGGGCGCCTGTTCGCCTTCCGCCGGGGTGACGCTATCCATGTGGAGGATTGCTACAAATATACCGTGGACCAATTCCGCTGGCTCGCCCGCCTGGGCGGGTTTGTGCCGGAAGAGGTCTGGGTGGATTCGGGCAATCTGTTCAGCCTGCACATGCTTTTGCGCGCATAGCATTTGACCCCGCCCCCGACGGACCTATCTTGGCGGGGGCAGTATGGGGGCGAATGTGCAAAACGAACTTTGGCATGTGTTGAGCCCGCGCGAAGCCTGCGCCCGGTTGAACAGCGATTTGGAGTCCGGCCTGACCTCGGACGAGGCGGAACGGCGTTTGGCCGAGACCGGCCCCAATCGCCTGCCCGAAAAGGCGCCTAAGCCGGCCTGGGCGCTGTTCCTCGACCAGTTCAAAAGCCTGCTGATCATCGTTCTGCTGGCGGCAGGCGGCTTGGCTGGTGTCATTGGCGATACCACCGACATGGTGGTGATCCTGGCGGTGGTGCTGTTCAACGCCAGCTTGGGATTTTACCAGGAATATCGCGCCGAAAAGATTCTCGACACGCTGAAGGGCATGCTGGCCCAGCAATCGCGGGTGCGGCGTGACGGCTTGAAGCTTGAAATCATGGCCGAGCAACTGGTGCGCGGCGATATGGTGCTGCTGGAATCCGGTGACCGTGTGCCCGCCGATGGCCGCTTGGTCGCCGCCCATGGGTTGGAGATCGACGAATCCAGCCTGACCGGTGAATCCGCGGCGGTGTCCAAGGGCACCCATGCCTTGGTTGCGGACGAAACCGCTCTGGCCGACCGCGCCAATTTGGCCTTCATGAACACCGTGGTCACCCGTGGGCGCGGCGAGATGCTGGTCACAGCCACCGGCGGCACCACCGAGATGGGCCGCATCGTCGGTCTGCTGGAGAGTGCGGTGGAGGGGCGCACGCCCCTGCAGGAACGGCTTGACCAATTGGGGCGCCGGCTGGCCCTGATTGCCGGTGTGGTGGTCGCCATCATCCTGGTCATGGGGTTGATGCGGGGCGAGCCCCTGGCCGACACCATCCTGACCGCCGTCGCCTTGGCTGTGGCCGCCATCCCCGAGGGACTGCCCGCAGTAGTGACCGTGACCCTGGCCATCGGCATGGCCCGCATGGCCCGTCACGGTGCCATCGTCAAGCGGCTGGCGGCGGTGGAGACTTTGGGGTCCACCACGGTCATCGCATCGGACAAGACCGGCACCCTGACCCTGAACCAGATGACCGCCACCGCCGGCTGGGCCGCTGGCCGCCGTTTCGTGGTCGAGGGCGAGGGCTATGGCGCCGCTGGCCGCGTCACCGCCGATGATGGCTCGTTGCCCGATCTGCTGCCCTATCTGCGCGCCGCCGGTCTGTGCAACGACTCGCGGCTGTGTGACGAAAATGGCTGCCGCGTGGTGGTGGGCGATGCCACCGAGGGGGCGTTGCAGGTCCTGGCGGAAAAGGTGGGCTTTGTTGCCGCGTGGCCTCGGGTCGCGGAACTGCCCTTCGATTCCGCGCGCAAGCTGATGATCACCGTGCACCGCGACGGTACTGTGCTGCGGTTGATGGTCAAGGGTGCCCCCGACGTGGTGGCGGAACTCTGTCATGCCATCCGCGAACCCGCTGGCGACCGGCTGATTACTCAAAGCGACCGCGACACCATGCGCCACGAGATGGAGCGTCTGGGCAGTCATGCCCTGCGCGTCCTCGCCTTAGCCGAGGCGGAAGTGGATGAAAGTGCCCTGGCCGATCCCCTTGCCGCCGCCCGCCGGGGGTTGGTGTTCACCGCCTTGGTTGGGTTGATGGACCCGCCGCGCCCGTCGGCGCGGGCGGCCATCATGGCCTGTAACCAAGCAGGTATCGCGGTCAAGATGATTACCGGCGACCACCGTGTCACCGCCGCCGCCATTGGCCGCGCCCTTGGCCTGGATGGCGAGGTGGTCACTGGCGCTGAGTTGGACCGCATGGACGACAAGGCTTTGGTGGCACGGGTCAACGACATCGCCGTCTTTGCCCGCGTGGCGCCCGAGCACAAGGTGCGCATCGTTGCCGCCCTGCGATCGGTCGGCCATGTGGTCGCCATGACCGGCGACGGTGTCAACGACGCGGCGGCGCTGAAACAGGCCCATATCGGCATCGCCATGGGCCGCACCGGCAGCGACGTCACCCGCGAGGCCGCCACCATGGTGCTGACCGATGACGATTTCGCCACGGTGGTTCACGCGGTGCAGGAAGGCCGCACCATCTATGACAACATCGTCAAATTCGTGCGCTTCCAGCTCTCCACCAATGTGGGCGCGCTGTTGACGGTGTTCGCCGCCCCCCTGTTGGGCATGCCGGTGCCGTTCCACCCCATCCAAATCCTGTGGGTCAACATCATCATGGACGGCCCGCCCGCCTTGGCCCTGGCCTTCGATCCGCCCCGCGCCGGTTTGATGGTCGAGCCCCCGCGTCCCCGTGGCGAGGCCATCCTGTCCCGTCCCCGCCTGACTCGCCTGCTCAGTTACGGCATGACCATGGCGGTGGGCACCCTGGCGGTATTCTGGTGGGCGTCGGCCCAGGAAGACGCGGCCCATGCGCGCACCCTGGCCTTCACCACCTTCGTGATGTTCCAGGTGTTCAACGTGTTCAATGCGCGTGTGTCCGGCGAATCGGCGTTCAATCCCCGCCTGTTCCGCAATGGGCATCTCTGGCTGGCATTGGCGGCGGTGCTAATGCTGCAGGCGGTGGCGGTGCATTGGCCCGTTGCCCAGGCCTTGTTCCACACGGCGCCGCTGACCCTGTCGCAATGGGGTCTGGCGGCTTTGGTGGGCAGTTCCGTGCTGTTGCTGGACGAGGCCCGCAAGTTGGTGGTGCGGCTGGTCCGACGCCTAGGCGGCGGCGCCTAGGGACCGTTGCAGGATGTCCATCAGTTGGCGGCCATTGACTGGCTTGTGCAGGATGGGCAGGCCGCTGGCGGCGGCATGGCGCAGACGGTCCACGGCGGTGTCGCCGGTGACCAGCACACCGGGGATGGCCGGGCCGAAGGCGTCGCGCACGGCTTGGATGGCCTCGGTGCCGGTATTGCCTTCCTTCAGCCGGTAATCGGCTAGGATGAAATCCGGCGTCTCGCCTGCTTGGCGCAATAGAGTCAACGCGTCCTCGGTCGACGGCGCCGCGATGACGCGGTAACCCCAGCTCTCGAACAGCATCTGGTAGCCGGCGAGGACAATGGCCTCGTCCTCGATGACCACGATCAGCGCGGCGGTATCGTCGCTCGGCTGTACCATCATTCCCATGCCCTTCGGTCCTTCCCGTAACCCTCCCGGATAATGGGGCATTGCGCAACGGAGGGGAATTCCTTCGATGGGCATACAGCTCTATATCATAGGCAGGGGATGGGTCGAAAACTGGCCTCCCGCCACATTGCACGGCGCCCGTGCGCGGTGATGGGTTGCCTTCCTCGACGAAATTCGCTCTTACTTCTTTCTTCGTGGTGCGGGAGCCCCCAGTGCGGCTCCCCCAATTAGGCCGAGAGAACCATGACCGATACTGTCGTCCTGCCGCCTCCCGACGCCCTGACCGAGGACCGTCTCGACCCCACCCTGGATTTGGTGGCCGAGATCGACCGATTGAGGCGCGAGAAGAACGCCATCATTTTAGCGCATTACTATCAGGACGGCGAGATTCAGGATTTGGCCGATTTCGTCGGCGATTCCCTGGACCTGTCGCGCAAGGCCGCCGCCACCGATGCCGACATGATCGTGTTCTGCGGCGTGCGCTTCATGGGCGAAGTCGCGAAAATCCTGTCGCCCGGCAAGATCGTGGTGATCCCCGACGCGGAAGCAGGCTGCTCGCTGGAGGAATCCTGCCGGCCCGACACTTTCCGCGCCTTCCGCGAGAAGCACCCCGACCACATCGCGGTGACCTACATTAATTGTTCCGCCGACATCAAGGCGCTGTCCGACGTCATCGTCACTTCGTCCAATGCCGAAGTGATCGTCAATTCCCTGCCGGCGGACAAGCCCATCCTGTTCGCCCCCGACCGTCACTTGGGCGCCTTCATCGCCAAGAAGACCGGGCGCGACATGACCCTGTGGCCGGGCAGCTGCATCATTCATGAGCAGTTCTCGGAAAAAGAATTGGTCAAGCTGAAGGTGCGCCACCCCGGCGCCCTGGTGGCCGCCCATCCCGAATGCCCCGAGAGCGTGCTGGGCCATGCCGATTACGTGGGCTCCACCAAGGGTATCCTGGACTTCGTCATCAAGAGCCCGGGCAAGGACTTTATCATCGCCACCGAGCCCCACATCATCCATCAGATGACCAAGGCGGCGCCCGAGAAGACCTTTATCCCGGCGCCCTTCGCCAACGGTGCCTGCGCATCCTGCGCCGATTGCCCCTTCATGGCGCGCAACACGCTGGAAAAGATCTACCTCGCCATGGTCAATGAAGGCCCGGCCATCCAAGTGCCCGAAGACTTGCGGGTCCAGGCACTGAAGCCCCTGGAGCGCATGCTGGAAATGTCCAAATCGGTGCCCATGTCGCCCGATTCCTCGGGAGCGACCAATGCAGCCTGAACTCGACATTGCTGACGCCCGCCGCGCCATCCAGGCCGGTCTGGACGAAGACACCGGCGGTCAGGGCTGGGAGCGGGGCGACATCACCTCGGCCACGGTCATCCCCGCCGATCTGCACTTCAAGGGCGTGATGCAGGCCCGCCACGCCATGGTGGTCTCCGGCCTGCCGGTCGCGGCTGAGGTGTTCAAGATGGTGGTGCCCCAGGCCCGCTTCACCGCCAAGGTGAGCGACGGCCAGATGGTTCCCGCCGGCACCGTGCTGGCGGAAATGGAAGGCCCCGCGCGCGGCCTGCTGACGGGAGAGCGTACAGCGCTGAACCTGCTGCAATTGCTGTCGGGCATCGCCACCCTGACCCGGCAATATGCCGACCGCATCCAGGGCACCGGCTGCACCCTTCTGGACACCCGCAAGACCATTCCCGGCCTGCGCAAGCTCAGCAAATACGCCACCTTGTGCGGCGGCGCCAAGAACCACCGCATGGGCCTGTATGACGGCGTCCTGATCAAGGACAACCACATTGCCGTGTGTGGCGGCGTGGGTGCGGCGGTGCGCGCCGCCAAGCAGGCCAATTTGCCCAATATTGAAGCCGAGTGCGATACTCTGGCCCAGGTGGCGGAAGCGGTGGAAGCTGGTGCCCATATCGTGCTGCTGGACAATATGGGTCCCGACATGCTGCGTCAGGCGGTGGCCCTGGTTGCCAAGCGCGCCAAGACCGAAGCCTCGGGCGGGGTGACCCTGGATACCATCCGCGCCATCGCCGAAACCGGGGTGGATTACGTGTCCGTGGGCCGCATCACCCAATCGGCCCCGGCGGTCGATATCGGTCTGGACTGGAGCTGAAGGGGATCGCGGTCATGTCGTATGATCTGCTGGTGATCGGTTCGGGTGCGGCGGGGCTGTCCATGGCCTTGCGCGTACTCGCCGCCAAGCCCAATGCGCGGGTGGCGGTGCTGGCCAAGGGACCGCTGTCTGAGGGCAGCACCTTCTATGCCCAGGGCGGCATCGCCGCCGTGCTGGATTCCACCGACACCACCGAATCCCATATCGCCGACACGCTGAACGCTGGCGCCGGCCTGTGCAATGTGGATGCGGTCCGCTTCGTGGTGGAAAACGCGCCCCCGGCCATTCAGTGGCTGATCGACCAGGGCGTGCTGTTCGACCGCGAAGACGGCGCCTATCACCTGACCCGCGAGGGCGGCCACTCGCACCGCCGCGTCGTTCACTCCGCCGACGCCACGGGCCGTGCGGTGCAGACCGCGCTGATGGAGCGGCTGCGTGATTCCGGCGCGGAAATCTTCGAGGGCTATAACGGCATCGACGTCATTCGCGAGCGCCTGCCCGGCAACCGTTTGGGCCGCTGCGTCGGCGCCTATGCCCTGGACCGCGCCAATGGACGGGTGGTGACGTTGGCATCGCGCGCCGTGGTGCTGGCCACCGGCGGTGCGTCGCGGGTTTACCTCTATTCCTCCAACCCCGACGGCTCGACGGGGGACGGCATCGCCATGGCGTGGCGCGCCGGTTGCCGGGTGGCGAACATGGAATTCAGCCAGTTCCACCCCACCTGCCTGTTCCATCCCAAGGCCAAGTCGTTCCTGATCTCGGAAGCGGTGCGCGGCGAGGGCGGGCAATTGCTGCGGCCCGACGGCACCCGGTTCATGGACGATTACGACGCGCGCGGCGAGCTCGCCCCCCGCGATATCGTGGCCCGCGCCATCGACGACGTCATGAAGCGCCTGGGCTGCGAGTGCGTCTATCTGGACATCAGCCATAAGCCCGCCGAATTCATCACCGGCCATTTCCCCACCTTGTACGCCGAATGCCTGAAATACGGCATCGACATGACCAAGGAACCCATCCCGGTGGTGCCGGCGGCGCACTACACCTGTGGCGGCGTGCTGACCGACCATTCCGGCCACACCGACGTGGAAAACCTGTTCGCCATCGGCGAGGTCTCGTGCACCGGCCTGCACGGCGCCAACCGGCTGGCGTCCAACTCGCTGCTGGAATGCCTGGTGTTTGGCGCCGCTGCCGCCGACGACATCATTGCCCGCATGGGCTCCATCGTGCCGCCACCGGTGATTCCGGCTTGGGACGAAAGCTGGGTCATCGATTCCGACGAGGAAGTGGTGGTCGCCCATAATTGGGACGAATTGCGCCGCTTCATGTGGGATTACGTGGGCATCGTGCGCTCCACCAAACGATTGGAGCGGGCCAAGCATCGGGTCAAGCTGCTGCTGTCCGAGATCGAGGAGTATTACGGCAGCTTCCGCGTCACCAACGATTTGCTGGAACTGCGCAACCTTCTCATGGTGGCCGAGTTGATCGTGCGCTCGGCGCTGATGCGGCGGGAAAGCCGGGGCCTGCATTACACCATCGACTTCCCCACGCCGGACACCATTGCGCCTGCGCAGAACACCATCCTGGTGCCGAAGAACTTCTCGGCCCGGCGGGGCACCACACCATGACCGAGGAAATTGAAGCCCGGCGCAAGGTGTTCGAACCCGGCGGTCTGATCTTCGACGAAGGCGAATCGGGCCACGAGGCCTATGTGGTGGAATACGGCCGCGTCGCCATCTTCAAGACGGTCAAGGGCCAGCGCATCGAGCTGGGCTTGGTTGTCGAGGGCGGCATCTTCGGCGAGATGGCGTTGATCGACGACCAGCCGCGCATGGCCTCGGCCATGGCCGAGGTGGAAACCGCCTGCGTGGTCATCGGCAAGGACAAGCTGACCGAACAACTGGAAAAGGCGCCCAAGGGGGTACGTGTCATCGTCGGTGCCCTGTTGGGCAATATCCGCCTGATGGGGGCCGAACTGGCCGAAGCCCAGGTCATCCTGGCGGGCGAGGATTGATGACCCGTCTGGCCCGCCGCACCCTGCTGGCCGCGCTCATGCTGGCGCCCGTCTCGGCGCTGGCGTCGGGGAAGGGCGAGCAGGCTGATTTCTATGCCAAACTGCCGACCATCGTCGTCGAGTTCTGGGATGCGAACGGCATCTTCCACATCGTCAACATGGATTTGACCGTGGTGTTTCCCGGCCAGGCCAGCCTCAACAAAAAGATCGTCGACCGCATTGCGGCCAAGCTGTCGGCCATGACCTGGGAAGAATTCTCCAAGGGCAACCCCGCCGCCACCATCAAGGCGGTCGCGCTGGACATCCTCCGCAAGGACCCGTCCACAGTGAAGGCTACCGAGGTGCTGGTGGGGAAATTGCTGCTGCGGTGAACCCGCCCCGCCGCATGAGGGCTACCAAATAATGGTGCGGACGACGGGACTCGAACCCGTAAGCCGTTGGGCGACGGTGTTTAAGACCGTTGCGTCTACCAGTTTCGCCACGTCCGCACTCGGCCGCTAAAGTGGCGGGCTGGGCTCGTTCTGTCCAGCGTTTAGCGCTTAAACAATCAACGCGGCGACGCAGTTCAAAAGTATGGGATTCGGTGGTCTGGGCCTCGTCCCTATGCGTCATGGCTCACCGCGCGCTTTTGAATGATCTTTTCCATATGAAAAGTACGCGGAGCGCGCGAATGAATACCCTGGGGATCAAGGGACGGCTGGTGGCAAGTTTCGCCGCCATGTTGGGACTGGTGGCGTTGGTGCTTGTGCCGCTGATGCTGAACCAATTGGCGGCCACCATTCGCATGGCGGAGGAACGGGAACTGACCGGCACCCGCGAGGCGTTCACCGCCGCCGTGGGCAACAGCACCCATACCGGGGCGACGCTGGCCCTGCTGGTGGCGGAAATGCCCGAGGTCAAACGGGCCCTTGCCGCTGCCGACCGTGACCGCCTGACTCAGATGTTCACCGCGCCGTTCGCGGCCCTGAAGGCCGCCTACGGTGTCGAACAGATGCAGTTCCACACGGCACCGGCCACCTCGTTCCTGCGGGTTCATATGCCCGCAAAGTTCGGTGACGATCTGTCGTCGTTCCGCCAGACGGTGGTCGAGGCCAACAATAACGGCAAGGCGGTCATGGGGCTTGAAAACGGTGTCGGCGGCATGGGCATCCGCGCGGTGCTGCCGGTGCGCCATGACCAGCGCCAGATCGGCACGGTGGAGTTCGGCATGAATTTCGGTCAGGCGCTGGCCGACAGTTTCAAAGGCCAGTTCGGCGTGGATGTGGCAATCCATGCAGTCAAGTCCGCCGTGGGCCAGGGCGCAGCCAAGGACGAGTTCAAGACCCTGGCCGCCACGACCAAGGACTCGTTCTTCTCGGAAGCGGAATGGCGTGCCGTGTTGTCGGGCAGCCAGATCATCCGCCGGGGCGAGCGCGCCGGACAGCCGGTGGCGGCGGTGGCCGCGCCGGTGCTGGATTATGCCGGCAAGCCCGCGGCGGTGGTCGAATTGATCATGGATTCCAGCGAGTACGCCGCCCAATACGCCGCCGCCCGCAATACCGCCTTGGCCGTGGCTGGGGCAGTGGTCTTGGTCGGTCTGGTGGCGGCCCTACTGCTGGCGCGCGGCATAGCGCAGCCATTGGAAGCGATGACCCAGATCATGGGCAGTCTGGTGCGCGGCCAATTGGCGGTAGTGGTGCCTTCCACCGATCGCGCCGACGAGGTGGGCGAGATGGCCCGCGCGGTGGCGGTGTTCAAGACCCAGGCGGAAGAGAACAGGACTCTGCACGAACAGCAGGAAGCCCTGCGGTCCGAGGCTGAGATCGAGCGCAAGCGCGGCATGGGCCGGGTGGCGGATGGATTGCAGTCATCGCTGGGGCGCGTGGCCGAGACAGTGGAGACCGCGTCTGCCGGCATGCGGGAAACGGCGGAAGGCATGTCCGCGCTGGTGGATCAGGCTCGTGGCAACGCCGCCGCCGTCGCCAGTGCCGCCGAGGAAGCGTCCACCAATGTGCAGACCGTTGCCGCCGCCACCGAGGAACTCAGCATTTCCATCGGCGAGATTGGCCGGCAGATGGCCGAAAACAGCCGCATCGCCGACAGTGCGGTGGACGACGCGGCGGCGGCTGATACCAAGGTGGCGGAACTGAGCAATGCGGTCACCCGTATCGGCGAGGTGGTCAAATTCATCACCGCCATCGCCGGCCAGACCAACATGCTGGCGCTGAACGCCACCATCGAAGCGGCTCGGGCGGGAGAGGCCGGCAAGGGCTTCGCCGTGGTGGCCGGCGAGGTAAAGCACCTTGCCAACCAGACCGCCCAAGCGACCCAGGAAATCGGCGCCCACATCGCCGCTGTGCAGGACGCCACGACTGAAGCAGTGAAGGCCATCGGCGCGATCACTGCGGTAATTGGCCGCATGAGCGCGGTGACCACCGCTATTGCCTCGGCGGTGGAGGAACAGGGTGCTGCCACCCAGGAAATTGCCCGCAACGTTCAGCAGGCGGCGGAAGGCACCCGCCAGGTCTCGCACAACATCGCCAGCGTGTCCCAGGTGGTGGGCGAAACCGGCATGGCGGCCCAAAGCGTGCTGAATTCCGGCATCGCCCTGGCCGCCCAGGCCGAAGCGTTGAAGGCGGGCGTGCAGCATTCGGTGACGGAGATCAGGGCGGCTTAGCTTTCTTCCCCTCTGCGGCAGGGCGGGGTCTTTGCGAAACCCCGCCGAGGGTCTTTAACCCTTAAGCCGCCTTGGTCGTGCCCGCTGTTTTCACGCCCATGAGGAACGTTTCCACGTGGCGGCGCAGTTGGTCGGCTTGGCCGGACAGTTCGCCGGCGGCTTGCAGCACTTCGGTGGCGGTGGTGCCTGCGGTTTGGGCGGCAAGGCTGACTTCCACGATGGTGTGCGAGACGTCCTGGGTGCCGCTGGCGGCCTGTTCCACGTTGCGGGCGATTTCGTGGGTGGCGGCGCTTTGCTGGTCCACGGCGGCGGCGACTTCGGCCGAGTTGCGGCTGATGTCGCCGATGATGGTGGCGATGGAGGCAATGGCGTCGGCGGCTTCGCGGGCCGACTCCTGGACCGCGCCGATCTGGGTGGTGATCTCGCCGGTGGCCTTGGCGGTCTGGTTGGCGAGGCCTTTGACTTCCTGGGCCACCACGGCGAAGCCCTTGCCGGACTCGCCCGCCCTTGCCGCTTCGATGGTGGCGTTCAGGGCCAGCATGTTGGTCTGGGCGGCGATGGACGAAATCAGTTCCACCACCTCGCCGATACGGCCGGCGGCGTGGGTCAGGCCCGCGACGATCTCGCCCGAGCGTTGCGCCTCGCGCACGGCGGTTTCGGCAATACGGGCCGAGTTGTCCACCTGACGGCCGATCTCGGCCTCGGTCACCGACAATTCTTCCGTGGCGGCGGCGACGGTTTGGACGTTCATGGCGGCCTGATTGGCGGCGGTGGCCACGGCAGAGGATTGCAGCCGGGTTTCTTCGGCGATGGCCGACATGGATTGGCTGGTGGCCTGCATCTGGGTGGCGGCGGCGGTTACCGATTTAGCCACCTGATGGATCTGAATGTCGAAGGCGTCGGCCAGTTGCTCGATCTCATGCTGGCGCCGCGACTGGATTTCCTGCAGGCGCTCGCGCTCCGCGGTGGCGCGCTCGGCGGCTTCCACATGATCGCGGAACTTGACCAGACCACAGGCCAACTCGCCGATTTCGTCGGGCCGCTTGGTGTGGCGGATTTCAAAATCGTGTTCGTCATTGGTCAGGCGGCGGATGGCGCTGGTGACATCCGCCAGCGGGCGGGTGATGTCGCGCCCGATGATGGTGGCGATCAGCCCGACCAGCACCAGCACCGCCACGGCGCAGGCGCCCAGGATCATGCCGCGCTGGCGAAAGGCGGCGTCCACGTCATCCACATAGATGCCCGAGCCGATGACCCAGCCCCAGGGCGCGCCGGCCACATAGGACAATTTGGGTTCGGGCGAATCCGAGCCCGGCTTGGGCCATTGATAGGTGACGAAACCGGCGCCGTTGGCGGCCACTTTCTGGTTCATGCGGCGGAACAGGTAAACGCCCGCCTTGTCCTGCATGGCATCGACGCTGGTGGACACCAGCTTGGCGTTGGGATGGCTCAGCATCACCGAATCCGCCTGACGGTGGATCCACAGATATTCGGTGTCCTCATATCGCAGGGCCGAGATCGCCGCCAGGGCTTGCGCCTGGGCGTCCTCGCGGGTCAGCGTGCCGGCGGCTTCGCGCGTCTGGTAATGGATCAGCAGGGTGCGGCCCACATCGACGATGTGGCGGGTCTTGACCTCGCGGTCAGCCAACATATCCGCGCGCATCTGGAACACGCTGAAGCCGATCACCGCCAACGTGCCAAGCACGGCGGTGACGACGATCAGCCAAAGGCGACCGCCTATACGCATGGTTTATCCTCCCCGCCCGCTCGTGTCGCTCTATCGGCAACTATCGAGTGTGGGCGGGCGGAGTATCGTTAGGATTAGGCGGTCTGTCAACGCCAGTATAGGCCTTGTGTCCAGACCTATACTGATGGCGAAGTGCTACTTCCGTTTCTTCAGCGCCGCTTCCAATGCGTCACACACGGTGGTCAGCACCTTGACGCGGGCGAACGGCTTGTTGTTGGCCTCGATCAGGGTCCACGGCGCCGTGCGGGTCGAGGTTTTTTCCACCATGTCGTTCACGGCGGCTTCGTAATCGCCCCATTTCTCGCGGTTGCGCCAGTCTTCGTCGGTCAGCTTCCACTTCTTGTATTCGATCTGGCCGCGCTGTTCGAAGCGGGCCAATTGTTCCTCGGAGGTGATGTGCAGCCAGAATTTGCACACCACCGTGCCGGCCTGGGTCATCTGTTCTTCGAGATCGTTGATCTCGCCATAGGCCCGTTGCCAGGCTTCCTCGGAGCAGAAGCCTTCGACCCGTTCCACCAGCACGCGGCCATACCAGGACCGGTCGAAGATGGTGACGCGGCCGCTGCGGGACAGATGGCGCCAGAACCGCCACAGATAATGCTGCGCGCGCTCTTCCTCGGTGGGGGCGGCGATGGGGATGACTTGGCTGTCGCGGGCGTTCAGTGCGCTGGTCAGGCGGCGGATGGTGCCGCCCTTGCCGGCGGCGTCCCAGCCTTCAAACACCAGAACGGTGGAGACGCCCTTTTCCTTGGCCTTGCGGTGCAGTTGCGACAGGCGCCCGCGCTGTTCCTGAAGCTGGCGATTATAGTCGTCGCCTTCGACCGCCTGGGTCATGTCCAGCGAGGACAGGATCGAGGGCTGGGCGGTCAGCAGCTTGGGCTTCTCGACCTTCTTGCCCTTGGCCGGTTTCTTCATCTCGGCGACGATCTTCTTGGCCAGCTCGCGGCTTTCAAGATGGCGCAGGATGGCGTCCTTGACCGTGTTCAGCACCACCGAGGTGCGATAGCGCGCGTCGGCGCCTTCGACGATGTGCCACAGCGCATGGCTTTTCGAGCTGTGGCGGATGACCCGTTCGGCGGCGGCGATGAACTTGTCGTACATCTTCCAGTGCTTCCAGTCGGTCTCGCTGACCTGCCACGCGGTCAACGGGTCCTCCTCCAGCTTCTTCAGCCGCTTCTTCTGGGCCTTCTCGGACAGATGCATCCAGAACTTGATGATCAGCGCGCCCTCATCGGACAGCGTCTGTTCGAAATGGACGATGCGGTCCAGTTCCTCGTCCATCTCGGCCACGGTGATATTGCCCTGGGCGCGGTTCAGCACGGGGCGGTGATACCAGGACGACAGGAACAGGCCCAGCTTGCCCTTGGCCGGCAGATCGCGCCAATAGCGCCAATATTCCGGGCGCTCGCGTTCTTCGTCCGAGGGGGCGCCATAGGCCCGGGTGACGATCCAGCGCGGGTCCATCCACTCGTTCAGCAGATTGACCGTCTCGTTCTTGCCGGCGCCGTCCACCCCGGCGAAGATGATGATGACGGGGAAATCGGCGGCGCGCAGGCGCTGCTGCAACTCCAGTAGTTCGGTGCGCAATTGCGGCGCCACGGCGTCGAATTCCTCGCGGCCAACCTTGCGGCCCAGTTCAGCAGCTTCGAACATCACATCCCCCGGAAAATAACCGCGAAACGCTATGCCTTATTGTCGGGTGCTGCAAGCAAGACCGCCGCCTGTCAGTTGATTTGGCGACATTCCCCGTTTGCGCTATAGTGCCCTCCATCTGGATGGGTCGGGGGAAGCGGTTATGGTGCGCAAGGGTGTGGCCGTGTTGGCCGTCTCGCTGGTGTTGGCTGGCTGTTCGTCGCAGGGGCCGAGCAACGGCCAGATCTACGGCACCGCCGGTGGTGCCGCCTTGGGTGCCGGCATCGGTCGCGTCGTCGGCCATTACACCCTGAATGCCACCTTGGTGGGCGCCGCCGCCGGTGCCGTTATCGGCCTTGCCGCCGGCACCTATCTGGACCAGCCCGCCCAGGAAAAGCACGCCCGCGCCACCATCCAGGCGGCTGAGGACGGCAAGGACGTGGCATGGTCCACGGAAAAGGGCAGCAAGGGCAGCGTCACTGCGATCGGCCAGCAGTTCTCGGACCGCGCCGGACGGTCGTGCCGCCCTCTCAAGCAGGACGTCACTGTGAACGGCGAGCAGAGTGCGCGCGATGTCACGGCCTGCAAGGCCGCCGACGGCACCTGGATCGTCACCGATTTCCAGCCCGAGAAGGCTGATTAGCCCCACCCTTTAAGCCGAGCGCGCGGATAGCCATCTCCTAATCGTCCTGTAAGACGGAGGGGATGATGAACCTCGACCATGTTTATGCCGTGTGGGCGCCGCGCCTGTTGAGCGTGCTGCGCATCGTGACGGGGTTGCTGTATCTTCAGCATGGCACTGCCAAGCTGTTCGCCTTTCCCCACGTCGCCATGTTCGACAACATGCAACTGATGTCCCTGCTGGGCGCTGCCGGTGTGCTGGAACTGGTGGGCGGCGTGCTGCTGGTGCTGGGCCTGTTCACCCGCCCCGCAGCCTTCATCCTGTCGGGTCAGATGGCGGTGGCATATTTCATGGCCCATGCCCCACGCGGGTTTTTCCCTATCCTCAATGGCGGCGAGCTGGCAGCGCTGTACTGCTTCACTTTCCTGTATCTGGCGGCGGCTGGGGGTGGGGTTTGGAGTTTGGACAAGTCCCTTTCCCGTGGGCGGGACAGGGTGGCGCGAAGCGCCGGGTGAGGGCGTTTGAAGACGTCCAAACGAAAAAGGCCGCCCCTCGGGACGGCCTTTTGTCATTCAGTACCAGAAAGCTTAATTCGCCTTGGACGCGCTTGGGGCAGCGGCGGTGGCGCCCTCAACCTGCATCTGGGCGACCTTTTTACGCATGGCAGCAAGCAGACCTTCCACCTGACCACCGGCGCCCTGGATCACCGAGGCGTATTCCGAACGGTGGGTGAAGGCCATGGAGGCCCCTTCCACCTTGATGTCGAGGACCTTGAAGCCGTCGGCACTTTTGCGCACGCGCCAAGCCACGTTGATGGGCTCTAGCCGTTCACGCTTGATGCGGCTGTCCACCAGGACGTCGTTCTCGCCCTCGGGGGCCAGGGCCAGGATGTCGAGGGTTTCGCCCGAGTAATCCCTGAAGCGCTTGGTCCAGGTGTAGACCTGAATTTCCTCGAACAGACGCAGGAATTCCTGCTGCTGTTCGGGTGTCGCCACCCGCCAATAACGGCCCAGCACCAATTTGCCGATCTCGGGCAAATCGAAGGTGTCCACGAACAGGGTGCGGAAGCGGCGCGCACGCTCGTCGTCTGACAAGCCCTTGACCGCCACCGTGTTCATGGCGGTATCAGCCAGGCGCTGAATGAAAGCGCGGGCATCGGCATTGGCATCGGCCTGGGCCGGCAACGCCACAGTGAACAGGGCCAGCGTGGCAGCGAAGGCTGCGATCAGGAAACGGCGAGACATCATGGTGCGCTAATTGCTCGTTTGCGAGGATGGCGCGGAAACCGAACTAAGGCTTGGGGTCGGGACCTTATCAACCGACTTGCGGTTCTTGATATCGGTATCCCGGCGCTGACGGTAAAGGGAGCGCATGGCGGAATAATAATCCACCGAAGTGCGCTCGATTTCGTCCAGGGTATCCAAATACCCCTCGCGCTTGTCCACGCCGGCAGTGCCGGTGCGCGAATAAATCGCCCATTCGCGGCCGGTATTGTCCATCCACAAATTGAACGGGTCGGCCAGCCATTCCGCCGCCAAGCCGGTGGTGTCGCGGGGATTGGACGGACCTAAGATGGGCAGGACCAGATAGGGACCCTCGCCCACGCCCCAAACCGCGAAGGTCTGGCCGAAATCTTCGTCGTGGTAGGGAATGCCGCCTTCGGTGGCCAGATCGAACAGACCGCCGATGCCGAAGCCGGTGTTGAAGGCGAAGCGCATGGCGGTTTGCACGGCGCGGTCGGGCTCGCCCTGCAGCACGTCGTTGGCAAAAACGATGGGTGCGCGCAGGTTGCGCAGCAAATCGCGCACGCGCTCACGGCCAAAGGCCGGCACCACATTGCGGTAAGCCTGGGCTACCGGGCGGAGCAGAGCCTTGTCGATAGCGTCGTTGAAGCCGAAGATCGCCCGGTTCATGGGCTCAAGCGGATCGTTGGTCTGTTCGAACTCCGCCACCGACTCTTTATCGTCGGCGGGCGGCGGCGTGGCGCAACCGGCCACAAGGGCAACGGCGAGCACGGATGCGGCAAACCGCACGGCGGTGAAGCGGGGGATGAAGGTCAGCATTCGCTTTATTTATACCCTATAACACCCTCGGGACACGGCGAGCTCACGCGCAAGGCGCAAACAGACCAGAGACCCATCTGGGTTCCCCGGCACATTTGGAGGTATCACGTTCCCCGAGCAAACACCAGTAGGCAGAAATTGCACTGGTTCCAAGGCTAGGGCCACTGTTGCCGAATCGCCACACCCTTTGGATGCACCGAAAGAGGGCTTCATATCCGCATAAAGATATGTTTATATGTTTGTCGGATTTAACGAGCGGGAGGAATGCGGGTGGAAGCGGTGCTGACAGGCTTGAGGGCGGCGGCGGAGCCCACACGGCTGCGCCTTTTGTCCCTGCTGGCCCAAGGCGATCTGACCGTTTCCGAATTGACCCATATCCTGGGCCAAAGCCAGCCCCGCGTCTCGCGCCACCTTAAACTTATGTGTGACGCCGGCCTGCTGGACCGCTTCCCCGAAGGCGCCTGGGTGTTTTACCGCGTGGCCGCCAAGGGCGCTGGCGCCGAGCTTGCCCGCCACCTGCTGGCGCTGTTGCCGCCCGATGACCCGACCCTGACCCTGGACCAGCAACGGTTGGGCGCCATTCGTGCCGCCCGCGCCACCAACGCCCAGGACTATTTCACCGAAAACGCCTCGCGCTGGGACCAGATGCGCAGCCTGCACATCGACGAAAGCGTGGTGGAACAGGCGCTGATCAAGGCTTTTGCTGGCCGCCACGTGCACGATCTGGTGGATATGGGCACCGGCACGGGCCGGGTGCTGGAGGTGCTTGGCCCCCATGTGGAGCGAGGCATCGGCATCGATCTGTCCCGTGAAATGCTGGCAGTGGCGCGGGCCAATCTGGAACGGGCCGAGTTGCGCCACTGCATGGTGCGCCAGGGCGACATCACCCAATTGCCGCTGGCCGCCGCCTCGGCCGACGCGGTAACCATCCATCAGGTGTTGCATTACGCCACCGACCCCGCCGCCGTGGTGGCCGAAGCCGCCCGCGTGCTGAAGGCGGGCGGCCAGTTGGTGGTGGTGGATTTCGCCCCCCATGACCAGGAAACGTTGCGCGACCAACACGCCCATCGCCGCCTGGGCTTTTCCGATGACGAGGTCGCCGGCTGGTTCCGCGCCGCCGGGCTGGAGCCTACCGGCACCACCCGCCTGCCCGGCCATCCGCTGACCGTGGTGCTGTGGCAAGCCATCCGCGCCGCCCCTAAACAATCCCAGAAGACTATAGAGACAGGAGCTTCCGCGTGAGCCTGCCCATCGCCGCCGCCACGGCTCGCCCCGTGAGCGTCTCGTTCGAATTCTTCCCGCCCAAGACCGAGAAGATGCAGGAGACCCTGTGGGAGTGCATTAAACGACTGGAGCCTCTGGCCCCCAGCTTCGTTTCGGTGACCTATGGCGCCGGCGGCACCACGCGCGAGCGCACCCATGACACCGTGGTGCGCATCGCCCGCGAGACCGGCCTGAAGCCCGCCGCCCATTTGACCTGCATCGGCCATTCCCAGGGCGAGGTGGACGACATCGCCCGGCGCTATTGGGACGAAGGCATCCGCCACATCGTCGCCCTGCGCGGCGACGCCCCCGAGGGTTCCGGCCCCTATAAGCCCACCCCCGGCGGCTACGACTATGCCGTGGATCTGGTCAAGGGCCTCAAGCGCATCGCCGATTTCGAGATCTCGGTGGCGGCATACCCGGAAATGCATCCCGACGCGCCCAACGCCCAATTCGATTTGGACAATCTGAAGCGCAAGGTGGATGCGGGTGCGACGCGCGCCATCACCCAGTATTTTTTCGACGTGGACGTCTATCGCCGCTTCGTCGACCGCGCCCGCGCCGCCGGCATCACCCTGCCCATCGTGCCGGGCATCCTGCCTGTGACCAACTTCGCCCAAGTGCAGAAGTTTTCGGGCGCCTGCGGTGCTTCGGTGCCGGCTTGGATGGCTGCGCTGTTCGAGGGGCTGGACGGCGACCCGGATACCCGCCGTCTTGTGGCTGCCACCGTGGCCGCGCAGCAATGTCAGGCTTTGGCGGCGGATGGGGTGACGGACTTCCACTTTTACACGCTGAACCGCGCCGATCTGGCCTATGCGATTTCGCACATCCTGGGTGTGCGGGCGAAGGCGTAGGTTTTCCCCCTTCGTCATCCCCGCGAAAGCGGGGATCCATGGCGGGAAACGGCACCATGGATCCCGGATCTGCGCTGCGCTTGTCCGGGATGGCGACAGTTTTTGGAATGAAAGAAGAATGAACCACAGAGGCACAGAGACACAGAGATAGCCCATTTGCGGCAGCTTTAAACGATCACGGCGCCGCCTGAAAATTTTCTCTGTGCCTCTGTGTCTCTGTGGTTAATCCACTATTGGCCTCCTGATTGGCCGACGAGGAACGACAAATGACCAATATTCTCGACCATCTCCGCGACCGTGTTCTTCTGTGCGACGGTGGCACCGGTGCGCTGGTGCAGGCCATGAACCTGTCGGTGGACAAGGATTTCCTGGGGCTGGAGAACTGCACCGAGATTCTGGTCAAGTCGCGCCCCGACGTGATCCGCGGCATCCATGCCCGCTATTTCGAAGCCGGCGCCGACATGGTCGAGGCCGACACCTTCGGCGGCAGCCCCATCACCCTGGCCGAGTTCGGCATCGCCGATCAGGCGTTCGAGCTGAACAAGCTGGCCATCGAGCTGGCTTTCGAAGCTGCCGAGCAGTTCAAGGCCGATGGCCGGACGCGCTTCGTGCTGGGCGCCATCGGGCCGGGCACCAAGCTGCCGAGCCTGGGCCATATCGGCTATGACGAGTTGGAAGCCGCCTATGTGATCCAGGCCGCCGGTCAGATCGCCGGCGGTGTCTCGGCCTTCCTGGTGGAGACCTGCCAGGACCCGCTGCAGATCAAGGCCGCCGTCAATGGCTGCAAGATTGCCTGCGCCAATGCGGGCAAGGACATCCCCATCATGGTCCAGGTGACGGTGGAGACCACCGGCACTCTGCTGGTGGGCGCCGACATC
>JACMLB010000205.1 GCA_014379805.1 Rhodospirillales bacterium | reverse complement strand
GCGGCATTCCGCCCATGACTGCCGGTGCGGCGCGCATCCGCGTGACCTTCCAAGTGGATGCCGACGGCCTGCTGACCGTAGGCGCCACCGAACTGACCACCGGGGTGGAACAGCATGTGGCGGTCAAGCCGTCCTACGGCCTGAATGAAGACGAGATGGCCAATATGCTGCGCGCTTCGCTGGAGAACGCGCGCGACGATATGGCGCAACGTTTACTGGCGGAGTCTGTGGTAGAGGCCAAGCGTTCCGTGCTTGCGGTGCGTTCTGCACTGGGAGTCGATGCGGACCTCTTGTCGGAAAGCGAACGGCAGGGTATCGATGCGGCTATGAAGCGTGTCGATCAGGCGTGCGCGGGCAAAGACCGCGACGACGTCAACGCCGCCGTCGAGCAATTGGAGCTTGCCACCAAGTCCTTCGCTGAGAAGCGCATGGACCGCGGCATCCGCCAAGCGCTGGCCGGCGTGTCGGTCGAACGCCTCGACGACGCCCTGGGGGGCGACGAATAAACCGTTGGGGATCGAACCCTCCCCGAGCGCCGATCGTACCAAAGCGCGCCTCGGGGGTTAGCCAAGGATAGCTTTACTATGCCCAAGATGACCTTTGTCCAGCCCGACGGCACCCGCCTCGATGTTGAGGCCCCTGAAGGCCTCTCCGTGCTGGAAATCGCCCATCGCAACAAGGTGGAACTGGAAGGCGCCTGCGAAGGCTCGCTGGCCTGCTCTACCTGCCATATCGTGGTGGCGCCCGAATGGTACGACAAGGTCGCCCCGGCCTCGGAAGACGAGGAAGACATGCTGGACCTGGCCTTCGGCCTGACCAGCACCTCGCGCCTGGGCTGCCAGATCATCATGAAACAGGATCTCGACGGTCTGGTGGTCTCGGTGCCCGCCGCGACCCGCAACATGATGGTCGACAAGAAATGAAATGGGCGGACGTCCTCGACATCGCCATTGCGCTTGAAGAAGCTCATCCCGATGCGGACAATTTGAACCTGCGGTTCACCGATCTGCATCAATGGGTCTGCGCCTTGGATGGGTTCGACGACGATCCGGCCAAGTCCAACGAGAAGGTCCTGGAGGCCATTCAGATGGCCTGGATCGACGAGCGGGACTAATGCTTTCTCCCTCCCCCAATGCCGTGCGCGGGGGGAGGGGGACGCATTTCGGGAAATGACAGATATGATCAGCGGCATCCCCATCATGGACATCGCCGCCTTCGCGGCGTTCATGGCCATGTGGATCGGCTATACATTGGTGGCCGAGCATCGTTCACTGCTGGGGCGCTCGCTGTCGGCGGTCATGGTGCGTCATCGCCGTGCCTGGATGCGCGCCATGTGCGACCGCGAGAACCGAGTCGCCGACACTGCCTTGGTGGGCTCGCTCATGCGCTCGGTGGCGTTTTTCGCCTCGGCCTCCATCCTGGTGCTGGGCGGTTTGGTGGCGCTCATGGGCTCGGGCGATCGGGCTTTTGCCGTCTATAGCGAGATGCCGTTCGCCAGCAATGGCGGGCTGGAGACCTTCGAGATGAAGGTGCTGCTGCTGGCGGTGGTCTTCGTCTACGCCTTCTTCCAATTCACGTGGTGCCTGCGCCAGTTCAATTACTGCTGCATCCTGATCGGCGCCGCGCCGCCGCCCGAGGCGGAAGACAGGGTCAAGGACGTGTTCGCCACCCATGCGTCCCGGCTGCAAAGTCTGGCCGCCAACAGCTTCAACCGCGGCCTGCGCGCCTATTACTTCGCGCTCGCCATGATGTTGTGGTTCGTCCACGCCTGGGTGTTCGTGGCCGCTGCCGCCTTGGTGCTGAGCGTGCTGTACCGTCGCGAATTCCGCTCGAAAAGCCTGGGCACTTTGGCCGATATTTTGGCGGCGCGCTAAGAGGATCGCATGAGTAAGGGACGTATCGTCGTCGCCATGTCGGGCGGGGTTGATTCCTCCGCCACCGCAGCGCTGCTGAAAGAGCAGGGCTGGGACGTGGTTGGGGTGACGCTGCAGCTTTACGATCACGGCGTGGCCGTCTGCCGCCCCAATACCTGCTGCGCCGGCAAGGACATCCATGACGCCCGCGCCGTGGCCGATGCCTTGGGCATTCCCCATTACGTCATGGACATGGAAAGCACCTTCAAGGCCGACGTCAT
Source organism: Rhodospirillales bacterium (assembly GCA_014379805.1). Lineage (GTDB taxonomy): Bacteria > Pseudomonadota > Alphaproteobacteria > Rhodospirillales > Magnetospirillaceae > Magnetospirillum. The sequence goes on along the minus strand of JACMLB010000205.1, from coordinate 13,225 downwards.
CGACCGTTTCGCCGAATCCTATGTGCAGGGCGAGACGCCGATCCCTTGCGTGCTGTGTAATCAGACCGTCAAGTTCCGCGACCTGTTCACCGTGGCCCGCGATTTGGGTGCCGACGCCTTGGCCACGGGGCATTACGTGCGGCGCGAGGACGGGCCGGTGATGCTCAAGGGTGTGGATTCCAGCCGCGACCAAAGCTATTTCCTGTTCGCTACCACCCGCGAGCAGTTGGACTTCCTGCGCTTCCCCTTGGGCGGCATCAGCAGCAAGACCGAGACCCGCGCCATCGCCGCCCGCTACGGTCTGCCGGTGGCAACCAAGCGTGACAGCCAGGACATTTGTTTCGTGCCTGATGGCGATTATGCCGGTCTGGTCTCGCGCCTACGCCCCGGTGCCATTGAACCGGGCGAGATCGTCCATGTGGATGGCACCGTGCTGGGCCGTCACCAGGGCATTATCCACTTCACTATCGGCCAGCGGAAGGGCCTGGGCCTAGGTGGCGGCGCACCGCTTTACGTGGTGCGGCTGGATGCGCCCAACCGCCAAGTGGTGGTCGGCCCGCGCGAGGCCCTGGCCCGCACCACCATCACCCTGCGCCAAGTCAATTGGCTGGGCGACGCCACCGAAGGCGACGTGCGCGTTGAAGTCCGCGTCCGCTCTACCCGCCCGCCCAAGCCGGCCACTCTGACCCTGCTGCCGGGTGGTGGCGCATCAGTGGTTCTGGACGACGCCGAAGAGGGTGTCGCCCCCGGCCAAGCCTGCGTTTTCTATACCGGAGAGCGGGTTCTGGGCGGTGGCTGGATAGCTGCTGCGCAATAATTAGGCTGGCGGATTTTCCGCACAAAAGTTAGGCTAAACTCCTTCCGCCAGTGAATGACGTTGAGGAGTTTGGGTATGAATTCGGTCGAAGAATTCCTGGTTTACGCGGCGCGGCTGGAACAGGAAGCGGCACTGAGATTCGATGAATTGGCCGACGCCGCAGCCTCTTTCTCTAATCGCGAAGTGGCCGAGTTCTTCCGTCAGATGGCGCATTTTTCGCGCCTGCATCTGGCTGAAGCCAAGAAGCGCGGTGGTTTCCAAAATTTGCCGGAAATGAGCCCCGGCCAGTTTGAATGGCCGGATTCCGAAAGCCCCGAAGCCACCGCCATTTGGGGCGCTGACCCCAATATGGATGTGAACCAGGCCATGGATCTGGCGCTGGAGGCGGAAAAGCGCGGTTTGGCTTTCTACGCCGACGTGCTTGCCGCCACCACAGACCCTGAAATCAAAGTCATGGCGGCTGAATTCGTCGAGGAAGAGGCCGAACACGTGGCCGCCATTGAACGCTGGATTGAGCGGTTGGCGGCTTGAGAGGATGTGGCTCCCTCATTTGGGTGAGGGAGCCACCGACTTAAGACGCCGTCCCCGCCTCGCACAACTTCCAATCGTCGCCCTTCAGGGCAAACAGCATGTACAGCTTCTGCTTGGCGGTGCTGTCGATGGCGACGCGGAAGCGCGAGCCGTCGCAGGGGCCGCTTACGGGCTGGGGCGGTGTTTTGACGTGCTTGGAGTTCAAGCACTTATAACTGGATTTGGGGATTTCGCCGGCCAGCGGCTTGACCGGCTGGTTGTTTACCCGCAGGTGATAGCTGGCTTGACCGCCTTGGATGCGGGCCAACAGGTCGATGGTAGCGAAGCGTGATTTATAATGGCCGGCGGTCATCTCGCCGTCATTGGCGGTATTGATCAGTGGCTTGAACGAAACGGCGGCGCAAGCGGGTGCGGCCTTCTCGGCGGCCAAGGCGGGGCCGGATGCCAGCAGCGCAAGGGCGGCGGCGGCGCAAAGGGCTTTGATCATGCAGGGGCTCCTTATCCAGGCACCCCCGCATATCGCGCCATAATCCGGGCGCTGGCAAGCCGTCCGAAGGCTTTAGGTCAGTACTTCCCCAGCAGGGTGATCTTGCCATTGCCGAAGGTGACTACGGGATAGGGGGTTTTATCCACGTCCATGCCCGGTGCGCCCGAGGGCATGCCGGGGGCAGCGATGCCGATGATGCCCTTGGGGCGCTCGGCCAGCAGCTTGTCGATGGCTTCCACCGGCACATGACCCTCGACCACATAGCCACCGATTTTGGCGGTGTGGCACGACCGCGCCTGTTCGGGCACCTTCCATTCATCCTTGAGCGGATCGACGTCTTCTACGTCGTGCACGGTGACCTCGTAGTCGTTGTCTTCCAGATACGAGATCCAGCTGGTGCAGCAACCGCACGTCTTGGACTTCCACACCTCGGCCACTTTGGCCTGGGGCGGTTTAGCGCCGGCGAAGTGGAAGGCGGTCCAGCCGCCCAGGGCGGCGACGATGATGGCGGCGATGGCAATAATGCGTTTCATGGGCGGATCAGGCGGCGGCCAGGGCTTCTTCGATGGCAAGGATGGCGAAATTATGGGAGTCGCCGGCGAAGTGCAAGATGCGAGCGACCGGGTCCTGGTCGTTGCTGGCCAGCAATTCGGTGGCTTCCTCGCGGCCGATGCCGCAGCGGACCAGGGCTTTGACGTAAATTTCGTGCATGTCCAGCTCGCCTTTGGCGGTGGAGCGGGCGGCGGCGATCATGGCGCGGATACGGTCGGCGGCGGAATCGGGCATGCTAAAAACTCCTGGGGACCGAATCTCTTCGGCCCGCGGTGAAAGCGGATGTCTCTCCCCAGAGGCATTTTTTGATTTTGTTGGCTAATTATAGCCCGCCTGTCGTTAACGAGGCGTTTCAGATCTCGGCGCGGACGGCGGCCAAAGCGCGGGCCACCAGCGAGGGCGGCGCGGTCAGGATGGTGTAGCCTTCACGGGCCAGCCAAGCCGAAACCATGGGAACGTAGCTACGCGGAACCGACATTTGCCTAATCCCCAATCACTGCGGCCCATGGACCGTTTCTTGAACATGCGGACAATGCGGTATTTTATGCTGCAATGCAATAGTTGGCGCGGCTACCCCCGAATTGGTGACGGCGGAACCTGACGCCCATCCGCTTGTTAGCCTTCCATCGCCAAATTGGAGGTTGAAGCCATGCGGACGATCATGACGCTGGGTGCGGCGCTGGTGTTGGTGTCCGGCGCAGCGTGGGCTCAGGCTAAATCCGAGGCCCGGCTGGAGGTGGCCGAAGCGGCGCCGTTCGGCAAGCATCTGACCGATGCGGATGGGCGCGCGCTGTATCTGTTCACTGCCGACAAGAAGGGCGGCAACGCCAGTGCCTGCGCCGACCAATGCGCCCAAGCGTGGCCGCCGGTAACCACGCAAGGCCAGCCCCAACTGGCCAGCGGGTTGGCCAAGGACAAGGTGGGAATGATCCAGCGCCAGGACGGCGCCAGCCAGCTGACTTATGATGGCCACCCGCTTTATTACTTCGCCCAGGATTTGCGGTCAGGCCAGACGGCAGGCCAGGACAAAAAGGGCTTCGGCGGCGAATGGTATCTGGTCGCCCCTGATGGCACGCCCATCCGCAGTGAACAGCGGGCGCAAACGCCAGAGAACCGTTAAGCCGCTGCCCGTAAGGGCAATCCTTCCGGAGCGGCGGCGTGCGCGCCGCCCTCCACATGGATCACCGCCTGCACCTGGGCCGGGGCGCCGTGCCACGCGGTGTGTGGGGGCAAGTCCTCGCCCTTCATGATGATGGAAAGCGGGCCGATACGGGCATAGTCGCCGATATGGGTGTCGTACAGCACCGTGGCAGTGCAGCCAATGGTGACGCCTTTGCCTACGGTGACCCGTCCCACCTTCATGACCCGGTCCTCGTAGAGGTGGGTTTGCAAGGCGGCGGTGGAGTTGATGACGGTGTAGTCGCCCACGGACACGCAGTCGAATTCCGTGATGTCGGTGGTGTCCATATAGATGCCTTGGCCCATCTTGGCGCCGTACAGCCGCAACGCCCAAGGCAGGAACGGCGTGCCGCGCAGATGGTCCAGCAGGACCTTGCCGGCCATGCCCCAATACATCACGGCGACCGCCTCGGTGCGTAGCGCCCACCATGACCACATGGGCTTCACCGTGGGCTTGTAGACACCCATGGTCAGCCATTTCACCGCCACAGACGACAGCATCAGCGCGAATGAGATGGCGACGCTGGCGGCCAGGAACTGGGGCAGGACGGCTTCCAGATCATGGGCCAGGATGGCGGGCGCCAGCACTTCCACAGCCAGCGTGCCGAAAGTGATGAACAGCATGGTGGGCAGCGAGACGGAGAAGGCCTCGAAGATGGCGCGGGTCACGCGGCGCCACATGGGCGGCTCGTAAGTCCAATTGGCCGTCACGTCGCCGAATTGCTGGCGCAGCGGGAATTTGATGGGCGGGCTGCCGAACCAGATGCCGCCGCCTTCCATCTCTTCATTGGTGGGCGGCTTGGACTTGATGCCGATCAGCGAGCCGCTGGGAATGTCGGAGCCCGGCGGCACGACTGCCTCGTTGCCCACGAACACGCGGCTGCCGGTGCGCACCGGGGCCAAGGTCATCCAGCCGCGCCGGATGGTCTCGTCGCCCAGCACCACTTCGTCGGCGATGAAGCATTTGTCGCCGATCTCGATCAGATCGTAGCGGCCCGACAAATTGGTGGAAATCTCGGAGCCCTTGCCGATCTTGGCGCCCATCAGCCGATACCACGCCCGCATATAAACGGTGGCGTACAGCGATGACAGGGTCTCAAGTGTCAACTCGGTGCACAGGGCGACCACCCATTTGCGGAAATAGAAGCCGCTATGAACGGAATACAGGCCCGGCTTGACCGAGGGCAGCACGATCCAGCGCACGGCGGCAATCAGGCCGACGGTGATGACCACCAGGGCCATGGCGGTGGGCCAAGCCAGCAGCGGCAGGATTTTCATATATCCGAAGCCGAACGCCTTTTCGAATCCGTCGGCCAATTGGTCGAACAGATAGAAGGCAGGGAAGATGGGCATCAGGCTGACCGGCGGCAGCATCAGCAGGGCCAGCACATACATGGCCGACAGCGAGAAGCGGCGCAGGGGCGTGATCTGAGGCGGCACCGGCTGGGCGGCGCGATCAATCACACCGATCTGGCGGGCGGGCGAGCCGTCCCAATGCTCGTAAGCGCCTACCTGGGCGCCGGCGGGCAAAGCGGTGAGGTCTTCCAGCTCGGCGCCTTCGCCGATGACGCAATCATGGCCGATGACGCAAGAGGTGCCGACCATGGCATCCTTGCCGATGGTCACATGGCCGATGACCAATTCATCACCGATGACTTCCGCATTGGCGAGGTGGGAACGCGAGCCCACGGTGGCGCCGTCGCCGATGGTGACCAGATCGAAGGCCCCGGCCTCGACCTCGCCGATCAGTGCGTCGCGGCCGATTTTCGCCCCCAGCAGACGCAGAAACCAGCGCATGATCGGCGTGTCCTGGAACCATTTCAGGTGGACCAGGGTCAGCAGGCGTTGCGCCAGCCACCAGCGGAAATAATAGATGCCCCACAGGGGATAGCGGCCCGGCTTGGCCCGGCCCAGCACCAGCCACTTGCCCATGATGGCCAGGGCGATGGTGCCCATATTGATGACGCTGTAGGTGGCAAGCAGGGTGACCAGCTCGGTCATGAAGGTGGCGTCGTCGCCCGACAGCAGCATGTAGCTGATGAACACGCCCAGCCAGGGTGCGGTGGCGAGGCCCAAAATGATGGGCAGCACGGCGGCTTGGGCGGCGCCGCACAGGAAGCGGCGCAGCAGGGGGGGCGGGGTGAAGCCCAACCCGCCGGCATGGCTGGCGGTGCTGACGCGGCCATCCAGCCGTTCCGCCATGGCACGCAAGGACCGGGCGGCATAGACGTCGTTCAGGGTCAAACCGGCCTGGGCCGGGTTTTGGCGCACGGCTGAAACGAAGCGCGCGGCCAGCAGGGAGTGGCCGCCGAGGTCCATGAAGAAATCGGCTTCCAGCGGGATGGCTTGGCCGGGGAAGACCGAGCGGGCGGCGTCCAGCAGAATGGCCTCGGTGGGGGTGCGCGGTTCGTCGCCCACTTCCGGCTCGATATCTGTCAGGGGGCGCGCCATCAGGGCCTTGCGGTCCAGTTTGCCGGAAATCAGCCGGGGCAACGTGTCCAGCACCTCGAAGCGCGATGGCACCATGTAGCTGGGCAGTTCAGCGCGCAGATGGTTGCGCCATGCGGTGACGTCCAGCTCGGCATCGGCCATGGGCACCACAAAGGCGATCAGGCGGTCCATACCGTCGTCGCGGCGTAGCACCACTGCGGGCTGGGCGACGCCCTCGCATGCAGACAGCTTGGCTTCGATTTCGCCCAGTTCCACGCGGAAGCCGCGAATCTTCACCTGATCGTCGATGCGGCCATGGAATTCCAGCCGGCCTTGCCCATCCACCACCACGGCATCGCCCGAGCGGTACAGCACAGGGTCAATCCCGTTTGCATGGAACGGGTTGGCGATGAATTTCTTAGCGGTCAGTTCGGGGCGGCCCAGATAGCCCGCCGCGACGCCGGGGCCGCCGATCAGCAGCTCGCCCTCAGTGCCCGGCGTTACCGGGTTCAGCGCCTCATCCACCACATAGCAGGTGTAGTTGGGTATGGGGTGGCCGATGGTGACCGGCTGGCCCGGCTGCAACTCGGCCACGGTGGCGACCACGGTGGTCTCGGTCGGGCCATAGCTGTTGAACACCCGGCGACCAGGGCGGCACCAGCGCTCCAGCACGGTGGGCGGACAGGCCTCGCCGCCCAGGATGATGGCTCGCAGGCTGGGCACGTCGCGCGGCAGCAGGGTCAGCAGGGTGGGAACCGTGTCCAGCACGGTGATGCCGGCGTCGTCCAGCACGTCGCACAGGCGGTCGGCCTCTTGCAGGGTCTCGCGTGCGGCGACCCACAGGGTGGCGCCCACCATGTAAGGAACGAAGATTTCTTCCAGCGACAGATCGAACGCCACTGAGCAGCTTTGAAACACCACATCCTGCGCGTTCAGGCCGTAAATCTCGTTGGCGGCGCGCAGATAGTGACAGATGTTGCGATGGCTGATGACCACGGCCTTGGGCTTGCCGGTGGAGCCCGAGGTGTAGATGGCATAGGCCGCGTCGTCGGGTGTCGCGCCATCGGCGCGCGGGTCAGGCGGGGTGTCGGTGACGTCTTCACCTAACAGGCGGCCTACGGGCAGGATGGGGGCAGACAGGCCATCGGCGCGGGCTACGGTGGCGCCGTCCACGATGATGGCCCGTGCACCGCAATCGGCCATGCAGGCGGCCACACGCTCGGGCGGCGCGTCGAAATCGAAGGGGATATAGGCGGCGCCGGCCTTCAGGATGCCCAGCAGCGCCACATGCATGTCCGCCGAACGCGACATCCACAGGCCGACAAAGGCGCCCCGGCCAATGTCGCGCGAGCGCAACGCGTTGGCGATGCGGTTGGCGCGGCGGTCCAGCTCCGCATAGGTGATGGTCGCGCCGGCAAATACGATGGCGCGGGCATCCGGCGCTCGGGCGGCGCTGGCGGCGAAGATTTCGCTCAGACGTTCGTCGCGCAACAAATCGGGGCGCGGATAGCTCAACGTGGCAAGGCCGGAAACGAGCGTCATATCACTCCGTCACCCCGCTTGGTGCCGCATGCGGCGCGGCGCGGGGGCAGGAAAAGGAAAAGGGTGGTCTGAAAATGTGACGAGCGGATGGTGAAGGATGGCCGATGCCGCCATGGCAGGGCGGTCGCCCGCCAATGTCTGCCAGTGCAGGCCGAATGTCAGGCCGTCAAAGGCAATGTTGCACTCGGCCAGATCGAACGGCTGGCCCAGGCGGAGCAGGGGGGCGAAATCGGGCTCGGCCATGCCTTTGGTGATGCCCTGGCCGGTAGCCTTCAGTACCGCTTCCTTGGCGGTCCACAGGCGGGTGAAGGCATCGGGTTGATGGACCGACGCCAGCCAGCGGCATTCGCGGGGACTGAATTGATCCCGTGCGACGTCCGAATAATCACCCCCAACCCATTCCACATCGACGCCGATGGCAGTCGGGGCAGCGCCAAGCAGCATCATTCCGTCGCGGTACGACAGGCTGAGGCAAAGCGGGCCGTTGGACAGGGTTGGTTTACCATTGGTATCTGTGAGCAACACCACGTCGGTGCCGCAGCCCAGCATTTCCGCCACCATGCCGCAGGCTAGCCGGTGGCGGGCGGGACGATCGAACTCACCCCGCAACAGCCACAGGTAGTCGGAAAGGCGTTCAGCCGCCTCTAGGTAATTTCCCATAGGCGGCAGTCTAGCATCCGAGGTACCTCTTCCGCTAGACTGCGGCCAATGTGTTCAGGTATTGCGTCGCTGGCTAACCCGATCGAGTAGATAGGCGATGGAGCGATAGGGCTTCCCCGAATGGTCGGACAGGCCGATTTCACAGGTGCGGTTGCTGGAATAGCCGCCCTCGCACGAGTCTGGCACGGCCTCGGGCAGCCGGCGCAGGGCGTGGTCGTTCAACTCGGGCGTGGTGAAGCCCTTATCGCCGGCAAAGCCGCAGCAACCGACGCTATCGGGCACCACGACTTGTTCGGCGCAAGCCTTGGCCAGCGAGACCATCTTGCCGTCCAGGCCCATGCGGCGGGCCGAACAGTTGATGTGTACCAGAACCGGCGCGGCCTGCTTGGTAATGTCCAGGCGCGGCAGAACTTGGTCGTGCAGGAACTCCACCGAATCATGCACGGTCAGGCGGCGGTCCAGCACCCGCTTGAGTCGCAGGGTGCAGGCCGACGCATCCATCAGAACGGGGATACGACCATTGTCCGACGCTGCCAGCAGGGCCTTTTCCATCTGAGACGACTTGGCATCGGCCAGATCGTTCATGCCCTTGCTTTCGAAGGCTTGGCCGCAGCATAGGTCGCCCATGCCGGCAGGGAAAATGACCTTGAACCCAGCCTTTTCCAGCAGCTTGGTCATGCGCTCGGGCACCGCGTCCTGTTCGGGGGCACCGTATGACGGACCCAGTGTGCGGGTGGCGCAGCTGGGGATGTAGACGATTTCGGTGCCCGCGCCGGTCGAGGCGACCGGGACCTTGCCGGGGTGGGTCAGCGAGGCATGCAGCTTGGGGAAGGCGCCGCCGGTGACCGCGTGGGCGATGCGTCCGGCGACCAGGCCCAGGCGGGCGGTAGCCATGGCGGTGCCGTAATGCCGTGCGGCCAAACCGCCCACCATCTTCTGGATGGGCGTCAACTTGCGGCCACGCAGCGCCTTGGTCAGCAGGCCGGTCTCGATACCCACCGGGCAGGCGGTCGCGCATAGGCCGCAGGCGGCGCAGGTGTCCAGGCCCTGGTAGTCATATAGGTTACGCAAGGCCTGCTCGCGGGCCGGGTCGCTGCCCTCGGCGGCCAGCCGCGAAATCTCGCGCCAGCCGGTGATGCGCTGGCGGGGCGATAGAGTCAGGCCGTGGCTGGGGCACATGCGCTCGCAGAAACCGCATTCGATGCAGGTGTCCACCAGCGGATCGGCGGGCGGCAGCGCCTTCAAATTCCACAGATGGGCATAGGGGTCGTCATCCAGGATGACGCCCGGATTGAGCATCTGGCCGGGATCAAGCAATTGCTTGATGCGCCACATGAGCGCATAGGCCTCGCGGCCCCATTCCATCTCCACGAAGGGTGCCATGTTGCGGCCCGTACCATGTTCGGCCTTCAGCGAGCCGTCATATTTGTCCACCACCAGATGGCAGACGTCGTCCATGAAGGCGCCGTAGCGTTCCACCTCGGCGCGGTCGCCGAAATCCTGGGTGAAGACGAAGTGCAGATTGCCGTCCAGGGCGTGGCCGAAAATGATGGCTTCGCTATAGCCGTGCTTTACGAACAGCGCCTGCAAATCCACGGTCGCCTGGGCCAGATCGGGGATTTTGAACGCCACGTCTTCAATGATGACGGTGGTGCCGGTCTTGCGCACGGCGCCCACGGCGGGGAACAGGCCCTTGCGGATTTTCCACAGCTTGCCGAACTCGTCCGCATCGGAGGTGAAGGCGGGCGGGTGTAGGGTGGCGACAGTGTCCAGCACAAGGCTGATGGCCGCGATGTTCGCGGCCAAACCGCCCGCATCGGCGGCGCGGGTTTCCACCAGCAGGGCGGTGACGCCCTCGGCCACGCCCACGATCTCCGCCGGCATGCCGGGCTTGTCTTCCACCGAGCGCAGGGCGGCGCGGTCCATCAACTCCACCGCTGACACCGGGGCGGGCTTCAGCAAGGCGACAGCGCGGCAGGCTTCGGTGATGTCGGGGAACAGCAGCAGGGCGCTGGCCTTGTGGGCGTGCTCGGGCACCGTGCGGTAGGTGATTTCGGCGATGAAGCCCAAAGTGCCTTCGGACCCGATCATCAGATGGGTCAAGATATCCAGGGGATCGGTGAAATCTACCAGGGCGTTGAGACCGTAGCCGGTGGTGTTCTTGATGGCGAACTTGTTGCGGATGCGCTCGGCCAGGGCTGGGTTGTCGCGGGTGGCGCGGCCCAGGGCTTCAAGGTCGGCCAGCAGGGCAGTGTGGCTGCGGCGGAAGGCGGCAACGCTTTCCACATCGCCGGTATCCACCAGGGTGCCGTCGGCCAGCACAAGGCGCATGGAGATCAGCGTCTTATAGCTGTTGTCCGAGGTGCCGCAGCACATGCCCGAGGAATTGTTGGCGGCGATACCGCCGATCTTGGCCGAATCGATGGAGGCCGGGTCGGGGCCGATCTTGCGGGCAAACGCGGCCAACCGGCGGTTGGCATCGGCGCCGATGACGCCGGGCTGCAGGCGGATGCGGGCGCCGCCATCTTCGACCACCGCACCATCCCATTTGTCGCCCAGCACCAGCAGCACCGAGTCCGTGACGGCCTGACCGGACAGGCTGGTGCCGGCGGCGCGGAAGGTCAGCGGGATCTGATGGCGGCGGCAAGCCTCCAATACGCTCAGCACCTCCGCTTCGCTCTCCACCTTGACCACGATCTGCGGGATCATGCGGTAGAAGCTGGCATCGGTGCCGTAGGCCAGGGTGCGCAATGGATCGCGGATCAGGCGGGCAGGGGGGATGAAGGCACCAAGCTCGCGGGCCAGGGTTTCGTAGTCGCGGATGGTGCTTTTGACGATGCTGTTCATTGTAATTCTTCAGACCCGCTTGATGACCAGAACGATCAATTCCTTGGGACCATGGACGCCATAGGCCAGGGTCTGTTCGATATCGGCGGTCTTGGACGGACCGGAAATCAGCACCGCATTGGTGGGCATGGCCTTGGCCCAACCGGCCTGGGCAATCAGCCCGGCCAGATTGTCCACCACGGAATCAGCCTCCACCAAAGCCACATGGATGGGCGGCAGCAGGCTCATCAGCCGGGGCTCGTCCGGGGTGGGCCACAGCACCAAGGTGCCGGTCTCGGCGATGCCGCCCAGAGTGGTGGTGACGGCGGCATCCACGCCGCTGACCAAGGTGTCCTTCAATTCCTCCACCGGGCGGTCATAGGCTACCAAAGTGGGGGCGTCGTTGGTCCACGTATCGGCCAATTGCCGGCCCGCCTGGGTGGCGGGGGCGTACATGACGCGGTTGATGCCTCGGTTGGACAGAATGGTGCGCAGGCGTTCGGGCCAGTCGGCGGCGGTGACCTCGTAGACCTCGGAATGCAGGGCTTCCATCAGGGCCGTGAAGCGGGCTAGACGTTCGTCCGGCAGATAGGCGGGCGGCGACCATGCCGGCAGTTCGGGCGGAACGCTGGTGGGCGCGGCCTTCAGGCGGGCCATGATGCGCGAGCGGGCGGCGTTGCTGAGATCACTCATGATCGTATCCCTTCTCGCGCGCCAGTTCGTGCAGGGTCTTGCCGGCGAATTTCGGCTTGGTGCGGATTTTGGTCCACTCGCGCAGCATGGGCGCGTTGGCTGGAATAAGGTTGCCCAGCCGGGCCATCAGGCGGGTAGCCACCGCATAGACCACCGGGTGGGCGTACATGAAGGCCCAACCGCGCCAGCCCATGGTCTCGCGCCAACTGCGCTGTGATCCGGCGCCCTTGACGCCCAGGCTGGTGGTGGGGCGCACGGCTTCGGTGCGCAGCCTTACCAGCAGATTGGCGATGGGGATCTTGACCGGGCAGACTTCGACGCAGGCATTGCACAGGGTCGAGGCATGGGGCTGGTCGCCGGCGCAATCCAAGCCTTCCAACTGGGGCGTCAGGATTTTGCCGATGGGGCCGGGATAAACGAATTTGTAGGAGTGGCCGCCGACGCGGGTATAGACCGGGCAGTGGTTCATGCAGGCGCCGCAACGGATGCAGCGCAGGGTGTCGCGCAGTTCCAGATCGTCGTAAACGCGCGAGCGTCCGCTGTCCAACAGCACCAGATGGACAGCCTGGGGGCCGTCCTTCTCGCCGGTTTTGCGCGGCGAGGTAATCATGTTCACATAAGTGGTGATGGGCTGGCCGGTGGCCGAGCGTGGCAGCAGCGCCAGCAGGGGCGGGATATCGTCCAGCGTCTCGGCCAGCTTCTCGATGCCCATGACCGCGATATGCAGCGGCGGCAGAGTGGTGGACAGCCGTCCGTTGCCTTCATTTTCCACCAGCACCAGGGTGCCGGTTTCAGCCACGGCGAAATTGACGCCCGAGATACCGGCATCGGCGGACGCGAACTCACCGCGCAATGCCTTGCGGGCGGCGGCGGTCAGTTCATCCACATCCTCGGTATAGGCCAGCCCCTCGATGTTCTCGGCGAACAGCTGGGCGATCTCGGCTTTGTTCTTGTGGATGCAGGGCATGACGATGTGCGACGGCGCTTCATGCGCCAATTGGATGATGTACTCACCCAGATCGGACTCCACGGCCGTGATGCCGTTGGCTTCCAGGTGATGGTTCAGCTCCATCTCCTCGGACACCATGGACTTGCCCTTGATGACCTTCTTGACGTTGGCGGCCTTGAGCAGGTCCAGCACGATGGCATTGGCTTCAGCGACGCTCTCAGCCCAATGGACCTGGATGCCGTTCTCGGTGCACTTGGCTTCCAGGAGTTCCAACAGTTCGGGCAGGCGGGCGATGACGCGTGCCTTGGCGGCGGTGCCGCGCTCGCGCAGTTCCGCCCAGGCTTGGGTGTCGGTGAACTGGGCCGCGCGCTTGAGCATCAATCCGTCCATGGCGCGACGGAAGTTGCGGCGCAGGGTGGGGTCGTTCAGGGCGATGGGCGCCCGCTTGGTAAAATCACCGCTCATTTGCAGCGCTCCACGCGGGCTCGGCCCGCAATTCGCTCCAATACGAACTCAGCGATGTGGCGGCCGGCGATGGGCTTGGCCGCTTTTTCCATGG
>JACMLB010000030.1 GCA_014379805.1 Rhodospirillales bacterium | reverse complement strand
TATTGACCGCCGGAACGGGCGGGCGCCTTATTTTTGCCCGCATGATGGGGTAACCCATCGCTATGAATTTCCCGCCCGCAACGCCTCGCGAGGTTCCCGTGCGCCGCATCGTCCTTGTCCCCGCGCTTGCCCTGCTGCTTTCGCTTGGCGCAGGTGCCGCGCACGCTCAGTCCGACAACCGTGGTGTCTATGACCGCATCGACCGCCTGGAGCGCGATCTGCAGGTCATGCAGGCCCAGGCCGCCCGTGGCGGCCCCATGGTGGTCACCTCGCCCGCATTGGGCGGTGGCGTGGGCCGTGGCCCCGTTTACGCATCCGATCAGGCGCCCATGCCCGCTGGCCTTGCCGCCCGCCTGGACGACCGCGTCGATCAGCTTGAAGAGATGGTCCGCCATCTGACTGGCAAGCTGGAAGAGAATCAGTTCAAGACCGCCCAGCTCGCCAAGCAGCTTGACCGCATGCAGGCCGATATGGACCTGCGCTTCAAGGATTTGCAGGCGGGTGCCCAGGCACCGGCTGCGACCATGCCGGGCGCCACTGCCGCGGCTCCCTCCGCCGGCGGTCCGGCCCCTGGTCCGCAGACCTTGGGCACCATGCCCGAGAAGGACATGAAGAAGCTGATGGCCCCGACCGCCGCTGCTCCGGCCAAGGCACTTGACCCGCAGGCGTCGTATGATGCCGCCTACACCGCCGCTCAGTCGGGCGATTATGTCAATGCCGAGCGCGGCTTCACCGAATTCCTGGCCAAGAACCCTAACCACCAGCTGGCCGGCAACGCCCAGTATTGGTTGGGCGACATCGCCTATTCCAAGAAGGATTTCGGCACTTCCGCCGGCACCTTCCTGGACGCTTACAAAAAGTTCCCCAAGCACACCAAGGCGCCGGACATGATCTATAAGGCCGGGTCCTCTTTCGGTCTGTTGGGTAAGAAGAAAGAAGCCTGCACCGCCTTCGCCATCCTGTTCAACGACCACCCGCAAATGCCCGACCGGGTCAAGCGCGCGGCGGTGGCCGAGAAACAGAAATACGATTGCAAGTGATGCGACGAAGCCCCTCTCCGGAGGGGCTTTTGTTTGTTAGGCTTCCGCCACCATGACGCCCCCCATCACCGCCGCTGAATTCGCCGCCCTGATGGCCCCGCTGGGGCCGTTCGAGGTGTGCCCGCGCGTGGCCGTGGCGGTATCCGGCGGGTCCGATAGTCTGGCCCTGGCGCTGCTGGCGCACCATTGGGCCAAGGCCTTGGGTGGCGACATCATCGCCATCACCGTGGACCACCGCCTGCGCCCGGACTCCAGCGCCGAGGCCGCGCGGGTCGGTCGCTGGCTGGCGGCACATCACATCCCCCATAGCATCCTGTCCTGGGACGGCACCAAACCCGCCGCTGACATTCAAGCCCAGGCCCGCGCCGCGCGCTATCGGCTGCTGGAGGAATGCTGCCGGGTTGAGAGCGTGTTGCACGTCCTGCTGGGCCATCACCGCGACGATCAGGCCGAAACCCTGTTGATGCGCCTGGGTCGCGGTTCCGGCGTGGATGGGCTGGCGGCTATGGCGCCCGTGCAGGAGGGCTTTGCCCTGCGCTGGCTACGTCCGCTGCTATCCCTGCCGCGCGCCCGTCTGGCGGCCACCCTGACCGCCTTGGGCCAGGAATGGGTCGAGGACCCGTCCAACGTCAACACCGCCTTCGCCCGCGCCCGTATGCGCGCCCTGATGCCCACTCTGGCCGCCGAGGGCCTGTCGCCCGAACGCTTGGCCGCCACGGCCACGACCTTGGGCCGGGCGCGGGTGGCGCTGGAGACCATGGTGGCCGAAACCGCCGCCCGTTGGGTGACGCCTCATCCCGCCGGTTTCGCCATCGTCGATCCCCGCGCATTCGTCCATCCGCCCGAGGATGTGGGGCTGCGGTTGCTCACCCGCCTGTTGACCAGTGTGGGCGGGGGCGCTTATGCGCCTCGGGCAGAGCGTAGTGAAAAATTGTTCTCGCATTTGAAACATGGCCTGACCAAAGCGGTTACCCTGGGCGGCTGCCGCATCGGCCCTTGCGCCGAGGGCCTTTTGTTCAGCCGCGAGATCGCTAAAGTGGAACAACCGATACCCTTAATTCCGGGGGTGGAACTGTGCTGGGACGGGCGTTTCCGGCTGAAAGTGGCGGAAGATGCGCCGTCCGGGCTGGTTCTCGGCGCCCTGGGGGTGACCGGCTGGAATCGGGTAGCCGCACTGGTCAAGCCATGCCGGATGGTCGCCTTGCCGGTGCCGGTGCGGGCAACTTTACCCACCCTATACGGCGATGATGCTATTTCCGCCGTTCCTCACCTCGGCTATAACCGATCACTGGATGCGGAACGCGCGCTTCAATGGATCGTGGCGGCGCCGTCCAACCCACTGACGGTGGCGGGCCATTGCCTTGTCTAGGCCAAGGACCGCATTATCTCTAGGGAAGCGCATTTCGGCGAAGTAGGCTGTCTTCCAATGGGAAGCTGCCGCGCCAAACGAGGAAGGGCCTGACCTTGAACTTCAGCAAGAACCTGGCGCTGTGGATCATCATCGCCCTGCTGCTGGTGATGCTCTTCAATCTGTTCCAGACATCCACGCCGCAGCGTGGGGTCGGGCAGACCGCCTTTTCCGACTTCATAACCGAAGTCGACCGTGGCCAGGTGGCTGACGTCACCATCCAGGGCTATACCATTTCGGGCCATTTCTCCGACGGCCGTCCGTTCAGCAGCTACCTGCCGCCTGAGGCCAATATCGTGCCCAAGCTGCGCGAAGCAGGCGTGCGCATCTCGGCGCTGCCTCCGGCCGACGATCAGCCGACCCTGTGGGGCGTGCTGGTGTCGTGGTTCCCCATGCTGCTGCTGATCGGCGTCTGGATTTTCTTCATGCGCCAGATGCAGTCGGGTGGCGGCAAGGCCATGGGCTTCGGCAAGTCCAAGGCGCGCCTGCTGACGGAAAAGTCGGGCCGCGTCACGTTTGAGGACGTGGCCGGCATCGACGAGGCCAAGCAGGAGCTGGAGGAAATCGTCGAGTTTCTCAAGGACCCGCAAAAGTTCCAGCGCTTGGGCGGCAAGATCCCCAAGGGCTGCTTGCTGGTCGGCCCGCCCGGTACCGGTAAGACTCTGCTGGCCCGCGCCATCGCCGGCGAAGCCAATGTGCCGTTCTTCACCATCTCGGGTTCCGACTTCGTTGAAATGTTCGTGGGCGTCGGCGCCAGCCGCGTGCGCGACATGTTCGAACAAGGCAAGAAGAACGCGCCCTGCATCATCTTCATCGACGAAATCGACGCCGTGGGCCGCCATCGTGGCGCTGGCCTGGGCGGCGGTAACGACGAGCGCGAGCAGACGCTCAACGCCATCCTCGTCGAGATGGACGGCTTCAACTCCACCGACGGTGTGATCGTCATCGCCGCGACCAACCGGGCCGACGTGCTCGACCCCGCGCTCGTGCGTCCGGG
>JACMLB010000204.1 GCA_014379805.1 Rhodospirillales bacterium | reverse complement strand
TTGGGCACGAGGCCGCGCCGCCGCCGCAGGGCGTTTCGTTGCCCGGTCCACATGGGCGCATCGGCGCCATCCTGCGCGCATCGGGATTGCGTGCCCGCACTGTCTTGCTGCGCGGCGGCTGGTGGCGGTCCGACGGCATGCCCATGATCGGCCGCCGTTCAAGCGATAACGCGCCGGTGGCCCTGTTGCCGCGCCACGGCGGCTATGTCCTGTGGGACCCGGCAGCCGACGGCGAATGCGCGGTCACCCCAGAAAATGCCGCCACGCTGGAGGTCCAGGGGCTGGCGGTCTACGCCCGCTTCGATGCCGCCGTGTTGGGGCCGCGCCAGATACTCGGTCTCGGCCTGCGCGGGGCGGTGCCGGACATGGTGCGGCTGGCGCTGTTGGCGCTGGGCGGTGCCTTGCTGGCGCTGCTGGTGCCGGTGGCATCGTCGCTGTTGGTGGACGAAATCATTCCCGCGGCGGCGCGCGGACAGTTGGTCATTCTGGTGACCGGGCTGTCGGTGGCAGCGCTGACCACCGCCTGCCTGGAACTGACCAAGGGGCTGGCCCTGTTGCGCCTGGAGGGACGGCTGGATGCCGGCTTGCAGGCGGCGTTGTTCGACCGCCTGCTGCGCCTGCCGGCGGCGTTCTTCAAACGCTATTCCGCCGGCGACCTGACCGACCGCGTGCTGGGCATCCAGGCCATCCGCCAAAAGCTGAGCGGGGCGGCCATCGCCTCGCTGCTGGGCGGCATCTTCTCGACCGTCAGCCTGGCGCTGTTGTTCTCCTACTCAGTCAAACTGGCGGCGCTGGCGCTGGCGCTGGCGGCAGTCTCGGCAATCGTGACCATGGTGCTGATCTGGCTGCAACTGCGCCACGAACGGCGGCTGGCCCTGGTGCGCGGCGGCGTCGAGGGGCTGATCCTGCAGATGATCACCGGCGTCAGCAAAATCACTGTCGCCGCCGCCCGCGAACGCGCCATCGCCCATTGGGCACACAAATACGCGGTGCAGAAGCGCCATGCTTTGGCGGCCCAGCTTGCCGGACGCTTGCAAGCGGTGTTCATGGCGGCGTTCCCGCCGCTGGTCAGCGTGGCGGTGTTCCTGACCATGGCCGCGCTGGCCCGTCAAGCCATGGCCGCGCCGCCCCTCCCCGACGCCGAACCGGCCATGATGGGCGCTGGCGCCTTCCTGGCCTTCAACACCGCCCTGGCCCAATTCCTGGCCGCCATGAGCCACGCGGTCCGCAGCCTGAGCGACGTGCTGGGCGCCGTGCCCCTGTGGGAACGCGCCCGCCCGCTGCTCACCCAGCCGCCCGAGGATGGCGGCAACCGCAATTCTCCCGGCGTGCTGGACGGCGGCATCGAGTTCAGCGGCATCGGCTTCGCCTATGTCAGCGGCGGTCCCAGCGTGCTCAAGGGCTTTTCCGCCACCATCCGCGCCGGAGAATTCGTCGCCCTGGCCGGCCCCTCGGGCAGCGGCAAATCCACCATCATGCGCCTGCTGCTGGGGCTGGAGCAGCCCGATGCGGGCGAGGTCTTCTTTGACGGCAAGCCGCTGTCGCGGCTGAATTTGGGCCATGTGCGCGCCCAGATCGGCGTGGTCATGCAAAGCAGCCGCATCCTGCCCGGCGACGTCTTTCACAATATCGTCGGCGATAGCGGCATGCGGCTGGAGGAAGCGTGGGAACTGGCGACCCAAGTCGGCCTGGATGCCGATATCCGCGCCATGCCCATGGGCATGCACACCGTGCTGATGGATGGCGCAGCCACCCTGTCTGGCGGCCAGCGCCAGCGTCTGGCCATCGCCCGCGCACTGGCCCGGCGGCCCCGCATCCTGCTGCTGGACGAGGCCACCAGCGCGCTGGACAACCGTACCCAGGCGGTGGTGACCCGCTCGCTGGCCGGGCTGGGCATCACCCGCATTCTGATCGCCCATCGCCTTAGCACCATCACCGACGTGGACCGCATCCTGGTCATGGATCAGGGCCGGCTGGTGCAGTCGGGCCGCTACGACGAGCTGACCTCCACACCCGGCCTGTTCGCCGACATGGCGCGCCGCCAGATCCTGTGACTCCCACCCTGGAACAGAGACGACCATGCGCAAGGTTCTGTACATATTAGGCCAACTGGACGACATGGACGTGGACTGGCTAGCCCGCAACGGCCGCCGCCGCACCGTCTGTGCCGGCGACACACTGGTGCGCGAGGGCGTGCCGTGCGCGTCGGTGTTCATTCTGCTGGACGGCGGCATGGAGGTCTCCATCACCGGCCTGGGCCGCGTCGCCACCCTGGGCGCGGGCGAGATGATCGGCGAATTGTCCTTCGTCGACAGCGCACCGCCTTCGGCCACCGTCACCGCCCAGACCGCCTGCGTCATGCTGGACCTGGACAAGGGCATGCTGGCGGCGCAACTGGCCCGCGACGACGGTTTCGCCCGGCGCTTCTACAAGGCCATCGCCATGTTCCTGGCCGACCGCCTGCGCGGCACCGTGCGCCGCATGGGCTATGGCGCCGACGCCAGCCTGGACAGCGATCAGGTGCTGGCGGACGAGTTGGACGAGGGCTTGCTGGACACGGTGTCGTTGGCCGGCGACCGCTTCGACCGACTGATCCGCACCCTGTCCACGGCGCGCACCCATTGACGCCCGCCCCCTGATGACAGCTTCGCCCCGGGTTCCCACCATCCGCCAGTTCCAGGCGGCGGAATGCGCCCTGGCGGCGCTGGCCATGTTGATGGCCCATCACGGCTGCGCCGTGCCGCTGGAGGAACTGCGCCGCCGCGCCGGGGTGTCGGGCGACGGCACCTCGCTGGCGGTGCTCAAGACGGTGGCGGCGCAATACGGCTTTACCGCCCGCGCCTTCCGCAAAGAGCCCGAGGGGCTGGCGGCGGTGGGCTTTCCCTGCATGGTGTTCGTCAACTTCAACCACATGCTGGTGGTCGAGGAGATGACGCCGTGCGCCCTGCGCGTGGTCGACCCCGCCGGCGGTCGGCGGCAATTGGCCGCTGGCGAGTTCGAGCGCATGTTCACCGGCATCGTCCTGCGGCTGGACCTCACGCCGGCCATGGCGCCGCGCCAACCAATAGCCGTTGGCGGCACGCTGCGCGCCCTGGTCAGGCGCACCGCCGGTTGGGGCGGGCTGGCCCTGGTCGCGGCCATGGCCATGGGTGCTGCCGAGGCGGCAACCGCGCTAA
>JACMLB010000029.1 GCA_014379805.1 Rhodospirillales bacterium | reverse complement strand
GAGATACCGAGCAAGCGGAACCCGATCGGGCTCCGTCTGGTAAAGCCTCTCTGTGCCTCTGTGTCTCTGTGGTTAATTTCCCGCGTCCCATTTGACCGATGGGTCCGCAAAGGCGCGCTGCCCATGCCTTTCCGGGCGACACCAAAATTTAAACCGGACAGCCGTGTCAAACACGGCCATGACGGGCGGAGTGGTAACAGCTACACCTTCAGCATACCCTTGATCTCCGACGAAACCGCCATCTTGCCGGTGGCCGAATAGGCCTCGTGGTTGGCTTCGATTTCGTCCAGCTTATAAAGATAATTCACCATCAACCCACAAGACTGCGCCATGCCCTTCATGCTGGTATCGGCCAGCCAATTCAGGCGTTCCACGCGGGCGCCGTTGGACAGGTGGAAATGGGCGACAGGATCGTAAGCCCTCCCCCCTCCCCTCTTCTCCTGCACCAGATAGCGCGCCGCCAGACGGGTCAGCGGGGCTTTCAGGGTTTCGGCGATCAGTGGATCATCGGCCCAGGCGCCGTCGTCGATCAGCGCCTTCAGGCTGCCCTTGGCGCCTTGGCCATTGGACAATTGGGTCAAGTGGCGGTGTTCCGGCCCCAATAGCAGGCCGGGTTCGCCGCGCGCCAGTTTGTCGGCCAGCCAGGGGCGGAAGCCCGGCAGCGGCGACAGGGTGGCGAAGGTCTTCAGGCGCTTGAACTCGCGCGACAGTTCCTCCACCACCCGCTTGATGAGGAAATTGCCGAAGCTGATTCCGTTCAGGCCGCGCTGCGCGTTGTTGATGGAATAGAAAATGGCGGTGTCGGCGGCGTCGGGGTCACCCACGGGGGCGTTGGCGTCCAGCAATTCGTGCACGTCGCCGGACATGCCTTTGACCAGCGCCACTTCCACGAAGATCAACGGTTCCTCGGGCATGCGGGGATGGAAGAAGGCGTAGAGCCGGCGGTCGGAATCCAGGCGGTTCTTAAGGTCGCCCCAGCCCTGGATCGCGTGCACCGCTTCATACGCCATGATCTTTTCCAGAACGCAGGCCGAAGACCTCCAGGTGACGCGGTGCAGTTCCAGAAAGCCCACGTCGAACCACGACGCCAACAACCCCTTCAACTCGCTTTCCAGGGCGGCCAAACGGGCGTCGCCGTGAACGATCCCCATGAGTTCGGCGCGTAAATCCACCAGGAATTTCACGCCCTCGGGCAGGCCGTTGAATTGGGTCAGCAGTCGCAGGGACGGCGAGTCCAGGGCAACCCGCAACGCCTGCTCCGCCGCCACCCGCGAGGGCTCGTCCGTGGCTGCCAGCAACCGCGCCACGGCGTCGTCCACCACCGGGCGGGAGGGGCCGAATTCATAGGCCATCAGGCGTAGGAAGCGCTTGCGGCCATCGGTCGACAGGGACAGATATTCTCGGCCCAAGGCGGCGGCGCGGGCACGGGCGGTGACCTCACCGCCCTTCACTTCCAAACATGCCGTCATCTGCGCCCGCAGCCGGGCAAGGTCGTCATCGGGCAGATCGGGGGCGAAGTTCAGCGTCTCGCCGCCCTTGGCATCGCCGGCCACATCGCGCCACAGCTTGGCAAGGCCCTTGATGCGGGCGATCAGGGAAGATCCGACGGCTTGGGTCATGCTGAGCGTCTCTTTTCCTTCATCCATGGGCACCTCTGCTTAAGGATGTAAGGAACAATCTGAGGTCGTGCAAATCCCCGTCAATATTTTCGGAAGCGCTTCGGCCAAATCTTCGGCCATAAGACCGGGACCAAACGCCTGAGCGGCAGCACCGTGCAGCCAGCATGCAGCGGCGGCTGCGTCGAACGCCGTCATGCCAGCAGCCAACAGCCCGCCGATCAGCCCGGCCAGCACGTCGCCCGAACCGGCGGTGGCAAGCCAAGGCGGCGCGTTGGTGTTGATGATGGCACGGCCATCGGGCTGGGCGATCACCGTGTCGGGACCTTTCAGCAGCACCACGGCACCGGCGCGGCCTGCGGCCTGACGGGCGCGATCTAACCGGCTGCCGGGGATGTTGCCGAACAGGCGGGCGAACTCGCCGTCATGGGGGGTCAGCACCGCGCTGGGCGATAATGCCTTGAACAAATCCTGGGGCCGATCGGCAAAGGCGGTCAGCGCATCGGCGTCCAGCACCACCGCCTTGGTCTTCAACGCCGCCAGCACCCGTTCGCGCATGCCCTCGCCGGTGCCGCCGCCCGGCCCCAGCACTACGGCGTTCTTGCGCGGGTCGCCCAAAAGCACGGAGAAATCGTCCAGAGACGCGACAATGGTGCCGGGATCGCCGACCCGGTATACGCCCAACGCTTCCGTCGGGGCTGCGATGGTCACCAGCCCCGCCCCTACCCTGCGCGCCGCCCGTGCCGCCAACCGGGCCGCGCCGGTCATGGCGCTGCCGCCCACCACCACCAAATGGCCGCGCGCATATTTGTGGCCGTCAGGCGACGGCCAGGGAAAGGCGTCCCGCCACAAGGCTGGGCCGTTTTCCGCCACCGTCGGCGCGATCTCGGTCAGCACGGCTTTGGGAATGCCGATATCCGCCACCACCAGCTCGCCGCATTTCAACCGGCCGGGCAGCAGCAGATGGCCGGGCTTCT
>JACMLB010000203.1 GCA_014379805.1 Rhodospirillales bacterium | reverse complement strand
TGAAGTGTTTGCTCATGTTGTCTCCAACAGCAACAGTACCCGAGGTTATTTAATGGCTATCAACCCTCTTTCTTCTGCGGCCACCAACACGGACATGAAGTGGGCGTTCCCGACTCTGGACAACCCCACCATCATCGATCTGTCGAAGACCGGCGGTCAGACCAATTGGAGCTTCGGCGCCGATCAGGACGTGATCTTCATCGGCAGCGACACTCCGCGCACGGCCAAGCTGCAGACTGATGGGGGCCGCAATATCGTGGTCCTGGGTGGCGAGTTCCACCCCACCGGCGACAGCAAAAGCGCCACTATCCATATTCTGAACCTGCATGGTTCCGCCCATGTGGAAGGCGTCCACATCGACAGCAAGAACGCTTCGCAGGACGGCATCGCCGTCGGTGGCGCCGGCGGCAAGCAGCCGACGATCACCGTGCAGAACGTGCTGATCGAGAACATGCATGGGTCGAAGGAAGGCGTGCACGCCGACATTTTCCAGACCCACGGCGCGGTTGGCGACATGCGCTTCTACAACGTCACCGGCGACACCAATTACCAGGGCTTCTTCATCTCGCCCCAGTACAGCCCCGGCCACAAATCGGCCGACTTCGAGAACGTCAACGTCAGCTACAATGGCGGCTCGGGTTATACCTACCAATACTGGTTCCTGGACGGCAACAACCAGACGCCCTATCCGGTGACCTTGAAGAACGTCTACACCACCGAGCGTGACGGCCAGACTGCCGAGAACGGCAGCGTGTGGCCCAAGGCCGGCATGGGCGCCGTGCGCGTCGGCGACCAGATCACCTTCACGGGCCTGCCCTATAAGGGCGCCTTCACCGTGGGCACCCCGGCCAAGGATTTCGGCGACGCCACCAAGATCGGCGCCAACTTCAAGCTGGACTCCTCGGGCATCCACATCGACGGCAGCGGCACCGCCACCACCGTGCCGACCACCACTCCGCCGGCTGATACCACCCCGCCCCCGGTCGAGCCCACGCCGACCCCGACCGATACCAGCCACGCCGTTTCAGGCGCGCCCACCAAGTGGATCAGCGCCACTGACGCCGCCGCCATGGTCACCGGCACCAGCGGCAACGATCAGATCGCCGGCGTTGCCGGTAAGGCCGACATCGGCGGCATGGCCGGCGGCATGGGTGACGACACCTACATCGTCGATCAGGCCGGCGACAAGGTGATCGAGACCGCTGGTCAGGGCACCGACACGGTGATCTCGTACGCCGACAGCTACAAGCTTTCGGCCAACGTGGAAAACCTGACCATCGGCGGCACCAAGGCGGCCACCGGTATCGGCAATGACGGCAACAACATCCTGACCGCCAACGATGCCGGCAATAAGCTGGACGGCGGTTTGGGCAACGACCTGCTGATCGGCGGCAAGGGCAACGATGTGCTGAACGGCAATATCGGCGCCGACACCATGAAGGGCGGCCTGGGCAACGACACCTATTACGTCAGCCGCGCCACCGACAAGGTGGTGGAGCTTTCGGGCCAGGGCGTCGATACCGTCAAGACCGAGATTTCCTTCACCCTGGGCCAGTTCAGCGAAAACCTGCAACTGATTGGCACCGGCAACATCAACGGCACCGGTAACGCCTACCACAACGTGGTGGTCGGCAATAACGGCAACAACGTCCTGAGCGGCGCAGCTGGCAACGACCGTCTGTTCGGCGCCAAGGGCAACGACACCATGAAGGGCGGCGAAGGCAACGACACCTTCATTCTGAAGATGGCGGGTGCCGGCACCGACACCATCAAGGACTTCAAGCTGGGCGTGGACAATCTGGACATGCACAACGTCTTGAAGTCGGTGGGTGCCACCAACGCGTCCCAGGCCCTTCAGGACCATGTGCTTCAGGTGGTCCAGAACGGCGCCAACGCCGAGGTCATCGGTCACGCCCCCGGCCATGACGCGGTCAAGGTCGCCGTGGTCGAGAACGTGGACGCCGCCGCGCTGATCAAGACCGCCGACCACTGGTAACAGCGTTCGGTTAAGACGGGAAAGGGGCTCCGAAAGGGCCCCTTTTTCTTTGTGTGTGCGGGTCTAACCCTTCCGGCGACATCCATCCGTTTCGTGGCGCCCTGCCCCCATCGCGCCCACCTATGCCTAGGCCTAGGATTAACGAGGGGGTATGGACCCATGTCTGGGACCCGTGAAGCCGTTCTGCTGATGACCCATTTCATCGACCCTATGATCGTCGGCCATTACCGGCGGCTGGTGTCGGAATCCGGTGGGCGCGATGTGTTCGTGCTGTTGAACAAGACCGACGACGTCAATCCATCCTTCCATCGCCCGCCCGATATGAAGGTCTTCGAATTCACCGTCGATGATTTGCGGGCGCTGGGCTACCCCTTCAAGGGCCGCCGCATCCGCGACAAGGACATCGAGCTGTTCTCGTTCACCTTCTGGAAGCGGAACCCGAATTACGACCGCATCTGGGTGGTGGAATACGACGTGGTCTATACCGGGCTATGGTCCGAGCTGTTCGACCATTTCGACGCCAGCCCCGCCGCGCTGCTGGCGACCAGCATTCACCGCTGGTCGGTCAACCCGTCCTGGCCCAATTGGCCCAGCGTCATCACGCCAAATGGCCCGCCGCCCGACCTCACCAATTACATCCGCGCCTTCATGCCGCTCTACCGCATGAGCCGCGAGGGCTACGCCGTACTGGACGCCGCCTATGCCGATGGCTGGGAGGGCTTCTACGAAGGCATCGTGCCGCGCATCCTGCTTAACGCCGGCCTCAGCATCGAGGACATGGGCGGCGACGGCGAGTTCGTGGCGCCTGAGAACCTCAACCGCTTCTACAGCTCCACCCCGTCCGACAACACCCTGTCGCCCGGCAGCTTCGTGTTCCGCCCCATCTTCACCGAGCCCGGCCCTGTACCGGGGCGGCTGTGGCATCCGGTCAAGCCGCCCCAGGCGGTTCACCGCACCGGCTGGCCCATCAAACGGCGCGAGCAGATCGTGCACCGCGCCCGCACCTTGGCGCGGCATTCCATGGCGAAGCTGAGCCAAATGCTCGAAAGGCAGTAAACACTAGCCCATCCGCCCGTACTCCTCTCCGTTTGCCAAATTGCCGTTAGATAGATCCGATGCTGATATGCACTAAGTCAAAGACGATGGTCATGATTATCGGACTAACTATTGCCACAGCACTTCGGAACTAAATGGAGCAGGATGATGGTGGCCGACGATTCCGACACTCGCGGGCCGACACAAGCCCTCACGATCATTTGGCAGCGCAAGGCGCTGATTGGCGCCGTCATCGCCGGCACGACCACCCTGGCGGTGGTGGCGCTGCAATTGATCGATCCCCATTACACCGCCGAGGCGCTGATCGCGCTGAACACCCGCACCAGTGCCAGCGAGCAATTGCTGACCACCAAGTTGAACGTGGCGCCGCCGCCTTTGACCACGGTGATGGTCTCGACCGAGATCAACATCCTGGAATCCCGTGCGCTGGCCGGCCAGGTGGTGGACGCTCTGGCCTTGGACCGCGACCCGGAATTCAACATCAGACTGAAGCCGTCCATCCTGCCGCCGGTTCTGGCGGGAGCTTGGCACAATCTGAAGGCCACCCTGAAGGGCGAGAACGACGACCAGAAGGACGACACCACCCTGGCGGTGGATGCGGTGCTGCGCGCCTTGAAGGTCCGCAACGACGCAGATTCCTTCGTCATCCGCTTGGCCTTTGACTCCACCGACCCTAAGAAAGCAGCGCTGATCGCCAATGCCTTCACCGACCTTTACATCCGCGGCCAGCGGGAAGGCAAATTGGCCGACATGCAATTGGCGACCGATTGGATCACCAAGCAGATCGCCCAATTGCAGGCGGATTTGGTCAAGGAGACCGGCGCCGCCGTCCAGTTGCGGCAGAAATACAAGATTTCGCCGGTGGATTTGCGCGACAAGGGCGTGCTGGCGTCCCAGCAATTGGTCACATTGACCGGCGAGCTTGCCCTGGTCGAGCGTGAACGCGCCGACGCCGAATCGGCGCTGGCCCAGGCCCGCAAGGTCATGAGCAGCGGCGGCGCCACCAATTCGCTGACTTTCGTCGAGGATTCGCCCTTTCTGCAGGAGATGCGCCGCGAGGAAGCCAAGATCCTGGGCCGCATGGCAGAGCTTTCCGTGGGCTACCGAGAGGACAGCCCGGCCATGGCGGCGCTGAGGGGCCAATTGGCGAGCATGCGCGGCCAGATCGACCGCGAAGTCGGCCAGCAGGTGGAGCGCATTGCCAACAAGGCGGCCCAAGCCCGGGCGCGCGAAGATGTGCTGAAGTCGCGCATCGATCGCATTACCGGCCGCGCCACCCAGTCCGACGAGGCCATGACCGAGATCGAGCAGCGCGAAAAGGTCATCCAGGCCAAGAACCTGATGCTGGAAAGCTTCCTGACCCGTTACGCGGAGCTGACCAACCGGGCCGAGGTGCAGGAGCCCGACGCCCGCGTGGCCTCACGCGCCACCGTCCCGGCCAAGCCCAGCTATCCCAAGCCCTTCCTGTTCCTGGGCGTGGCCTTCGCCGGTTCCACCGCTTTGTCCATCACCCTGGCTTTCCTGCTGGAACGCTTCCGCACCGGCTTCCGCTCTACCCGTCAAGTGCGCGAAACCCTTGATCTGGCGACCCTGGGCATCCTGCCCGATACCGGCAAGGTGACGCCCCGCGTGCAGCCCGGCGATTATCTGGTGGACCGCCCGGAATCGGTTTACGCGGAAGCGGTGCGTTCCGCCCAGATCGCCATCATGAATGCCCGCGAGGGCAAGCGGAAGGCGACGCTGATCACCTCCTCGGTGCCGGGCGAGGGCAAGACCGCCTTTGCCGTCAGCCTGGGGCGCTCGCTCGCCTTGGCGGAAAAGAAGGTGCTGCTGGTGGATTGCGATTTGCGCCGCCCGGCGGTGGCCCGCCAATTGGGCGCCTATGAGGTGCCGGGTCTGGCCGATTACCTGCGCCAGCAGGCCTCGCTGGAGGAAATCATCCGCCACGATGCGCGCTCGGGCCTGGACTTCGTCGCCTCGGGCGGGCGCACCACCGAGCCCCAGCGCCTGCTGGAAGACAACGCCACCACCGGCTTGTTCGCCGCCTTCCTGGACCGCTACGACGTGGTGCTGGTGGACACGCCGCCCACCATGGTGGCCTTCGACGCAGCCCTACTGGCCGATATGTGCGACTTCGCCCTGTACGTGGTGGAGTGGGACAAGACGCCAAAGCGCGCCGTGGAAGCAGGCATAGACCACCTGCGGTCTTTCGACATTCAAGTGGGCGGCGTGGTGCTGACCAAGGTGGATTTGGAACGCCAGCGCCAATACAGCGACTATGTGGATTTCTGCTTCAGAAGCTCTGAGTACTACGGGAACTAGACCTTCAGGCAGCAAGCGAGAGACGCAATGAAGAAGGTTTTGATGATGGTCGAGAACCTGCCGGTCCCCCGCGACCGCCGCGTCTGGCAGGAAGCCAGGGCGCTGGCGGCGGCGGGGTGGGAGGTCTCGGTCATATGTCCGGCGACCGCCGCCTATGCCAAGGGCCATGAAGTCATCGAGGGCATCCATATCTGGCGCCATCCGCTGCCTGCCGAGGGCGAAGGTGTGCTGGGCTATGCCAAGGAATACAGCGCGGCACTGTTCTGGGAATTCGTGTTGGCATGGCGAGTGCTGTTCGCCCGCGGCTTCGACGTCATCCACGCCTGCAACCCGCCCGAGACCATGTTTCTGGTGGGCGGCTTCTTCAAGCTGTTCCTGGGCAAGCACTTCGTGTTCGACCACCACGATCTGTCGCCCGAACTCTACGTGGCGAAGTTCGGCAAAAGGGGCTTCGGCCATCGCCTGCTGCTGGCGTTGGAGAAGCTGACCTTCAAGACCGCCGATGTCTCCATCGCCACCAATGAAAGCTTCCGTCAGGTGGCGATCATGCGCGGTCATATGGACCCGGACCGGGTGTTCGTGGTGCGCAGCGGCCCCGATCTTACCCGCCTGAAGATCACCGCGCCCGACCCCGCCCTGCGCCAGGGGGCCGACCATCTGATCGCCTATGTGGGCGTGATGAACAGCCAGGACGGGGTGGACTACGTGCTGGACGCCATGCGGGTGCTGGTGATCGACCAGAAACGTTCGGTCCGCGCCGTGCTCATGGG
The DNA here is from genome assembly GCA_014379805.1 of Rhodospirillales bacterium. GTDB lineage: Bacteria > Pseudomonadota > Alphaproteobacteria > Rhodospirillales > Magnetospirillaceae > Magnetospirillum. Next base: position 7,249 of record JACMLB010000203.1, on the reverse strand, counting down.
CGACGGCCCCATGCTGCCGCATCTCAAGCAGCGGGCGGCGGACCTTGGCATTGCCCATGCTGTGACCTTCACCGGCTGGGCCGATGACGAGGTGATGGTGCCCTGGCTCAACGCCGCCGATGTGTGCGTCTCGCCCGACCCGGCCAACGAGTTCAATGACAGCTGCACCATGAACAAGATCCTGGAATACATGGCCATGGCCAAGCCGGTGGTCTTGTTCGACCTGACCGAGGGCCGACGCTCGGCGGCCGACGCAGCACTTTACGCCCGCGACAACGATGCCACCGATATGGCCGCCAAGATCGCCACCCTGCTGGACGACCCCGAATTGCGCCAACGCCTGGGTGCCATGGGCCGGCAACGCATGGAGCGGGACTTGTCGTGGGAATACCAAATCCCCCGCCTGCTGTCGGCCTATGCCGCACTAGGGCTGGAGGACGAGGAAACCCGTCCGCGCCGGCGCGTTGTCGGACCGCTTTGAACGCCTTCACGCCAGAGGTGGACCAATCATGCCGCACCCCTTCGTGGACGTCATCATCCCGCACCTCAACGACCATGACCGCCTGGGGCAATGCCTGGAGCTGCTGACGCGCCAGACCTACCCCGCCGATCGGTTCCAGGTCACCGTGGTGGATAACGGGTCCGACCAGCCCATCCATACCGTGCTTGCCCGTTTCCCCGGCGTGCGCGGTCTGGTGGAGCATGAACGCGGCTGCGGCTCGGCCCGCAATCGGGGGGTGGCGGACACCAACGGGACCATGCTGGCCTTCACCGATTCCGACTGCCAGCCCGCCCCCGATTGGCTGCTGAACGGGGTGCGCATGCTGTCCGCCGGCGTCGACATTGTCGGCGGCGAGGTTGATGTCTTCGCCGCCGACGAATCCGCCCCCACCGATGCCGAGCTGTTCGAGAAAGTGTTCGGCTTCGAATGCAAACGCTATGTGGAACGCAAGCACTTCGCCTGTGGCGCCAACATCATGGTGCCCCGCCGGGTGTTCGAAGCGGTTGGCCCGTTCCGCAACGCCACCCAGCCCGAGGATTTGGAGTGGGGCCGTCGCGCCAGCCGCTTGGGCTATCGCATCGCCTATGGCGCCGACGTGGTCATCCGCCACCCGGCGCGCCACAGCATGGCCGAGCTGCGCAAGAAGACCGAGCGCACCGTCCTGCACTCGCGCAACCACATGGCCGAGGGCGAGCGGTTCCGGCTGAAATGGGCCATCTACACCTTGGCCATGGCCTCGCCGCCTTTGTGGAAGACCGTGCTTGTGATGACCTCACCCAATCTGCATGGCTGGTCGCAGCGGCGCCGGGCGCTGGAGACCTTGCTGCGCATCCGCTATTTCCGCGCCGCCGCCATGGCGCGCTATCTGTTCATGCCAGCCCCCACCCACGGCCCCCGCATCGAGGCCTGAGCGCATGACCAGCAACCGGAAGCCGGGCGGCCTTGCCATGGTGCTTGCCCGCGTGGCAAGCGACCGGGTGCGGGCGCTGTCGCTGGTGGAGCAAGGCATGGTGTCGGGGGCAAACTTTCTGGCCCTGCTGATCCTTGCCCGCGGTTTCAACGCCGACACCTTCGGCACCTTTTCATTCGCGTGGCTGACCATGCTGTTCGTGCTGAACATCCAGCGCTCGGCGGTGGTGGTGCCGTTCGTCATCCATACCGCCCAGCCCGGCGTGCTGGAGGCGGAATCCCCCGCATGGCGGCGGCTGAACCACTGGACCACGGGATTGTCGGCCCTGGCCCTGGGGTTGATCGCGTTGGCGCTGCCGTATTTCCATACACCCGATTGGATGGTCACCGCCTTCCTGATGGCGGCCATCTTCGTGGTGCCGTGCTTCGGCTATGAATTTCGCCGCCGTTGGCTGATCCAGCAGGATCGTTATGGTAGCACCGTGCTGGCCGCCGCCACCTATGCCGCCTTGTATCTGGGAGGGGTTTGGGCGGCGGTGACGACCCACCGCCTGGACTTGGCTGCCGCCGCCTTTACCATTGCCAATGGCGGGGCGGCGGTGCTGTGCCTTGTGCTGTCGCCCCGTTTGGCAAAGCCTGCCAACCCGCCCGCCTTCCTCCCATTCCTGAAAAACCTGGGCCATTTCATCGGCTGGTCGGTGGCAAGCAATCTGGCCTACAACGCCTATGGTCACCTACCGCCGCTGATCCTGGGCGCACTGGCCGGGCCGGGGCCGGTGGCGCTGTTCCAGGCCATGCGCAACTTCACCCAGCCTTTGTCCACCGCCGCCACCGCCGTGGACAATTTTGACAAGCCGCGCGCCGCCCGCGCCCTGGCGACCGAGGGCGCACCGGGACTGCGCCGAGCGTTGACCCATACCACCACCGCCATGGCGGTCCTGACCCTGCCCTATCTGCTGTTCCTGCTGACTGCGGGCGATTGGCTGGTGGGTCTGGTCTATGGGCCGCGCTATGGCGACCCCACCGCCACCTTGGCTTGGTTCGCCGCCGCCCATGTGGTGATCGTCTTCGTCTATCCGCTGGAAACCGCCTTGTTCCTGCTGCGTCGCCCCGATCTGCTTTTTATTGGCCGTGTGGGGTCCGCCATCTGCGGCGTGACCCTGTGCTTCGCTCTGATACCGACCTGGGGCCTGGGCGGCGCCATGGCCGGCATCACCGGCGGCATCGCCATGTCCGGCTTCGCCGCCGCCTATCTGCTTGCCCGGGAGCAACCATGGGTAAAAATGTAGCGATTCTCGCCACGCTGGCCTTCGTACTGTCCATGCTGGTGCCCGTGTTCAATCCCGACCAGGATGCCCTGCTAGGCGTGCCCTTGGCAGTACTTGTGGTCATCTGGGCGCTGCCCCTGATGCTGGCCTTGGTGCGCGGCGAGCCGTGGGCCTATGTGGTGGCCCTGGCCCTGTTGATGTTCCTGACCGATGCCAGCTTCCGGGCACGCAGCTGGGCCGACAAATCCGTGGATGCCCAAGTGCTGTTCAAGGGCGCGGTATGGATGGGCTGCGGCTTGGTGGGCATGATCCGCCTATCCCGCGCCGGCTGGCTACTGACACGGCCACCGGCCCTGTTCGGCCTGCTGTTCATTTGCCTGCTCTTCGCCTCGGCCCTGTGGTCGCCGGTACCCAATTACACCATGGTGTCGGCCCTGGCCTACGCCCTGATGTTCCTGTTCGGCATGGCCGCCGCCGAGGTTCTGGACGAGCGCCATTTCCTCTACGCGGTGGCCCTGGGCGCCGGGCTGGTCGTGCTGCCGTCCCTGGCCATCGCCCCCTTCGCCATGGGCCTGACCCCACCCAGTCCGGGCAGCACCGGCACCGCCGACCGCCTGCGCGGCCTTGCCGACCATCCCATCCCCCTGGCCGATATCGGCGCGCTGTTCACCTTCGCCGTCGCCATGCTGTGGAGCCAAGCCCGCAGCTTCGGCCCCCGCTTGGGCTTTGCCATACTGGTCCTGATGGGCGTGGTGACCGTATTCCTGACCCAATCGCGCACGCCGCCGCTGGTCATGATTGCCGCGGTGCTGGTCTTTCTGGCCTATCGCCGGGGTGGCGCGCTGCTGCTGGTGCCCACCGTGACCCTGTGCCTGGGGTCGGTGTTCCTGGTGGAATCCATGGGCGGACTCGCCAATGTCCTGCCGCCGGATGTGCTGGAAAGCTTTTCCCGCTCGGGCAGTTCCAAAGAGGTCCTGACTTTTTCCGGGCGCATGTCCATCTGGTCCACCGTAATGGATCGCATCGCCCAGGCGCCGGTTCTGGGCTATGGCCACGCCGCCGGCATGGCGCTGTTCAAAGGCTTCGCGCGCTGGAAGATCACCCATGCCCACAATCTATATCTGCAGGCGTTGTTGTACACCGGCGTGATCGGCTTCACCCTGCTGATGGGAGTGTTCGTCTGCCAACTGCGCATGTTCGCCGCCAATCCCAGCCCGGTACGCGACATCGTGGTGCTGTACACCATGCTGAAGGGCCTGACCGAGCAATCGGTCCTGTCCAACATGCCCTCGGGCACGGTGGCGGTGTGGATGGTGACGGTGGGGATGGCGGCCATGGCGTGGCGGCGGCGGCGGCTATCTCAGCCGATACTGCCGCTGGAACAACTCCAGCGTCACCAGCATCCATAGCGCCTTTTCGTGGTTGTGCCGCCCGCTCACATGGTCGTTGACCAGACGGGCCAGGCGGTCCACCCGATACCAGTCGCGGGTGGCTGATTGCGGCCCCAGCAGCAGATCGGTGACCCAGCCGCGCAGCTTGTCCTGGAACCACAAATTCACCGGCACACGGAAGCCCACCTTGGGCCGGTTCAGCACCGCATTGGGCAGCAGCGGCGCCATGGATTGGCGCAGCAGCCATTTGCCGGTGACCCCGCGCACCCGGTAATTATCGGGCAGTTTCGAGCAGTAATGGGCCAGATAATGGTCCATGAACGGCATGCGCGCCTCGATGCTGGCGGCCATGGTCATGCGGTCGCCACGCTCCAGCAGATTGTCGGGCAGCCACGAAGTCTGATCGAAATACAGCGCGCGCCGCAACGGCGTCTGGCGCTTGGCGGCGCGGAACGGTCTTGGGTCCAGGGCGCGGTCGGGCACCTCCAGCGACAGCAGCTTGGCCGCCTCCGCCGGTGACAGGGCGGCGAACCAAGCCGGCAGCCGCTCGCGCGGGTCACGCAGGCCCAGGCAACTGGCCACCGTCTTGACCCGGCGGAATTCATAGGGCAGCGCGCCCACCAGCGGTTCGGCCAGATGGCGGTGGACCACGCTGGGCACCAAGCGTTGATACATGGCGACCAGGGACTCGGCCCGATGTTTGGGATATCCGCCCAACAACTCGTCCGAGCCCTCGCCGGTCAGCACCATCTTCACGCTTTGCCGCGCCATTTTGGACAGGCGGTGAATGGGCACGTCGGCGGGTTCCGACACGGGCGCGTCGCGGAAGGCGGTCAGTTGGGGCAGATCGGCAATGACATCGTCGGCGGCGATGACCAATTCGTGGTGATTGGTGTGGAACTTGTCGGCCACCATGCGGGCGTATTTCAGTTCGCTATACAGGGCCTCGGCATAGCCCACCGAGAAGGTGTTGATGGGCAGATCCGAATGGCGGCTCATCAACGCCACCACCGCCGAGGAATCCAGCCCGCCCGACAGGAAGGCGCCGAAGGGTACGTCCGAGACCATGCGAACACGCACGCAATCGTCCAGCAACTGGGTGAATTCGGTCACCGGATCGGCGGGCAGCGTGCGGGAAACCCGGTCGCCGGCATCGGGAGGCGCCCAATAGGACGCCTCGGTCAGTTGGCCGTTTTCCCACATGGCCCAACTGGCCGGCGGCAGCTTGCGGATACCGGCAAACAGGGTGTTGGGGCCGGGCACATAGCGCCACGCCAGATATTCAGCCACCGACGCGCGGTCCAGCAGCGCCGGCACCCGTGGATGGGCCAGCAGCGCCTTGACCTCGGACCCGAACACCACGGCGCCCTCGCCGTCCTCCCACAGATACAGCGGCTTCTTGCCGAAGCGGTCGCGGGCCATGAACAGCCGCTCTCGCGTGGCATCCCACAAGGCAAAGGCGAACATGCCGCGCAGATGCTGGACGCAATCGGGGCCCCAGGCCTGATAGGCGGTCAGCAGCACTTCCGTGTCGGAATGGGTAGTGAAGCTGTGGCCTTGGGCGGCCAGTTCGGTACGCAATTCCTGGAAATTATAAATTTCGCCGTTGAAGATCAGGATGGCGCGGCCATTGGCCGAAACCATGGGCTGCACGCCGCCCTCTAGATCGATGATCGACAGCCGGCGATGGCCCAGCGACAAGCGCCATCGTCCGTTCCGGGTCACGCCGTCCCACCGTCCGCTGCCGTCCGGCCCGCGATGGGCGATGGCGGCAGTCATGGCGTCGATGACACCCGGCCCCATGGGAGCCGCCTCGCGATCGATCCACCCCGCGATGCCGCACATTGAGGTTCCTCCTTGCCGGTCCGGTATGGTGGCAAGGCGCGGGCTGCGATGCGAGGTCCCGGAAGGATAGGCTGGAACGCGAAAGGATAGGCCCCTCCGCCGAAGCGGAGGGAGCCCACAGGCCTAATTGTTAATCCCGTAGCCGACGCCGAAGGGAATCGGAATGTTCTGGCGGAAATACTGGTCGATGAACTGGTTGACCTCAGCGATGGCCGTTTTGGGCACATAGACGATGTCATAAGGCTGCAGCAGGATATCCTGACTGGTGTCGGTGCCCGAAATGGCCGCATTCAAATCCAGCGGGATAACCACCGGCTGGGGCGTACCCGAGCGCCGAATCACCAGCACCTCGCCTTTGCGGGCCGATTCCATGAAGCCGCCCGCCGAGGCCACCGCCTGCATGGCCGACAGATTGCCGGCGATATTGACCATCTGCGGCTCACCCACTTCGCCATCCACATAGACGCGCTGGCCGGCGAAGCCTTTGACCATGACGGTAATGGCCGCTTGGCGCAGCTCGCGGCTATAGGAATTTTTAAGCATGCCTTCCAACTGAGTGGGCGAACGCCCCGCCGCCTGCATCTCGCCCACCAGGGGCAGCGAGATGTTGCCGTCGGGCCGCACCATGACCTCTTCGTTCAGTTCGGGGTTGTAGAAAAACCGCACGTCCAGGGAATCACCGGGTTCGATGACATAGCCCGAACTGGACGCGGTAGGAGCCTGGGCGATGGAGGTGGGCTTTTGCGCCACCCGTCCGGAACAGGCCATCAATGCCAGAACCGGCACCAGGGTCAGCAGCATGCGGAGCGGTTTCATCAAATCACCTCCTTTCGGGCTGGACGCCGGCCCTTGAGAAAGCGCCAGGCGGTCTCGACGATGGTATCCATGTCGGTAATACGGGCTTCCGCCCCCAGGATGGCGCGGGCGCGGCCGGGATCGGCCACCAGCACCGGCGGGTCGCCGGCCCGACGTGCCGCCATGTGGACGGGCACGGGCACTCCGGTCACCCGTTCCACTGCCGCCAGAACTTGCCGCACCGACCAGCCCTGGCCGGTTCCCAGATTGAGCGCCAGCGAGCCCTTGCCGGTCAGCAGATGGACCAGCGCCTGCACATGCCAGCGGGCAAGGTCGTCCACATGGACGTAGTCGCGGATGCAGGTGCCGTCGGGCGTGGGCCAGTCGGTGCCGAACAAATCCATGGGGGGCATACTGCCAGCCGCAGCCAGAAGCGCGCGGGGGATCAGATGGGTCTCGGGCTGGTGGTCCTCGCCGGTCTCGCCCTCGGGGTCGGCACCGGCGGCGTTGAAATAACGCAACGCCGCCCATTGCAGGCC
>JACMLB010000028.1 GCA_014379805.1 Rhodospirillales bacterium | reverse complement strand
GCGCTGAAGCTGGCCCAAACCAACCCGGACAAGCAGGTGGTGTTCTTCGCCATCGGCTTCGAGACCACCACGCCCCCAACCGCCGTCGCCATCAAACAGGCGGAAGCCCTGGGCCTGACCAATTTCTTCGTGTTCTGCAACCACGTACTGACGCCGTCCGCCATCGCCCAGATCCTGGACAGCCCGGAAGTGCGCACCCTGGGCACGGTCAAGCTGGACGGTTTCATCGGCCCGGCCCATGTCTCCACCATCATCGGCAGCGGGCCTTACGAATACTTCGCCGAGGAATACCAGCGCCCGGTGGTCATCGCCGGGTTCGAGCCGTTGGACGTCATGCAGGCCGTGCTGATGCTCGTGCGTCAAGTCAATGAAGGCCGCTTCGAGGTGGAAAACGAGTTCTCCCGCGCCGTCACCCGCGATGGCAATGCCAAGGCCAAGGCCCTGGTGGCGGACGTGTTCGAATTGCGCAAATCCTTCGAGTGGCGCGGCCTGGGGCTGGTGCCCTATTCGGCGCTGCGCATAAAGGCGCCCTTCGCCCGCTTCGACGCCGAACGCCATTGGGACGTGCCCCAGGAAAGCGTGGCCGACAACAAGGCCTGCGAATGCGGCGCCATCCTGCGCGGCGTGAAAAAACCCATGGACTGCAAACTGTTCGGCACCGTGTGCACCCCGGAAAACCCCATGGGCAGCTGCATGGTCTCCCACGAGGGCGCCTGCGCGGCGCACTGGACCTATGGGCGGTTCCGGGATGCGCAACCATGAGCCCCGCCCCCTCCATCGTCACCCCCGCGAAAGCGGGGGTCCATGGCGTCACCTACTCCTGCCCCAACATGGATCCCCGCTTTCGCGGGGATGACGATTACAAAGAGACCGCGACATCATGACCCTTCCCCGCCGTTCCCATCCCCGCCCGTTGGATATCGCCCATGGCCGCGTCGACCTGACCCATGGCGGCGGTGGCCGGGCCATGGCGCAGTTGGTGGAGGAAATGTTCATTGTCGCCTTCGATAACGAGGCCCTGAACCAGCGCAACGACCAAGCCGCGTTCGACGTTCCCGGTGGCCGCATGGTGATGACCACCGATGGCTACGTCATTTCCCCACTGTTCTTCCCTGGCGGTGATATCGGCAGTTTGGCCGTGCACGGCACCGTCAACGACGTGGCCATGGCCGGGGCCAGGCCCATGGGATTGTCGGCAGGCTTCATCATCGAAGAAGGCTTCCCGCTGGCTGACCTGAAAAAGATCGTCGACAGCATGGCGCGCGCCTCGAAAGAAGCCGGCGTGCCGGTGGTGACCGGCGACACCAAGGTGGTGGAAAAGGGCAAGGGCGACGGCATCTTCATCACCACCGCCGGCATCGGTATGGTGCCTCCGGGTGTCCATATCTCGGGCGAGCGTGCGGCACCCGGCGACGCCATCCTGGTGTCCGGCACCATGGGCGACCACGGCGTCGCGGTCATGAGCCAGCGCGAATCTCTGGGCTTCGAGACCGCCATCCTGTCGGACTCGGCGGCATTGCACACCATGGTGGCCGAGATGGTCGCCGCCCGGCCCGACATCCACGTGCTGCGCGACCCCACGCGCGGCGGTCTGGCCGCCACCTTGAACGAGATCGCATCCCAAGCCGGTGTGGGCATGGCCCTAAAGGAAACCGCCATCCCAGTGCGGGCCGAAGTGCGCGGGGCCTGCGAATTGCTGGGTCTGGACCCGCTTTACGTGGCCAACGAGGGCAAGCTGATCTGCATCTGCAAGGCCGCGGATGCCGACGCCCTGCTGGCGGTCATGCGCGCCCATCCCCTGGGCCGCGACGCTGCCCTGATCGGCCATTGCCGCACGGACTCCCACCACTTCGTCCAGATGGAAACCGCCATGGGCGGCAACCGCGTGGTGGATTGGCTGGCCGGCGAGCAATTGCCGAGGATTTGCTGATGCGCATCCTGCTGCTCGCCCATTCGTTCAACTCGCTGACCCAACGCCTATGGGTCGAATTGGACCGTCGCGGCCATGACGTCAGCCTGGAACTGGACGTCAACGATGCGGTGACCGTGGAAGCGGTGGAGCTGGCCCAGCCGGACGTCATCATCGCGCCGTTCCTCAAACGCGCCATCCCCGAACAGGTGTGGCGCAACCACCGCTGCCTGATCGTGCATCCCGGCCCCCTGGGCGACCGAGGCCCGGCGGCGCTGGATTGGGCCATCCTTGAGGGCGCGGAAAGCTGGGGCGTCACGGTATTGCAGGCGGAAGCGGAAATGGATGCCGGCCCGGTCTGGGCCCATCGCAGCTTCCCCATGCGCGCAGCCACCAAATCCAGCCTGTACCGCAACGAGGTCACCGATGCCGCCGTGGATGCGGTGCTGGAGGCGCTGGACGCCGCCGCGCCCATGCGGCCCGACCTTTCGGCGTTCAAGCCCGCCCCCACCCAAGCCCAGCGCGCCATTGACTGGACCACCGACGACACCGCCACGGTGCTGCGTAAAATCCGCGCGTCCGACGGCGTTCCCGGCGTGGTGGATGGCGACTACACCCTGCACGACGCCCACCCGGCGGACGGACTTTCCGGCATACCGGGCGAATGGATCGCCCGGCGCGGCGGCATGGTGGCGCGCGCCACCACCGACGGCGCGGTATGGATTGGCCAGTTGCGCCGCCGCGAAACCGGCGCCTTGAAACTGCCCGCCGCCAGCGTACTGCCCGAAGCCGCCACCTTGCCCGAACAGCCCGGCCATCACGAAATCTGGTATGACGAGCGCGGCGGCGTCGGCTTCCTGCACTTCCCCTTCCATAACGGCGCCATGAGCACGGACCAGTGCGAGCGCCTGAAGGACGCCTTCCTGATTGCTGCCAAACGCCCGACCAAGGTGATCGCGCTCATGGGCGGGCCGGATTTCTGGTCCAACGGCATCCATCTCGGCACCATCGAGGCGGCGGAAAGCCCCGCCGACGAATCCTGGCGCAACATCAACGCCATGAACGATCTGTGCGAGGCCATCATCACCTGCGGCAGCCACATCACCCTGGCCGCCATGCAGGGCAATGGGGGGGCCGGCGGCGTGTTCATGGCGCTTGCCGCCGACATGGTGCTGGCGCGCAGTGGCGTGGTGCTCAACCCCCATTACAAGGGCATGGGCAACCTCTACGGCTCGGAATACTGGACCTATCTGCTGCCCAAGCGCTGCGGCGCCGCCGGGGCCTTGGCCCTGACCCAGGCGCGCCTGCCGGTGGGCACCGAGGAAGCCCGCGATTGGGGCCTGATCGACGACCATTTCGGCGGCACCGTGCCGGAATTCCGCGCGCAGTTCGAGCGCTTCGCCTTCAGCCTCGCCACCTCTACGGATGTGGAAAGCCGCCTCGCCGCCAAGCGCCTTGCCCGCTTGGCGGATGAGACGGAAAAGCCGTTGGCCACCTACCGCGCCGAAGAGCTGGAGCATATGAAACTAAACTTCTACGGCTTCGATCCCAGCTACCACGTGGCCCGCTGGAACTTCATCCGCCGCATACCGAAAAGCCGGACGCCGCTGTATCTGGCGCGACATCGGGCAAAGTAGCTCATTGAAAACACTTGTGAGGGTGATTCCATGTCGAGCGATTCCGAACTCATTGTAAGCCTCGCTGGGCAACTGGGCGGCATCCTTGGCAAGCGGCTGACACCCGATGGGCTATGCCAAGCCACCGGAAGTTTGCTGGCCTTGGCAGAGGGTGAGATCACGGCATTGCTCGAGCTACCCGTTAACGCTGAAGCGCGCCCCGCCTGTGCTATAGATTGCCATGCCTGCTGTCACTGCTTGGTGGGCGCAACCGCCCCCGAGGTAATCATACTGGCAAGCAGAATCGCGTTATTGCCCGCTGAAACGGTGACTGCCATACGGCAGCGGACCGCCGTGGTGGCCATGAGCATGGCAGCCATGAGCTTGGACCAACGGATGAGTTCCCGCACCGCCTGTCCGTTTCTTCACGAGCGCCGTTGTCAAGTTTACGCGCTGAGGCCACTGGCCTGTAGGGGACATACCAGTATCAACCGTGCCATATGTGATTCTTGGCTGGAGACTGGGGAGGTTGTTACGGTGCCAACAATTTCCGAAACCAGACGTGTGGTAGATCTGTCGCACACGGCACTGACCAAGGCGCTGCGCCCTTTTAATGTCCGCATGGAACTGCTTGATTTCCGCATCGCCATCCATCTTGCATTAAGCGATGGCACACTTGCAGAGCAATGGTGCAACGGCGGCGATCCCTTTGCCGCTGCCGTCGTTTGAGCGTGGATACGGCCTTACCGATGCCGGACACCACTATATTGGCCCGGCACCGGGCAAAAACTTAGAACGCATAGGTCGCGTTGGCGATAAAGCGGGCGCCGCAGACGTCAAGACTGGCGCCGCAACGGCGTTTCTCGATATCCGTGTCGCTATAGGTCAGCCCCAGGGTCAATCCCTTCAGTTCCGTCGCGATACCGGCGCTCCAATGCCAGTAATCGGGCGTGCCGAAGACCGGGTTGTTGTTGATGAATTGACGGGCGATGCCGCCGGTCAGCTTCACGGGGACCGGCAGGCCGGCAATGGCGTAAGACGCTTCGCCGCGTAAGTAATGGGCGGTTCCAGACTCGGCAAAATAGTCAGGCGAGAAATTGTAGCCCAGCGTCAGCCCAAGGCCGGTCAAAGGCTCGTAGGTGAGCGCCAGCCCCAGCTCCCAGTAATCATAATCCCGGGCGACGTCGGCTCCTGGATAGCTGTAGTAAATGGCCCGGATATCGTAGCCGATGTTGCGATAGGTGTTGGCGTAGCCCGCATACCAATCCAACTCGACACTGGCTTGGTCACGATCGTTGAAATCAACGTTGGAGCCCCACACGCCCAGGAAGATGCCCATATCGTGGCGCCATTCGATGGAGGCTTGAATGGCTGCTTCCTCATCGGTCTGGCTGATGCCGCGGAAGATGTAATCCGTAGCGACCGTTGCCCCTCCAGTAAACTTGCCCGGCACCCAGCTTTCGCGCTCCGTCTTTGCCGCCTGGGCCCAAGCCGGAGAGGACGCCAGCAGCATTACCGTCACGCCCATGATCCATGATCGCATTGTCCGCTCCTTGCGCAGTGGTCCCGGCAAAAGAATGCGGTGCAGCATGGGCGCCGCCTATAGGCGTGGGATCGTATGGCAACCAGTCGCCATATGGGCGTCCGCCCGGGGCAACATTCTCTAATGCTTAAATTAAGGGCATGTGTCATAAACTGTTCATAATATGTGCATTAGGGGGTTCATAAATGCCGCGCCTTCGGATCGCTTCCCTGACCAACCTGTTCGGTGCCGTGGTCATCGGCTGCATAGCCCTGATCGGGACCGTGGGCGGAATGGCTTTGACCGAACTGAAGGTGGGCGGCCCGCTTTATGAGCGTATCGTTCTGGGCAAGGATTTGGTGGCCGACATCCTGCCGCCGCCGGAATACATTATCGAATCCTACCTGGAAACCAGCCTGGCCCTCATCGACCCCGCATCCGTGGACTCCCGGCGCAAGCGGCTGGTGCAGCTGAAGACCGAATACGATGACCGCCACAAATTCTGGATCGGTTCGACCCTGCCCAATGCCTTGCGCGACAAGCTGGTGGAGACCTCCCACGCCCAGGTGTTGCGCTTCTTCAATGAAGCCGAGGGCAAATTCCTGCCGGCGCTGACTGCCGGCGACATGGATGCCGCCCGCGCCTCCTATGCCACGCTGACGGCAGCCTATGGCGCCCATCGCGCGGTCATCGACGAGATCGTGACCGGCGCCAACGCCATGAACACCGCCACCGAGATCGAAGCGGCCAGTACCGATACCCGCTACGCCATCATGCACTGGGCTGCTGCGGGCGCCGCGCTGGCGCTGGTGGTGGCGGGCATCGTCGCCATCCTGCTGGGCATGGTGCGCCCGGTGGTCGCCATGACGGCGGTGATGAAACGCCTGGCTGGTGGTGATAACGACGTTGTAGTGCCCTCGCACGGCCGCCAGGACGAGATCGGCGAAATGGCCGCTGCCGTCGCCGTGTTCAAGGAAAACGCCCTGGCCGCCGAAGCCCTGCGCCGTCAGCAGGAAATGGACCGCACCCAAGCCGAAGCCGACAAGCGGGCGGCCCTGGCCAACATGGCCGAAACGGTGGAACGCGAAACCCGCGCCGCCGTGGCCGAGGTGGCCAGCCACACTGAGCACATGGCCGACAATGCCGCCGCCATGACCCAATCGACCCTGTCGGTCAGCGACAGCAGCCAAAGCGTTGCCGCCGCAGCAGCCCAAGCGTTGGCCAACGCCCAGACCGTGGCCGCCGCGTCCGAGGAATTGTCCGCCTCCATCGGCGAGATCGCCCATCAGATCGAAAGCGCACGCACTGCCACCGGCCAAGCAGTGGACGCCTCAAGCCGCGCCCAGGGCACCATCTCGCGCCTGTCCCAGGCGGTCGGGCATATCGGTGCCGTGGCCGGGCTGATCAACGAAATCGCCAGCCAGACCAATTTGCTGGCCCTGAACGCCACCATCGAAGCTGCGCGGGCCGGTGACGCCGGCAAGGGCTTTGCGGTGGTGGCAAACGAGGTCAAAAACCTCGCCAACCAGACCGCCAAGGCCACCGGGGACATCACCGCGCAAATTTCCGAAATCCAAGCCACCACCAGCTTGGCGGTGGAAGCGGTGCAAGAGATCACCGTGGCCATTCAGGGCGTCGAGGCCATTTCGGCCACGGTTGCCTCGGCCATCGCCCAGCAGGGCGCAGCCACGGACGAGATCGCCCGCAACGTGGCCCAGACCTCGGACGCCGCCCGCGAAGTGGCCCAGCGCATCGAGGTGGTATCCAACGAGGCGGCGTCCACCGGCGAACAGGCCAAGGACGTCAGCGCCACCCTGGCCGAGGTCACCGCCAGCGTCACCAGTCTGGGCCAAATTCTGATCCGCGTGGTGCGCACCGCCACCGCCGACGTGGACCGCCGCAACGCCCCCCGCTTCGACTTGGAACGCCGCGCCACCGTGCGGTTGAACGGTCAGACCGTGGACGCGGTCACGGTCAATTTGGCGGAAGGGGGCGCGGAATTGCGCGGCCTGCTGCCCGGCGGCGACATCGGCACCCGTGTCGAGGTGACCTTGGACGGCCTGACAAATCCCTTATCGGCCACCATCTGCGCCTTGGCCGACGGCGACACCCATCTGCGCTTCACAATCGAGGACGCGGCGGTGCTGCGGCCACTTTTAGAATCCGCCTGAAACAGGAAATAATACAGCCAGACTGGTTGATTCCTTTCCACCTCTCCGGCCACAATGGGCGGCCCCACCGGAAAGGATCGCCGTGACCGCCCTGCCCATCATCCTGGTCATCGACGACGAGAAACAGTCCCAGGAATCCCTGCGCCGCGTTCTTTCCGACGAGTTCCGCGTGCTGACCGCGTCCAATGGCGACGAGGCCGAGGCGGTGCTGAGCAACGAGTTGGTCCACGCCATCCTGTGCGACCAGCGTATGCCGGGCATCCAGGGCGTGGATTTCCTGAAAGGGGTGCGCGACCGCTGGCCTGATCCGGTGCGCATGATCATCTCGGGCTACACCGCGTCCGAGGACATCATCGCCGGCATCAACGAAGCCGGCATCTACCAGTACATCACCAAGCCGTGGGAGCCGGTGGAGCTGATCCGCACCATCAAGGATGCGCTGAAGCTGTGGGAGCTTCAGGCGGCATCGGCCCAGGCGTCGCTGGACCTGAAAGTGGCGCCGGCCATGCTGGAAAGCGCCGTTGCCAAAAAAACCGGCACCTTGAAGCGGGCCCATCATTTCGACCGCATCGTCCACGCCGCCAAATCGCCGCTGGGCGAAATCATCACCATGGCGAGCCGGGTTGCCGCCTTCGATATCTCGGTACTGATCACCGGTGAATCGGGCACCGGCAAGGAACTGCTGGCCCGCGCCATCCATTACAACAGCCCGCGCGGCGACAAACCCTTCGTGGTGGAAAACTGCGGCGCCCTGCCCGACCAATTGCTGGAATCCGAGCTGTTCGGCTGCAAGAAAGGCGCCTTCACCGGCGCCTATGAGGACCGCATCGGCCTGTTCGAGCAGGCCTCGGGCGGCACCATCTTCCTGGACGAAATCGGCGAGACCTCGCCTGCCTTCCAGGTCAAGCTGCTGCGCGTGCTGCAAGAAGGCGAAATCCGCCCCTTGGGCGCCCGGCTGACCCGCAAGGTGGACGTGCGCGTCATTGCCGCCACCAACCGCAATCTGGAAGACGAGGTGCGCGAGAAGCATTTCCGCCGCGACCTGTTCTACCGTCTGGCCGCCTTCCCCCTACACATCCCGTCCCTGCGCGACCGCCCCATGGACATCCCCGTTTTGGCCGAGCGTCTGCTGGCCGAGACGCGCAAAGGCTTCGGCAAGGCCATCAAGGGCTTCAGCGACGACGCCTCGGCAGTGCTGCGCGCCTATGACTGGCCCGGCAACGTGCGTGAAATGCAAAACGAGATCCAACGCATGGTGGCCCTGGCCGATGGCGACACCCTGGGCCTGGATTTGCTGAGCCCCCGCCTGCGCGCGCGGGCCTGCCCCGGCGGGCGGGCGCTGGCCGATGCGGGCGGCATGCGCACCCTGAAGGACCATGTGGAGGCGCTGGAGGCGAAGTTGCTGGGCGAGGCCCTGTCGCGCCATCGCTGGAACATCAGCCGCGTGGCCGACGAGATGGGCCTGTCCCGCGTGGGCCTGCGCGCCAAACTGCAACGCTACGGCCTGGAGCGCACAGGGTGAGTGAAGACCTTGACGTCGCCAACGCCCAGGAAACCGCCTGGATCGAGGTGATCAAGAAGATGGAGGAGGTCTATTCCGACCTCATCCAGTACGAAGTGGAATTGGAGGAGAAGAACGCCGCGCTGGAGGAAGCGCAGCGTTTCATCACCTCGGTGCTGTCTTCGGTGTCCGACATTCTGGTGGTGTGCGATTCCAAGGGCGTCCTCCAGCAGGTCAATCTGGCCTTCCTGAAACTCACCGATTTCGCCGAAGTGGATTTGCTGGGCAGCAATCTGGCCGATGTGCTGGCCCAAGACGTTGGCCCCCTGGCCCATTGGCTGGAGGCCGGCACCGACCGCGAGGTGCGCTTCCGGGCCTCCGAGGGCGGCGTGACCGATCCGGTGGCACTGACCTGCGCCACCCTGCTGGACCATCGCGGCCTGCCCGCCGGCATGGTGCTGACAGGGCGCCCGGTGGGCGAATTGCGCCGCGCTTACGAGGCGCTGAAGCGCGCCCAGGCGCAGTTGGTACAGCAGGAAAAAATGGCATCGTTGGGCCGGCTGATCGCCGGCGTCGCCCACGAGCTGAACAACCCGATCAGCTTCATCGTCGGCAATGTGCATGTGCTGACCAAATACCGCGAGCGGCTGGAAACCTATCTGGCCGCCATCCATAGCGGTGCCGACACCGCCGAACGCGAGACGGCGCGGAAGGGCTTGCGCATCGACGCGCTGATGGCCGATTTGCCCGGCCTGATCGACGGAACCCGCGAGGGCGCCCAACGGGTGGCCGACATCGTCAAATCCCTGAAACGCCTATCGTTCTCACCCGGTGGCGACGCGGAAGCGGTGGATTTGGCGACCCTGGCGGAAAAGGCGGTGCAGTGGGCGGCCAAGGGACGCAACAGCCCCGCCGCCATCACCATGAACCTGCCCCCCGGCCTTGCCGCCAAGGGCCATGCGGGGCAGTTGCAACAGGTGCTGGTCAATCTGGTGGAAAACGCCTTGGACGCGGTAGCGGGGGTATCAGACCCAAAGGTCACCCTGAGCGGTCATCGCGACGGCAACAATGTGGTGCTGGACGTGACCGATAACGGCGCCGGCATGGCCGAGGCCGACGTGCTGAAGGTGTTCGACCCCTTCTTCACCACCAAACCGGTGGGCCAGGGCACCGGCCTGGGCCTGTGGATCAGCTACGGCATTGTCCGCGACCATTCCGGCCATCTGGAAGCCGCCAACCTGCCCGGCGGCGGAGCGGTATTTAGAATGGTACTGCCGGCGGGGTGATGGACCCGTGCGTCCCCAAAAAGAACGTCATGCGCGGGCTTGACCCGCGTACCCACGTGGCGCCACCCAGCACCGTCTTGGATGGCCGGGTCAAGCCCACGGCTGTCCGGTTTAAATTTTGATGTCGCCCGGAAAGGCATGGGCAGCGCGCCTTTGCGGACCCATCGGTCAAATGGGACGCGGGAAATTAACCACAGAGACACAGAGGCACAGAGAGGCTTTACCAGACGGAGCCCGATCGGGTTCCGCTTGCTCGGTATCTC
>JACMLB010000202.1 GCA_014379805.1 Rhodospirillales bacterium | reverse complement strand
TGGACGCCGCCGACCGCCAGGATCATCGGGATCGGCGCCCGCTCCGGCCCCTGATGCTCGTCGGTAAGCACGATGTGCGCGCAGCCGCTGCGCACGCCCTCCTCCGCCTCCCGCCGGATGCGGTCCACGGCGCGGCGCAGCCCGGCCTCGCCGTCGCTCACGGCGAAGGTGCAATCCACTTCGCACGCGGTGGCGCCCATGTAGGCGCGCATGGCGGCGAACTCGGCGTTGGACAGCACCGGGCTGTCCAGGGCCAGCACGGCGCATTGGCCCTCATGCTCGTCCAGGATGTTGCCCAGATTCCCTAAGCGGGTGCGCAGGGACATGACGCGGGATTCGCGCAAGGAATCGATGGGCGGATTGGTGACTTGGCTGAAATTCTGGCGGAAGAAGCAATGCAGGCCGCGATATTGCTCGGACAGCACCGCCAAAGGCGCGTCATCGCCCATGGAGCCGATGGCTTCCTTGGCCTCCTCCACCATGGGGTGCAGGATCAGTTCCATGTCTTCCATGGACAGGCCATAGGCGAGCTGGCGGCGCTTGAGTTCTTCCGCCGACAATTCCACCGGCTCGGGCGCGCCGGTCTTGACCAGAGAATCCAGCTCGGTGATGCGGCTGGTCCACTGGGCATAGGGACGCCGGGCCGCCAGCTTGTCCTTCAGCTCGGTGTCGCGGTACAGCCGGCCCGCTTCCAAATCCACGGCGATGGTCTGGCCGGGGCCGACGCGGCCCTTCTCCACCACATTGGTCTCGACCACCTTGATCATGCCGGTCTCGGAGCCGACGATCAGCAAGCCGTCATTGGTGATGGTGAAGCGCATGGGGCGCAAACCGTTGCGATCCATACCGGCGACAACCCAGCGGCCATCGGTGGCGCAGATGGCGGCGGGGCCGTCCCACGGCTCGATGACGGCGTTGCAATAGCTGAAGAAGGCGCGGTGGGCGTCGGGCATCAACGCGTTGGAGCCCAAGGATTCCGGCACCAGCATCTGCTTGACCATGGGGGCGGAGCGGCCCGCCCGGCACATGACCTCGAAGACGTTGTCCAGGGCGGCGGAATCGGACCCGCCCGACTGCACGATGGGCTTGATGTCTTCCACCGACTCGCCGAACGCCTCATGGGACATGCGCGGCTCGTGCGCCTTCATCCAATTGACGTTGCCGGTCAGCGTGTTGATCTCGCCGTTATGGGCCAGCATGCGGAAGGGCTGGGCCAGTCGCCACGTGGGGAAGGTGTTGGTGGAATAGCGCTGGTGATAGATGGCGAAGCGCGACACGAAGCGCTCGTCCAGCAGATCGGGATAGAAGTGGGTCAGCTGCTCGGCCAGGAACATGCCCTTGTAGATGATGGATCGGCACGACAGCGAGCAGATGTAGAAATCGGCGATATGCTCGCCCAGCACCCGCTTTTCGATGCGGCGGCGCATGATGTACAAATCGGTCTCGAACTTCTCCTCGGCGGTGCCGGGAGTGTTGGCGATCATGATCTGCTCGATCTCGGGCCGTGTGGCGTTGGCCTTCTCACCGATGATGGAGACGTCCACCGGCACCTGGCGCCAGCCATAGATGGCATAGCCCAGGGCAAGGATTTCGGTCTCGACGATGCAGCGGCAGCGCTCTTGCGCGCCCAGATCGGTCTTGGGCAGGAAGATCATGCCCAGGCCCAGACGGCCCGGCACCGGGTCGTGGCCGGTGTGGCGGATATGGTCTTTGAAGAAGTCCTGGGGCAGCTCCACATGGATGCCGGCGCCGTCGCCGGTCATGCCGTCGGCGTCCACGGCGCCACGATGGAACAGCACCTTCAACGCTTCGATACCGGCGACCACCACGTCACGGCGCGGCTTGCCGTCCAGCGAGGCGACCAGACCCACACCACACGCGTCATGCGGGGTGGTGTCGATGCCGGCGGCCTCCAGCGTGGCGGCGTTCTCCAGATACTCGGCAACGAACTGTTCGCCGTGGTTCTGGGTCATGGTGCTCTCCTTCGAAGCGGGCAAAGCCCGTTAAAACTCAATTCACCACGAAGGAAGGGAAGGGCACGAAGCCATCTCGCAAAAAGGCCGCTTCGCGTTCTTCTCGTCTTCGTGGTTAATCCTTATCTACTTAGCCGCTTGCGCAGCCGCCTTGGCCTTCAGGTACACGTCCATGCTGGCGGCGGCATCGCGGCCGTCGCGGATGGCCCACACCACCAGGGATGCGCCGCGCACGATGTCGCCGGCGGCGAACACGCCGTCCACGCTGGTCATGGCGGTGCGGCTGTCCACCTTGACGGTGCCCCAACGGGTCACGTCCAAAGCGGGTTCGCCAAACAGGGCCTGCTGGTCCTCGGGGTCGAAGCCCAGGGCCTTGATGACCAGATCGGCGGGGATGGCGAAGCCCGAGCCCTCAATGGCCACCGGGGTCTGACGCCCCGACGAATCGGCCACGCCCAGATGCATGCGCACGGCCTTGACGCCGGTGGCCTTGCCCGCACCCTCGATGGCTTCGGGCGCGGCCATCCATTCGAACTGGACGCCTTCTTCCTCGGCATGGGCCACTTCGCGCTGCGAACCCGGCATGTTGGCGCGGTCGCGGCGGTACAGGCACTTCACCGATTTGGCGCCCTGACGGATGGCGGTGCGCACGCAATCCATGGCGGTGTCGCCGCCACCGATGACCACCACGTCCTTGCCCGCCGCGTTCAGCGTGCCGTCGTCATAGGCGGCAACCGTGTCGCCCAGGCTGACCCGGTTCGAGGTGATGAGGTAGTTCAGCGCGTCATGCACGCCGGTTTGTCCGTCGCCGGGCACGCCCAAGCCGCGCGCCTTATAGACGCCGGTGGCGATCAGGATGGCGTCGTGCTTGGCGCGTAGTTCGGCAAAGGTGATGGTCTTGCCGATCTCGGCGTTGGTCACCAGGGTGACGCCGCCATCGGCCAGCAGCTGCGTCCGGCGCTCCACCACCGACTTGTCCAGTTTGAAGCCGGGGATGCCATAGATCAGCAGGCCGCCCATGCGGTCGTGGCGGTCGTAGACGGTGACCTGATAGCCGAAGCGGCGCAGCATGTCGGCTGCCGCCAGACCGCCGGGGCCGCCGCCGATGATGCCCACGGATTGGGTCAGCTCGTGCCGGGGCTTGGGCGGCTTGACCCAGCCATTGGCAAAGGCGGTCTCGGTGATGTGCTTTTCCACCGCGCCGATGGTGACGGCGCCGTGGCTGGACTGCTCCAGCACGCAATTGCCTTCGCACAGGCGGTCCTGCGGGCAGATGCGGCCGCAGAT
>JACMLB010000201.1 GCA_014379805.1 Rhodospirillales bacterium | reverse complement strand
GGGCTGTTTCAGGATGGTCCGCGCGATGGCGACACGCTGCTTTTCGCCGCCCGACAGCTTCAGGCCGCGCTCGCCCACACGGGTGTCGTAGCCCTCGGGCAAGGTGACGACGAAGTCGTGGATGCGGGCCAGCCGGGCGGCGTGCTCGATCTCGTCCTGGGTGGCGCCGGGGCGGCCATAGGCGATGTTGTAGCGGATGGAATCGTTGAACAGCACGGTGTCCTGGGGAACGATGCCGATGGCCGCGCGCAAGGACGCCTGTGTCACCGCGCGGATGTCCTGGCCGTCGATGCTGACCGCGCCCGAACTCACGTCGTAAAAGCGGAACAACAGCCGCGAGATGGTGCTTTTGCCGGCACCCGACGAGCCGACGATGGCGACGCGGTGGCCCGCCGGGACAGTGAAGCTGACATCGGTCAGGATGACCCGGTCGGGATTGTAGCCGAAGCCCACTTGATCGAATCGGACCTCACCGCCGTCCACCCGTAACGGCACGGCGCCGGGGGAATCGAGGATTTCCGCATTGGCGGCCATCAGGCGGAACATGGCTTCCATGTCGGTCAGGGATTGTTTGATCTCGCGGTAGACGAAGCCCAGGAAGTTCAGGGGCAGGTACAACTGCACCAGATAGGAATTCACCAGCACGAAATCGCCCACGGTCATGGTGCCGTCCACCACGCCCTGGCCGGCCATGATCATCACGGCGGTCAGGCCCACGGCGATGATGGCGCCCTGACCGATGTTCAGCAGCGACAGGGTGACTTTGCTTTTGACCGCCGCCTGTTCATAGCGCGACAGCGCCTTGTCGTAGCGGCTGGCCTCGTGTTCCTCGTTGCCGAAATATTTCACCGTCTCGAAGTTCAGCAGCGAGTCGATGGCCTTGGTGCTGGCTTCGGAATCCGTCTCGTTCATGGTGCGGCGGAACTGGGTGCGCCACTCGGTCACCGCCAGGGTATAGGCGATGTAGATGGCGATGGTGCCGAAGGTCACCAGGGCGAAGCGGGCGTCGTACAGCGTCCACAGAATGACGGTGACCAAGCCGATTTCCAGCAAGGTCGGCAGGATGTTGAACAGCATGAAGTTCAGCAAGAACTCGATGCCCTTGGTGCCGCGCTCGATGGCCCGGCTGACGCCGCCGGTCTGTCGGTCCAGATGGAAGCGCAGGGCCAAGCCGTGCAGATGGCGGAACACCTGAAGCCCCACCGCGCGGATGGCGCGCTGGCCGACCTTGGCGAAGGCGATGTCGCGCAATTCGCCGAAGCTGCCGGCCAGGGTGCGCGCCAAGCCATAGCCCAGCAGCAGCGCCACCGGCACCGCCACCAGCGTGGTCCCCGGATGGGCGGTCAGGGCGTCCACCGCCTGTTTGTAAATCAGCGGCACCACCACGGTGATGCCCTTGGCCGCCGCCAGGAACAGCATGGCGATGACCACGCGCAGGCGTAGGCCGGGCTGGCCCTGGGGCCATAGATAGGGCAGCAGCGTGCGGATGGTTTTCCAGTCGCTGCGGGGGCCGGCTTGCGCCGTGCGGATATTTTGGGAGGGGTCTCTGCGTCGCATCCGATTAAGATGAGCCCGTTACCGGGCAAGTCAATCGGGCACATTGCCGTGGCGGCGTTGCGGGCCTATTCTCGCGGGCATGCGTCATCCCACCCAACTCAGTACCAGCGACGTTGCCTGGACGAAAATCCGGGTTCTGGTGTTCAGCCTGGATGACGCGTTCCGCTTCCTTGCCCGCCAGACTTTCCGCAAACTGAATGTGCGCGACGTGCTGTCCACCAGCGTGTCGGCAGATGGCACGCCCATGATGGCGCAATGCCCCGATATCGGTCTGGTGGATGTGGATGGCGAGGCCGACGGCAAGATGGCGCTGGCCTTCCTGGAAAGGGTGCGCGCCGCCTCCGCCAAGATGCCGGTGCTTATGGTGGCGCGGTCCGATGATCGCCGTCTGGTGGTTCACGCGCTGCCCTTGGGCATCGAAGGTATCGTGGCAAAACCCACCTCGGGTCACGAATTGATCCATCGGGTGGCCGAGACCCTGAAGGCACCCACCCGCATGCCGGTGCCCGTCGTGGCCGCCAAACCCGCAATCACATTCGAGCAACGCCCCGCCGCGCCTGTCGTGGTGCCGCCGCCCATGACCGGCGCCTTGGGGGCACCTGAACCAGTGGCTGATGCGGCTGCGGTAAAGGCACAACTGGCGGCGCTGACGGCGCGTATCGGCCATGCGGCGGTTGGCGGCCATGGTGCGACGGGAAAGATCACCGGCGGCAAACTTGCCATGGGCGATGTGGCCCCGGCGAAAGCCAGCGGCGGTAGCCTCAGTGCCGATGACCTTGCCCCGGTCAAGCCCGCCGCAGGCACCCTGGCCGACGATGATCTGCCCAAGCCCAAGAAAACCAAGCGCGAATTGCTGGCCGAAGCCCTGCCCGAGGCGCTACGCCCCAAGCGCAAACCCGAGGGCGAGGCCGCGCGCAAAAAGGCCGAGGCCGACCGTGCCCGTTGGCAGGAAGAACTGGCCCAGGCCGGACACGCGGAACGGACCGGCAAGGATGTGGCCGGGCTGGATGTGGATTCCATCGTCGCCGCCCATGTGCTGTGGCTGACCAGCCAGGGCGCCCAAGGCAAGCGCGCCACCTTGCAGGGCATGGATCTGGCCGGTGGCGATCTGTCCCGCACGGTGCTGGCCAACGCCACCTTCCGCGAAGCCGATCTGTCCGATTGCGCCTTGACCGAGGCCCGCCTGGACGGCGCCGATTTCCGCTTCGCCTCGTTGAACGCCGCCGATCTTAGCGGTGCCAATCTGGGTGTCGCCCAATTGCGCCACGCCAATCTGCGGCTGGCGAAACTGGAGGGGGCAAGCTTGCGCGGCGCCGATCTGTCGGGGGCTCAACTGGCCGGGGCCAAGCTGGCCGGGGCCGATTTCAAGGGCGCCACGTTGATGGGCACCGACCTCAAGGATGCGGACTTGTCCCAGGTGGAAAATTTGGCCCAAGGCCAGATCGACAAGGCCGAATGCGACATGAAGACCAAGCTGCCGCCGGGCATCTTCCGTCCCCGTAAGGACGAAGAGTAGGAACCGGCGGGCGCCCCGCCTGTTATCCCCCCGGGTCCAACCTGGGCGAGGATTGCGTCATGCCGCAGAACCAGACACACCAACGTCATTGGGGCAGTACTGCCGAGCGTGTGGGGCGCAACCTCAGTTCGGCCCCCAAGGGGCTGATAGGGCTAGCCTTAGGGGCGGGGGCGGCGCTGACCGGGCTGGCGTTTTGGGCCTCGCACCAAACCAAGGAAGCCGAGCAGGCCAATCCGCCCATGGGCAGCTTCATGGAGGTGGGCGGCGTGCGGCTGCATGTGCTGGCGCGTGGCTCGGGCCGGCCCGTGGTGTTCATCCATGGAATGGGCAGCATGGTGCAGGATTGGACGTTGTCCTTGCTGGATCAAGCGTCGCGGCAATGGCGCGCCATCGCCTTCGACCGCCCCGGCCATGGCTGGAGCGACCGCCCCAATTGGAGCCGCTGGGTGCCGGAAAAGCAGGCCGAATTGCTGATGCGGGCGACAAAGCGCATGGGGGTGGAGCGCCCGGTGGTGGTTGGGCACAGTTTCGGCGCTTTGGTGGCGCTGGCTTGGGCGCTGGAGATGCCCGAAGACGTGGCCGCCCTGGTGCTGGTCTCGGGCTATTACTATCCCACGGGGCGGCTGGACGTGCCGCTGCTGGCGTCGCAAAGCATCGCCGGTTTCGGCGCGGTGGCGCGCAACACCGTCTCACCCATGCTGGGCAAGGCGGCATGGCCCAAAGTGCAGGAAAAGCTGTTCGAGCCCAATGCGGTGCCGCCCGCCATGGCGCTGTACCCGGTGGACATGATGCTGCGTCCCAGCCAGATGCGGGCGCAGTCCGAGGATCTGGCCCAGTTGAAAGCCGCCACCGCCCGGCTGTCGCCCCGCTATGGTGAAATCCGCGTGCCTGTGGTGGTGATGGCGGGCGATTCCGATCGCATCGTCGATCCGGTCGCTCACTCCATCCACCTGCACCGCGACATTCCCCATTCGGCGCTGAAGGTGCTGGCGGAAACCGGCCACATGCCCCACCACGCCAACCCCACTGAGGTGCTGTCGGCCATCGATCTGGCGTGGCACGAATCCGACGTCCAGGCCCGTGCGTTGTTCGCCCCGGTCAAACCGGCGGGAGAGATGCGTCCGAGTGCATAGACGCTTCCTCGAACGCCCAGGCGCGGAACGCCGCCACCTTGGGATTTTCCAAATGTTTGGCCGGGCAAACCAGATGGTAGGCGTTGGCCAAGGGTTGGGCTGGGAACAGGGCGACCAGACGGCCCGAGGACAATTCTTCGGTCACCAATGTGCTCCATGCCAGGGTCACGCCCAGCCCGGCCAGCGTGGCCTGGAGCACCAGATTGAAATCGTCGAAGCGGCGCGGCTTCAAGTCTGACGGAACCTGCACTCCGGCATTGGCAAGCCATGCGGGCCAATTGGGATAGGTGGTGTCCCAATCGATGGCATCGTTGTGCAACAAGGTGACGTCCAGCAGATCGGCGACGTTTTTCAGTTTTTCGGCCAGACGGGGATGGGCGACGGGGACCACCGCTTCGGCCTTTAGCTGTTCGGCATGCAGGCCGGGATAGCGGCCCGAACCGTAGCGGATGGCGATGTCCACATCTTCGGTGTCGAAATTCACCAGCTTGAGCGATGCCGATAGCCGCAAATCAATGTCGGGATGGCGGGCCTGGAAGCGGGCCATGCGCGGGATCAGCCAGCGCGCGGCGAAAGATGGTGGCGCCGAGACCACCAGCGGGCCGGATTCGCGGCCCAACCGCATGCGCTCCACCGCCCGCTCCAGCCGGTCGAAGGCGTCGGACACCAGGGGCAGGGCGGCCATGGCCGGTTCGGTTAGGGACAGATGGGTGCCGCGCTTGAACAGGGCCACGCCCAGATGGGATTCCAGAAGTTTGATCTGCTGGCTGACCGCCGCCGGGGTCACGTGCAGTTCGTCGGCGGCGCGGGCGAAGGAGAGGTGGCGGGCGGCGGCCTCGAAGGCGCGCACCGAGCGCAGCGGCGGCAGACGGCGAGCCATGGGTTTTCCTTACAGCCCCGCCATGAAGCGGTCCTGATAGATGAACGGGTCGAAATCCGGTTTGCCGAAATACCAGCCCTGGCCGTAATCCACGCTGCATTGATAGACCCGACCGGCCATGCGCTTGTCTTCCACCATTTCGGCGGCGGTGCGGATGCCCATGGAGGCGCACATCTTGGCCATGGAGGACAGTAGGTCGCTGCCCTTCTGGCTGGAGCAGGCGCGCTTGACCACCGGGCCGTCGAATTTGACGATGTCCACGTCCAGCGCGTTCAAATAGTCGAAGCTGGCCGCGCCCGAACCGAAATCGTCCAGGCAGAAGCGGAAGCCGCGCTCGCGGAAGGTTTGGATGATGGCGTTGACCTCGGTCAGCTGTTCGATCTTCACGGATTCGGTGATCTCGAACATCAGCTTGCGCGGCGGCACGCCGGTGCGTTGCAGCAGCTTTTTCAACGCCTCGACGAATTGCGGGTTCGAGATGGACAGGCCTGACAGATTGATGGCGACGGCGGGCATCAGGCCGTTT
>JACMLB010000027.1 GCA_014379805.1 Rhodospirillales bacterium | reverse complement strand
CAGCAACGCATCGACGAGCACTGGTACCAAGGCACCGCGGACGCCGTGTACCAGAACATCTACACGCTCGAGAAGATCGATCCGGAGTTCGTGCTGATCCTGGCCGGCGATCACATCTACAAGATGGATTACGGCAAGATGCTGGCCCAC
Organism: Rhodospirillales bacterium; assembly: GCA_014379805.1. Lineage (GTDB taxonomy): Bacteria > Pseudomonadota > Alphaproteobacteria > Rhodospirillales > Magnetospirillaceae > Magnetospirillum. Next base: position 6,288 of record JACMLB010000027.1, on the reverse strand, counting down.
CACATTGCGCAAGGGGCCGACGTCACTGTCGCCTGCCTTGAGGTGCCGCTGGAGGATGCCAAGGGCTTCGGCGTCATCGCCGTGGACGAGGCGGAGAACATCGTGCGCTTCGACGAAAAGCCGGCCAACCCGCAGCACGCGCCGGGCAAGCCCGACGTGGCCCTGGCCAGCATGGGCATCTACATCTTCAACGCCCAATTCCTGTACGACCGGCTGAACCTGGATTCCAGTCAGGCCGGCACCGAGCATGATTTCGGCAAGGACGTCATCCCCCAGTTGGTGGGCAAGCACAAGCTGGTCGCTCATCGCTTCGAGAATTCCTGCGTCATGCACGAAGGCGCCAAGGAGCATTACTGGCGCGATGTGGGCACCATCGACGCCTATTGGGAAGCCAATCTGGACCTGACCACCGTCACCCCGGCCCTGAATTTGTACGACACCAACTGGCCGATCTGGACCTATCAGGCCCAATTGCCGCCGGCCAAATTCGTGTTCGATTCGGAAACCCGGCGCGGCATGGCGGTGGATGCGCTGGTCTCGGGCGGCTGCATCATTTCGGGCGCCACCGTGCGGCGCTCGCTGCTGTTCTCCAACGTCCGGGTCAATTCCTACTGCCTGGTGGAAGACTCGGTGATCCTGCCCGATTGCGACATCGGCCGGCACGCGCGGCTGCAGAAATGCATCGTCGATCAGGGCTGCACCATCCCCCCCGGCTTAGTGGTGGGCGAAGACCCCGAACTGGACGCCAAGCGCTTCGACCGCACCGATAAGGGCGTGACGCTGATCACGGCGGAGATGTTGAAGAAGCTGGAGTCGTAAGACGCTCACCGCCTTCAAGGCCCGCCTGAAAGCCCTCAAGCGCGAAACCCTGGCGCTGACCATCGCCGCCCGCGACCCGCGCACGCCGTGGGCCGCGCGGGTGGTGGCGGCGCTGGTGGTGGCCTATGCGCTGTCGCCCATCGACCTGATCCCCGACTTCATCCCGGTGCTGGGTTATCTGGACGACCTGATCCTGGTCCCGCTGGGCATCTGGCTGGTGCTGCGCCTGATCCCGCCCGAAGTAATGACCGACGCCCGAGCCAAGGCGGCGGATGCCGACCGTCCCGGCAAGAGCCTGTGGGGCTTGGTCATCGTCGTGTCGGTGTGGCTGGCGCTGGCGGCGTCAATGGCTTGGCTGCTGTCGCGCCGCTGAGTGATTGGCCCGCCAAAAGGCCAGTAACTCGGCGGGCGGCAATGGCGGCGCGAACAAGTATCCCTGCGCCAGATCGCAGCCGATGGAGGTCAAAATGTCGGCGCAAACTTGGTCTTCGACCCCTTCGGCCACCGTCACCAGCCCCATTCGCCGGCACATCTGCACGGTAGATTCCACCAGCACACGATCCTCGCGGCTGCTGGCGAGATTGCGCACGAACATCTGGTCGATCTTCACATAGCGGGCAGGGATTCGCTTCAGATAGGACAGCGACGACATTCCCGTTCCGTAATCGTCGATGGACAAGGTAATGCCGGCATCACGGAGCCGCTGCAATTGCCGGCCAAGTTCTGCGTCCTTGAGGAAGGCGGCGCTCTCCGTGATCTCCACGTCAACCAAGGTGTGATCCACGCCGCACGCGTCGATTATCCCCAAGGTTGTCTCGACCACCTTGGGCGCCGAGAGGTCGCGGGCGGACATGTTGATGGACACCACGATCCGTTCACCCTGCGCCGCCCACTCGGCCACTTGCTCCACAGCGGCCTTGAAGATGTACTGGGTGAGTTGGCCAATCAGCCCGGAGAATTCGACGATGGGCACGAAGCGGGCGGGCGGCACCACCCCGCGCGCTGGATGGTTCCAACGCACCAGGGCCTCGCAGCCTTCCATCCTTCCATCCTTCCATCCTTCCATCGCTCAAGCGCACCTTGGGCTGGTAGGCCAGCGTCAGCTCCTTGCCGTCCAGCGCCATGCGCACATCCCCCAAAAGAAGCAGGCGCTGCCGCAGCACCTCGTCGCTTTCCCTGGCGTACAGGCTCCACGATTGCCCGCTTTCCTGGGCCTCGTCAGTGGCCAGGGCGGCGCGCCGCATGACAAGGTCCGGCGGATTATCGTCCACCCCCGTCCGCGCCACCCCCACATTGGCATCCAGCATCAGGGGAATGCCGTGCACCTCCACGGGCTTCGACAGGCTGGCGGACAAGGCTTCGGCCATGACCGCCGTATTCGTCTGGTCAGTGCAAAGAACCGCCAACAAGGTGCTGTCGGCGCGGAACAATAAATCGGGCGCGTGCAGACGTTCGCTCAGACGCTCTGCGGCCTTCTTCAGCACCGCCTCGGCAGTTTGAACGCCAAAGGCCAGGGCGATGGGACGGATTGAACGCAAGTTGACCGCAAAGACAGTCTGGCTGATGCCGCTCTGGATGCGTGACGCCAGCAATCCGACCAGATGCTGCCGGTTGGGCAAGCCGGTGAAATCGTCGATGTAGCCATAGAGAACAACCTTGGACGTAGACAGGCGCAACGCGGCAACCACCGCCCCCACCACCAAGCCGGCAAGGGTGAAAATACCCGCCCGGAATCCCCAGCCAAAGTTTTCCTGGGGCACATGCGCGGCAACGTCCAGGGGCATGAACGGCCCGATGGCAAGCCCGGCAGCCAACCCGGCCAAAGCGCCGCCCCACGGGCCGAAGAAGAATGCGGCCATGAAAACCGGCACATAAAGAGTGTGCAGATAGGGGAGCTTCGTCCCGCCGGTCTGAAAAACCAGCCCACCGCCCAGGACGATGAGGACGATGACCAGCACCGCCACGATCACCAGTTCAACCCGGCTTGGCGTCAGAAACAGGCGCGCGATAATACGGTCGGAGACCGCCATACGAAGGATGGCGTCGCGTTGGGACGTGGAGGGCATGAGGACCTCCTGAAGAGCACCGTCCCTACATAATCATGCCTGAGCCGACGTCACCCCTTGCGAGCCTCGGATACCCCCATCAGGATAAGCCCGCCCACCAGAAAAAACGCCAGAATCACCGCCATGCCGGCGCGCTGGCTATTTGTGGCGACGGTCACGGCGCCCACTGCCAAGGGGCCGAGGAAGGCGGTAGCCTTGCCCGACAAGGCGAACAGGCCGAACAGCTCGGTGCGGCGCTCGGGTGGGGCCATGCGGGCAAGGTAGGTGCGGCTGGCCGCCTGGGCCGGGCCGACGAACAGACCAAGCGCCCCGCCCATGACCCAGACCAACACACGGCTTTCCGCCACCAGCACGCCCGTGCCCGCCATCAGCAAACCGGCCAGGGCCAGCAGGATGGTGGTGCGCGAGCCGAACCAATCGTCCAGCCAGGCAAAGCCCGCCGCGCCCAATCCGGCGGTGACGTTCAGCACGATGCCGAACAGCATGACCTCTTGCAGCGAAAAGCCGTAGACGCCGGCCACGAATACTCCGCCCATGGCGAACAGGGTGGCAAGGCCGTCGGCGTACAGCATGTGGGCCAGCAGGAAGCGCCCCACGTCGCCCATGCGGGCCAATTGCCTGAGCGACGCCGCCAGCGAGGCCAGCGCCGCCTTGACCCGACTGCCCACAGACACGCTCACCCCCGCATCGGGAGTCCACAGGAACAAAGGCGCCGAGAACACCAGCAGCCACAGCCCCACCAGCGGGCCACAGATGCGCACATGGGCGGCGTTGTCTTTGGGGATACCGAACCACGGCTGCTCGGGCAGCACCAGCCCGACCAGGGCCAGGGCCAAGGCTGTCAAGCCGCCCACATAGCCCAACCCCCACGCCCAGCCAGACAGCCGGCCCAGGCGCTCGGGTGCGGTCACGTCGGGTAGCATGGCGTTGTAGAACACGCCGGCGGTCTCGAACCCCCAATTGGCCAGCACCACCAGGGCGATGGCAAGGGGCACCGCCGATAGCTGGGGCGTCACCCACCACAGCCCGGCCGAGGCCGCGGCACACAACAAAGTGAACGCCAGCAGCCACGGCTTGCGCCGCCCGGTGACATCGGCCACGGCGCCGAAAATGGGGCTGGAAATGGCCACCACCAACCCGGACAGCCCCATGGCGAATCCCCACAGCGCCTGTCCCTGCATCTGGTCGCCCACCACAGCGGTGGCGAAATAGGCAGGGAAGACGAAGGTGACGATCAACGTGGCGAAGGGCGAGTTGGCCCAGTCGTAGAAGGCCCACGACAAAGCGGCCCGGCGCGGAGAAGAGGAACGCGTGGAAGACGAAGCTTTCATGGCGCCATCCTGCCCGAAGGCAGCGGATCGCGCCATGGTGCCGCTGGGTTATGGCGCCTGCCTAATGCGCGACGCGCGGCAACAGGGTGGCCATGGCCTTGTCCACAAGGTCGATGTTGCGCGGGTGCAGCAGGGTGATCTCGCCGCCATCGGCTTCCACCGTCACCCAAGCGTTATGGCCATCCGCCTTCACCAGCACCGAGATGATGGTGTAGGGGCTGTCGTGCCGGGTGATCTGCATGGACATGCCGTCGCCTTGGAAACGGCGCTCGCCTTCATGGGGCAAGGCGGACAGCAGGCGGCGGAACATGGGCTTGGTACGCATTGGGGGCGTCCTAGGGGGTGTTTGCGGATGCAAACAACCATAGCCCCGTGCCGGAACGCCCGACCAATCGTCAAATCGCATGGCCCCATGCGCACATGGGGCCATGCAAAATCATTTCGCCTCGCGCCGGGCCTTCTCGACCTTGCGCCAGTTGACGACGTTATTGTTGTGCTCCGTCAAGCTGCGGGCGAAGACGTGGCCACCCGAGCCATCGGCCACAAAGTACAGGGCCGGGCTGTCCGCCGGGTGCAGCACTGCTTCGATACTGGCGCGGCCCGGATTGGCGATGGGCGTGGGCGGCAGGCCGTCGATGACGTAGGTGTTCCAGCGATGCGGCGTTTCCAGATCGGCCCGCGTGATGGGGTGGTCCAGCACGCCCATGCCGTCCGACAGCCCATAGATGACCGTAGGGTCCGATTGCAGACGCATGCCCAGGCGCAGCCGGTTGACGAACACGGCGGCGACCATGGGGCGCTCGGCCTTGATGCCGGTTTCGCGTTCCACGATCGAGGCCAGCACCAGCGCCTGTTCCTTGGTCTTGACCGGCAGGTCGGCAGCGCGGGCGGGCCACAATTGGTCCAGCAACTGGCGCATGGACTTTTCCATGCGGGCCACCACCTCGTCGCGGGCATCGTCGCGGTTCAGGTGCCAGGTTTCAGGCAGCAAGGACCCTTCGGGCGGAACGGCGGCGACGTCACCGGTCAGATAATCGGCGTCCCGCACCAAAGCCAGAATTTGCTTGGACGTCAGGCCCTCGGCGATGGTCAGCTTGTGCACCACGGTGCGCCCCTCGCCCATCATGACCACTGCGTCTTGCGGGCTGATATGGGCGGGGAAGGCGTATTCGCCGGCCTTCAAAGAGGCTTGGCGCAGCTTGGCACCAGCCATAAAGCTATAGGGGTCGCGCACCACGCCGGCAGCCGCCAACTTACGGGCGATCGCTTCCAGCCCCGCGCCCTTGGCGATCACCACGGTCGTGGCTTCAGCCAGCGGGCCGGGCCGGGTAAAGCGGCGATGACCTTCCAGCACCGCCCAGGTGGCGACGGCGATCAGGATGACGGCGAGGACGAAGAGGAGTTTGAAAACTGATTTCATGACAAGGATGCCAGAAAACCCCTCGCCCGCTTGCGGGAGAGGGAGGGGCCCATCGAAGATGGGAGGGTGAGGGAGCCACACAGCACTATGTCTGTAACTCCCTCACCCGGACCTACGGGCCACCCTCTCCCGCTTGCGGGAGAGGGTAACGTCATCAGGGAGCCTTGGTGAAGATCAGCGAAGCGTTGGTGCCGCCGAAGCCGAACGAATTCGACATGGCGTACTTAATCTCACGCTTCTTGGCCTTGTGCGGGACCAGATCGATATCGCAGCCTTCATCCGGATTGTCCAGATTAAGGGTCGGCGGCGCGATCTGATCGCGGAGGGCCAGCAGCGAGAAGATGCCTTCCACCGCACCGGCAGCACCCAGCAAATGACCGATGGCCGATTTGGTGGAGCTCATGGACAACTTGTAGGCAGCGTCACCGAACAGGCGCTTGACGGCGCCCAATTCGATTACGTCACCCATGGTGGCGGTGCCGTGAGCGTTGATGTAGTCGATGTCCTTGGGCTCAAGACCGGCGCGGGCCAGAGCCGCCTTCATGGCGCGGAAGGCGCCATTGCCGTCTTCAGCCGGAGCGGTGATGTGATGGGCGTCGCCGGACATGCCGTAGCCGATCACTTCGCCGTAAATCTTGGCACCACGCGCCTT
>JACMLB010000026.1 GCA_014379805.1 Rhodospirillales bacterium | reverse complement strand
CATCAAGGTGGCGCGCATCTTCAATACCTATGGCCCGCGCATGCATCCCGATGATGGCCGCGTGGTCTCCAACTTCATCGTCCAGGCGCTGGAAGGCCGCGACATCACCATTTACGGCGATGGCAGCCAGACCCGCTCGTTCTGTTATTGCGACGATCTGATCGAGGGCTTCATCCGCCTGATGGCGACCCCCGACGACATCACCGGCCCTATCAATCTGGGCAATCCGGGTGAGTTCACCATGCTGCAATTGGCCCAGACGGTAATCCGCCTGACCCAATCTGCGTCCAAGCTGGTGTTCCTGCCGCTGCCCGCCGACGACCCGCGTCAGCGTCAGCCCGACATCACCAAGGCCCGCGCCGTGCTGGATTGGCAGCCCACGGTGGAGCTGGAAGCCGGACTGCTGCGCACCATCGATTATTTCCGCGGCAAGATCGCGTAAACGATCGGAGTCATAGCCCAAAAGCTCTAGGCCGTTGCCATGGCGAGGTATCGTGGATACCATCGACCACGCCGAGAGTGCAGGGCTCGGCCAAGGGGCTGGAGAATTAGGTGACCAAGGGCTGGGACACCAGTAATGACGGGGAAGACACCGCCGGCTTGATCGCGGCGGTAGATCCTTGCCTGCAATCGCAGGATGTGGCCGAGTTGATCGCCCGCCTTGATGGCGTGGCGGGCAGCCTGCCCGGCTTTGCCTTCCAGCGTCACATGGATGCGGACGGCACGCTGAGCTATCCCATCATCAGCGGCAATGTGCGCGACGTGCTGGCCTTCGAGCCCGAGACCATGGGCGTCAACGCCAAGGGCTGCCTGCACGTGGTCCATTGGGCCGACCGTGACGGCCATCTTGCCGCCATTCACCGTTCCGCCGCCGATTTGTCCACCTGCGTCGAGGAATTCCGCGCCATCAGCCAATCGGGCGAAGTGCGCTGGCTGAAGGGCGCATCGCGCCCGCGCCGCGCCGCCGATGGCTCGGTGGTGTGGGACGGCGTGCTGATCGACGTGACCGAAGGCCGCCGGGCCGAGTTCAAGCTGGACATGCTCATGGAGCATGCCGCCGATTCCATTCTGATCCTGGACGAAACCGGCGCCATCGACACGGTCAACGCCGCCGCCGAGGGGCTGTTCGGACGTGACGCCGCGGAACTGACCGGCCAATCCTTCACCGTGCTGCTGACCGAAGCCGAGCGCCGGCCAGATTTGCTGACGGGCGACGCCCATGACGGCTCGGGCGGGTTGGTGGGCGGCGGCCCGCGCGAGCTTCAGGGCTTGCACAAGGACGGCAGCACTTTCCCGCTGGAACTGTCCACCAGCGAAGTGCGGCTGGAGGGCCATCGCCTGTTCGTGGGCATTGGCCGCGACATCACCGTGCGCAAGGCCACCGAGGCGGCGCTGCGCGAGACCGAGCAGCGCCTGCGCGCCATCGCCGGCAACATGCCGGGCATGGTGTTCCAGCGCATGCTGCGCCCTGACGGACGGCTGGAATTCACCTATGTCAGCGAAGGCTGCCGCGATTTCCTGGGCGTCGAGCCCGAGGAATTGATGGCGGACCCGCAATTGTTCATGTCGGCGCTGTCGGTTGACGAAAGCCAGCGTTTCCTGGCGGCTTTGGGCCGTTCCGCCCGCACCATGGAACCGTTCGAAGAGGAAATGGCGGTGCTGGGCCGCGACGGCAAGCGCCGCTGGCTGCGCGGCCAGTCGCGCCCGACCAAGCGCGACAATTGCGACGTCGTGTGGGACGGCGTCATGATCGACGTGACCGACCGCCGGGTGGCCGAACAGCGCCTGTCCTTCCTGGCCTTCTACGATCCGTTGACCCGGCTGCCCAACCGCCCAGCCTTCCTGGAACGCTTCACCGCCGCCCGCGAGCAGGCGCGTCAGCGCCACACTCTGCTGGCGGTGGTGTCCCTGGGCATCGACCGCTTCGGCGTCATCAACGCCACCATGGGGCATTCCGTGGGCGATCAGGTGTTGATTGCCGCTGCCGACGTGCTGCAGGCCTCCATTGGCCGCGACGACGTCCTGGCGCGGGCCTCGGGCGACCGTTTCCTGATGATGATCACCGGCCATGGCTCTAAGCGGGAACTGACCGACGCGGTCGAGCGCATCCACGCTTTGGCTCAGGTGCCGGTGTCGGTGGCGGGTGAGGAATTCGAAATCTCGTCGTCCACCGGTGTCGCCTTGTTCCCGCGCGACGGTGAGGACGCCGAGACCCTGATCAAGAATGCCGAAGCGGCGCTGCAACGGGCCAAGGGCCAGGGCGCGGCGACCCTGCAATTCTTCACCAAGGAAATGAGCTCGAACGCGGCCAAGACGTTGAGCCTGCAAAACAAGCTGCGCCGCGCGGTCGAGCATGGCGAATTCATCCCCTATTACCAGCCGCAGGTGGATCTGGTCACCGGTTCAGTGGTGGGGATGGAGGCCTTGGTGCGCTGGAAAAGCCCGGAAATGGGCATGATTGCGCCGGGTGAATTCATTCCCGTGGCGGAAGAATCCGGCCTGATCGACGCCATTTGCGAAGTCATGCTGACGGAATGCTGCCGTCAGAACAAGGAATGGCAGGACCAGGATTTGCCGGCCATTCCGGTGGCGGTCAACGTCTCGGGCCGTCAGTTCCAATACGCCAAGCGCCTGCTGACGGCGTTGGAAAATACACTGAGCAATTCGGGCCTGGACCCGCGCTATTTGGAAATCGAGCTGACGGAAAGTTCCGCCATGCGCGACGCCGAAAGCGCCATCGCCGTGGTTCAGCATATGAAGGAGATGGGGATTTCCTGCGCCATCGACGATTTCGGCACCGGTTATTCGTCGCTGTCGGTGTTGAAGCGCTTCCCCATCAGCAAGCTGAAGATCGACCGTTCGTTTGTCATGGACGTGATTACCGACGCCAATGACGCGGCCATCGTGGACGCCATCGTCGCCATGGCCAAAGCCTTGAAGATGAAGGTGATCGCCGAGGGCGTCGAGCACACCCAGCATCTGGAATTCCTGCGCGCGCTGGGCTGTGACCAGATGCAGGGCTATCTGTTCTCGCGCCCGCTGCCCGCCGAGGAAATGGGCAAGCTGCTGGCCGAAGGCCGCCGCCTGCACTTCAACGACCGCCGCCGGGCCTAATTTGGATAGTCACGACGACAATGCCCGCGCGGCTGACACAGGTGCCCCTTTGAGCGCGTCGGGCGCCGTCAAGCATTCCTATACCATCCCCTGCGCCTCGGCCTTCCGCGATGCGGTGGAAGCTTTGGCCGCGCGCCGCCGGGTCAATGTGGGCGACATCGCCCGTTCTGTGCTGCTGGTGATGCCGGCGGCGCTGATCGATTTGTTCCCCGATCCCGGTGATCCTGCCAATGCCGACCGCGAAACCATCATCCTGAAATCCGGCCCGGCCCAAGGCCGCCCGTGGCGCCGCAAGCCGCGCCTGCAGGTGCGTATGGCGTCGGACTATCAGGTCACCTTCATCCGCCGCGCCCTGGCCCTGGCGCTGGCCATGGACCGGGGCGATTACGTGCTGCGGCTGGAAGACCCCAACGCCAAGCCGCCGGCTCCCCCGCCGCCACCACCGCCCGCGCCGACCATTGACGTGACCGAAGAGGTCGAGCGCCTCAAGGCCATCATCAACGTGCTGGCGTTCGAGCCGCTGCCCCATGGCATCGCGACCCGCGACGACGCCCTGCACGTCCTGGGCTTCCCGCCGGGCGCCCGCCCCGACCGCCGCATCATCCGCGCCCGCTTCCGCATGCTGGCCACCATCCACCACCCGGACAGCAATCACGGCAGCCATAACCGCATGAGCCAGTTGAATCAGGCCATGGAGTTTTTGAAGGAATAGGCTTGCTAACCCCCTCTCCGCGCGCGGGAGAGGGTTAAGACAGAAAAAAGGCCCCGGATTCCCGAGGCCTTTTCGCTTTTCCGGCTATCCGCCCGACTACTCGTCGCGGCGCACGCCCAGGAATTGCAGCATGAACGTGAACAGGTTGATGAAGTCCAGGTACAGGGTCAGCGCACCCATGATGGCCTTCTTCGAGGCCACTTCCGAATGGTCGGCCTCCAGGTACATCTCCTTGATCTTCTGGGTATCCCAGGCGGTCAGGCCGGCGAAGATCAGCACACCAGCGGCGGAGATGACGAACTGCATCAGGGTGCTCTGGACGAAGATGTTCACCACCATGGCGATGATCAGGCCGATCAGGCCCATCACTAGGAAGGTGCCGAACGCCGACAGGTCGCGCTTGGTGGTGTAGCCATACAGCGACAGGCCACCGAAGGCAGCGGCGGTGATGAAGAAGGTGCGCGCCACCGAGGCGCCGGTGAACACCAGGAACACCGTGGCCAGCGACGCGCCCATCAGGGCGGCGAAGACCCAGAAGGTGGTCTGAGCGGTGGACGCCTTCATGCTTTCAATCTTGAAGCTGAAGAAGAACACCATGGCCAGCGGGGCAAACATCACCACCCACTTCAAGGGGGTGCCGAACAGCAGCTGGGTGGCGGCGGGGGTCGACGCCACCAGGAACGCGATGATGCCGGTCAGCGCCAAGCCCGAGGCCATCAGATTGTAGACTTTGAGCATGTACTGACGCAGGCCCACGTCGATCTGCGCGGCCTCTGCTTGCGCCGGGGACATGTATTTGCGATCGGAGCCGAAGGCCATAATCATACCTCTGGTTAGCAATTGGAATTCAAGCAGACCCAATATGGCGCAGTTTAATGGGGAATCAAGCAAGGGAATCTGCGGATGTGAAAGGGCCGGGCGTTTGCTTGGCGGTGGCAGGGTCAAGTGCGCAACACGGATGGACACGGATGCGGCTTCGCCGCTGCACGGATGAACACGGATAAGAGCCATAGCGAAAGCGTAAATCGGGCGCGACTCGCACATAAAGCAGGTATTTTTCCCTTATCCGTGTACACCCGTGGGCCGCATAGCGGCATCCGCGTCCATCCGTGTTGCGCACTTTAAACCGCCCTATTCCGCCCGCAGCAACGGCGCCGCCTTGGCCCGCATGGCGGCGAAGGTGCCGGCGAAGCCGGCCAGCAGGCTGGCGATGATGCAGGCGCCCAGGGTGGCCGCCGCGATGCCGGGCAGGAAGGTCCAATCGGCGCGCATGACGTGAACCAGAATGGCCCAAGCGGCAAGGCTGCCCACCGCGCCAGCGGCCAGCCCGGTGGTCACTCCGACGATGCCGAATTCCAGCAGCCAAGCCCGCCATAGGTCGGCCCGCGTGGCGCCCAATACCTTCAGCACCACCGCTTCATAGACCCGGCGGCGATGCCCGGCCATAACCGCGCCGGCCAGCACAAGGCCACCCGCCGACAGGGTCACCAAAGCGGCCAGCCGTACCGCCATGTCGGCATTGGCGATCATCTCGCGCACCGCCACCAGGGCCTCTTTGACCCGGATGGCCGAGACGTTGGCGTAGCGGTCGGTGACCGCCTTCTCGATGGCGGCTTCGGATGCGTCGGGGGCCTGGACGGTGGCAATCCAAGTGTGCGGCGCGCCCTTCAATGCGTTGGGCGACAGGATGAAGGTGAAGTTCATGTTGAGCGTGGACCATTCGATGTCGCGCAGGCTGGCGATGCGGACCTCCAGCTCGCGGCCCAGTACGTTGATGCCCAAGGTGTCGCCCAGCTTCAGCCCAAACCCCTTGGCGATGGTGGCATCCACCGAGGCCAGCGGCGCGCCGTCGTAATCGGGCGCCCACCATTGGCCGGCCACCAGCCGGGCGCCCTTGGGCGGGGTGGCGGCGCTGGTCAGGCCGCGATCGCCGCGCACCGCCCATTCCGCCTCGGGGGCGATGGCGACTTCGGCCACCGGGCGTCCGTTGATGCGGGTGATCCGGCCCCGCACCATGGGCGCTTGATCCACGGTGGCGCGGGAATCCACGGCGCGCACAGTGCTGTCGAAGCCCTCCAGCTGATCGGGTTGGATGTCGATGAAGAAGAAGCTGGGGGCTTCCGCCGGCATGCGCTCGCCGAATTGGCGGGCCAGATTGCCTTCGATCAGGGCGATGGCGACCAGCACGGTCAGGCCTAGCCCCAGACTGAGCACCACGCTGACCACGGCGCTGCCGGGACGGTGCAGATTAGCCAAAGCCAGCCGCCCGGTGGGATGGGCGAACAGGCCGGTGCGCCGGGCGGTACATTTCGCGGCGGCGCGCGACAACGCCCAGGCCAAGCCCCGGAACAAAGCCAGGGTGCACAAAGAGGCAGCCACGAAGGCGGCGGCCAAGCCGGGTTTGTCGGCGGACAGCACCGCCAGGGCGATCAGTGCCAGGGCGGCCACGGCCAATACGGCCAAGGTTGTCCGGTCAGGCAGGCGCGGCAGCGGCGTCACCAATTGGCGGAATAAAGCGGTGGCCGGCACGGCCTTGGCGCGGGCGAGCGGCCACAGGGTGAAGACCCCGGCGGTCAGCACGCCGAAGGCGGCGGCCACCAGCAACGGGGCGGGATACAGTCCGGTTCGTGCGGCTAAAGGCAGTTTGTCGCCCGCCAGATGCACCACCAAGGTGGGTACCATGGCGCCCACCGCCAGCCCGGCCACGATGCCCAGAGACGCCAGCAGGGCCACCAGACTGCCATAGGTGGCGAAGATCAGCCGCGACGGGGCGCCCACGGATTTCAGCACGGCGATGGTGGGCACGCGGCCATCCAGATAGGCCTTCACCGCATTGGCGACGCCGATGCCGCCCACCAAAAGTGCGGTCAACCCCACCAGGGTCAGGAAAGCGGTCAGATTGTCGAGGAAGCGCCCCACCCCCGGCGCCGCGTCCGAGGTGTCGCGCAATTGCCAGCCGGCGTCCGGGAAGCGCTGGCCCAGCAAATGTTTAGCGGCCTCCGGGCTTATGCCCGGCTTCAGCCCCACGCGATAGGTCCAGCGCATCAGGCTGCCCGGCTGGATCAGCCCGGTCTCGGGCACCGCCTGTACCGGCACCATCAATCGGGGACCGAAGGCCAAGGCAGTGGCGACACGGTCAGGCTCGCGCAGGATGGCGGCGCGGATTTCAAAACTGGCGCTGCCCACGGTGATGCGGTCGCCGATTTTAACGCCCAGACTGGTCAGCAGATTGGGATCGGCTGCCGCGCCCCACACGCCGTCCCGCTGCGCCAATACATCGGCGGGCGCCATGGGCGGCTCCAGTTCCAAGGCGCCGGCCAGGGGATAAACCGCCGCGTCCACCCCCTTCAGTTCCACCAGCCGTCGGGTGTCGCTGCCATGGGCCATGGCGCGCATTTCCATGCCCGCGGCCACGGTGCCAAGACTATCCAGAACCTCCCGCTGTTGAGGCTCCACCGCGCTGTAGGATTGGCGCAAGTCCAAATCGCCGCCCAACAGCTTGCGCGAATCTTCCTTCAACGCCGTATGGAACGCCGCCTTCAACGAACCCGACGCCGCGATGGCTGCCACACCCAGGGCCAGGCAGGCCATCAGGATACGGAAGCCCTTCAGCCCGCCGCGTAACTCGCGCCGCGCATAGGTAACCGACAGGGGAAGGGTCATGATGCCGGCACCAGCATGGTGGGCACGTCCTCGGCGATGCGGCCGTCTTCCACCCGCACCATGCGGCGGCAGCGCGCCGCCAGTGACGCATCATGGGTGACCAGCACCAAGGTGGTGCCATGGCGTTCGTGCAGTTGGAACAGCAGTTCGACGATGGTGCGCCCGGTGGCTTGGTCCAGATTGCCGGTGGGCTCGTCGGCCAGCAGCAGGCGGGGGCGGGCGACGAAGGCGCGGGCCAGGGCGACCCGCTGTTGCTCGCCGCCGGATAGCTGGCCGGGATAATGGTCCAGGCGATGGCCCAGGCCGACGGCTTTCAGTTCCACTTCGGCGCGGGCGAAGGCGTCACGGGCGCCGGCCAATTCCAGGGGCACGGCCACGTTTTCCAAAGCGGTCATGGTCGGCACCAGATGGAAGGCCTGGAAGACGATGCCGATCTGGGCGCGGCGGAAGCGGGCCAGCCCGTCCTCGTTCAGCAGGGACAGATTATGCCCGGCCACGTCCACATGGCCCGACGTGGCGCGCTCCAAACCCGCCACCACCATCAGCAAGGTGGACTTGCCCGAACCGGAGGGGCCGACTATGCCCACGGTCTCGCCGGCGCCCACGCACAGGTCGATGCCGCGCAAGACGTTGACCTCGCCCGCCAAGCTCGCCAAGTTGAGGGTGACACCCTGAAGGTTGATCAGGGACTTGGTGGATGCGGGAGACATCATGGGGCGGTTGGCTCTCGTTTTCAGAAGATGGTGCCGCTTAAGCGTACTGGTCGCATATGGCGCGGTGGCCTTGGTTGTCAACGTCAGCGCAGGGGAAGCCATGGCCGAAAGCTTGCGCGTCCTCGCCCTGGGCGATTCCCTGACCGCCGGTTACGGCCTGCCCGCCGACGCCGCTTTTCCGGTGCAATTGGAAAAGGCACTGCGGGCGCAAGGCTACGACGTCACCGTTATCAATGCCGGCGTGTCGGGCGATACCAGCGCCGGCGGGCGTGCTCGGCTGGATTGGGCGCTGGCGGACAAACCAAAGTTCGCCATCGTCGAATTGGGCGCCAATGATGGCTTGCGCGGCATCGATCCCAAGGTCACCGAACAGAATTTGGACGCCATCCTGACCCGGCTGAAGGCCGAGGGCGTCACCGTGCTGCTGACCGGCATGCTAGCCCCGCCCAATTACGGCCCCGACTATGCCGAGTCCTTCCGCCAGGTCTTCGTCCGTCTGGCCCAGCGTCACAAGGTCGCGTTCTATCCGTTCTTCCTGGACGGCATCGCCCGTGACCCCAAGCTCAACCAGGGCGATGGCCTGCACCCCACGCGGGAAGGTGTGGCCGTCATAGTGAACCGCATCCTGCCCAGCGTGACGCAAGTGCTCAGCAATGGAGGCCCGCGATGACCATGCCGTTGCCCATGCCCGAGACCGCGCCCTTCGCCATCGCCCATGCCCGCGCCGAGCATTGGGGGCTGGCGGCCAAGGCCTGCCTGGAGGGCGTGGCCGGAACGCCGGCCAATGTGGGCATTCTGTACGCCACCGAGGCGTTCAACCAGAACCTGTCCTCCATCCTCACCTTCCTGCGTGAAACCACCCGCATCGAACACTGGGTGGGCGGGGTGGTGCCTGGATTGTGCGCCGGCGGCGATGATTCCAGCGATGCCGAATACATGAACGGCGGCGCGCTGGCGGTGATGACCGGCTGGCTGCCCGAAGCCGATTTCCGCAGCTTCTCCGGGTTGGAGGCGGCGGCGATCATGGGGCGGCTGGGATCGTGGATCGCCACCAACGGCCCCTGCGTCGCCATGGTCCATGGCGACCCGCGCAGCCCCGGCCTACCCGCCTTGGTCGGTGCCCTGGCGGCAGAGGCGGGGTTCTTGGTGGGCGGCACTGTCTCGGCCTCGGGGCCGCCGGCCCAGGTGGCGGATCAGGTGGTCTCAGGCGGCTTGTCCGGGCTGCTGCTCAGCGCCCAGGTGCCGGTGGTTACCGCGCTGACCCAGGGCTGCACCCCCATCGGCACGGTACACACGGTGACCGAGGCGGCGGAAGGCGTGGTCATGAAGCTGGATGGCCGCTCGGCGCTTGAGGTGCTGAAGGAGGAAGCCGGCGAGCTGATCGCCCGCGATATCCGCCGCGCCGCCGGTTACATCCATGTGGGCCTGCCGGTGGCGGGCTCGGACCGGGGCGATTATCTGGTGCGCAGCCTGTTGGGCATCGACCAGCGCCAGGGCTGGCTGGCGGTGGCCGACCGGCTGGAGGTCGGGCAGAAATTTATCTATGTGCGCCGCGATCCCAACGCCGCCCGTACGGATATGAAGCGCATGCTGGCCGATATCACCAAGCGCCGCCAAGGCCGCCCGGTGCGCGCGGCGCTGTACACCAGCTGCGTGGCGCGGGGCCGTCACATGTTCGGTACCGACGGGGCAGAGCTTGCCCTGGTGCGCAAAGCCCTGGGGCCGGTGCCGCTGGTGGGCTTCTTCGCCAATGGGGAAATCTGCGGCGACCGCCTGTACGGCTATACCGGCGTGCTGACCTTGGTGCTGGGTGACCCGCCATGATGCGGCTGTTCGTCGGCCTGGGGCTGCCGCCAGAGGTGGCTCTGCGGCTGACCTCATTGGGCGGCGGCATTCCCGGCGGACGCTGGGTCGAGGCGCGCAACCTGCATATCACGCTACGCTTCATCGGCGAGGTGGAAGACGGTTTGGCGCGCGAGCTGCACGACGAACTGGCGACCCTGCGGCTTTCCGCCTTCGCCCTGGCCCTGGACGGCTTTGGCACCTTTGGCCGCAGCGCGCCCAATCATCTATGGGCCGGGGTGGAGAAGGTGCCGGAATTACTGCATCTGCAGGCCAAGGTGGAAACCATGGTGGCGCGGCTGGGCCTGCCGCCCGAGGGCCGCAAATACACTCCCCATGTCACCTTGGCCCGCTTCAAGGGCGCGCCGGTGGCCCGCGTGCAGGACTTCATCGCCCGCAACTCACCCTTCCAGGCCGGGCCGTGGCCGGTGGAGCATTTCACCATGTTCCGCAGTTTCCTCGGTCATGGCGGCGCCGAATACGACCCCATCGCCGAATACCCGCTGGAATTGCCTTAGGCCCTTGTCCGAAGGCGGCCTTCCCTGTAACTTTCGGACTATGAAATCCATCGCCCTCCGCGCCGCTTTGCTTGGTCTGTCCGCCCTGCTGCTAGCCGGCTGCGGTTCCAGCACGTCCTTGCCGCACACCCAGGCGGGCGACCCCAAGCAGCCCCTGGATTTCCAACTGCTGACCGATGTTCCCATCCCCTCGGGCGCCACCATGGACAACGAACGGTCGTTGATCCTGGGCGACCGCGACCGCTGGACCGGCCGCGTGGTGATGAGGTTGTGGAAATCCGCGCCCGACGCCACCAATTTTTATCAGCAGCAAATGCCGTCCTTCGGCTGGGAACCCATCATGGCGGCGACGTCGGGCATCAGCGTGATGTCCTATGTGCGCGGCGAGCGTGCCGCTACCGTGCAGGTGGAAAGCACCATGCTGGGTTCGGTGGTATCGGTGACTGTGGGGCCGCGCGTCAGTGGTGTTGCTGTCGGTGCTGGCGCTTCGGCCATGCCCGGACCGGCGCCCGCGGGCTATTACGACAACCCGCCCAAGGCGGCGCCGGCGGAAAAAGTCCGGTCCGAGACGCTGTCCTCGCCGCGACGCTGACACACGCCCGGCTTGACGGCGGGCCTGTTCCACCCAAAATAACAGTTAAGGCGCGGTTGGTCCGAGGACGGAGGACCGCTGCCGACACCGGGCGCCGATGATCGGGCCCAAGACATTGGTTTCTCGCTCGTATCGAGGAGGAGTCCACCCCCATGACCCGTCTGTCCGTTTTCAACAGCCCGCTTCTGCTCGGCTTCGACCATTTCGAGCGGGTGCTGGACCGCGTGTCCAAAAGCCAGGCCGAGGGTTATCCGCCCTATAACATCGAACAGACCGGCGATAGCGGCCTGAGGATTACGCTGGCGGTGGCCGGCTTTTCCATGGACGATCTGTCGGTTGGCGTGGAAGATAACCAGCTGATCATTCGCGGTCGTCAGGTCGAGGAGGATTGCGGCCGCATATTCCTGCATCGCGGCATCGCCGCCCGCCAGTTCCAGCGCAGCTTCGTGCTGGCCGAGGGCAT
>JACMLB010000200.1 GCA_014379805.1 Rhodospirillales bacterium | reverse complement strand
TGGATCGCCATCCAGCGCGAGGAATTCAAGCGCCTGGGCCTGAACGGCGATTGGGACCACCCCTACACCACCATGACCCCGCGCGCCGAGGCGACCATTGCCCGCGAGCTGGGCAAGTTCCTCATGGACGGGTCCCTGTACAAGGGCGCCAAGCCGGTCATGTGGTCGGTGGTGGAAAAGACCGCTTTGGCCGAGGCCGAGGTGGAGTATCACGACCACACCTCCATCACCATCTGGGTCAAGTTCCCGGTGGTCAAAGCCAGCGTGCCGGCCTTGAACAATGCCGCCGTGGTGATCTGGACCACCACTCCGTGGACCATGCCGGGCAACCGCGCCGTGGCCTTTGGCCCCGAATTCGATTACGCCGTGGTGGAAGTCACCGCCGCCGAGGATGGCAGCTTGGCCAAGCCCGGCGACAAGCTGGTTATGATCAAGGATCAGGTCGAGCAGGTCGCCAAGGACGCCAAGGCCACCTTCACCGTGCTGGAAGTCCTCAAGGGCAGCCAGATGGCAGGCTCCATCGCCCATCACCCGCTGAAATTCCACGCCGAGGCCAAGGGCGGCTATGATTTCGACGTGCCCCTGCTGGCCGGCGTTTTCGTCACCACCGACACCGGCACCGGCTTCGTCCACATAGCACCCGGCCATGGCGAGGACGACTGGCATCTGGGCAAGGCCAACAACATCGCCATCCCCGACACCGTGCAGCCCGACGGCACCTATTTCCCCCACGTCGCCATCTTCGCCGGCCAGTCGGTTCTGGCCCAGGGCAAGAACGGCAAGTACTACTCCCCCGTCGCGAAGCCGGTGATCAATGCCATGACCGAGGCCGGCAATCTACTGGCCCATGGCAAGGTGGAGCACTCCTACCCCCATTCGTGGCGTTCCAAGGCGCCGCTGATCTTCCGCAACACGCCGCAATGGTTCATCTCCATGGCGACCACCGAGTTGCGCGACAAGGCCCTGCGCGCCATCGACGAGACCCGCTTCGTCCCCGCATTGGGCCGCAACCGCATCCGCTCCATGGTGGAAGGCCGCCCCGATTGGTGCGTGTCGCGTCAGCGCGCCTGGGGCGTGCCCATCGCCGTGTTCGTCAACAAGAAGACCGGCCTGCCCCTGCGCGACCAGTCGGTGGTGGACCGCATCGTCGCCGCCTTCGAGGCCGAGGGCGCCGATGCGTGGTACACCAGCAAGCCCGAGCGCTTCCTGGGCGACGCCTTTGATGCCGGCGAGTACGAACAGGTGTTCGACATCCTGGACGTCTGGTTCGATTCCGGCTGCACCCACGCCTTCGTGCTGGAAGGCGACGAATGGGCCGATCTCTCCGCCCCGGCTGACCTGTATCTGGAAGGGTCGGACCAGCATCGCGGCTGGTTCCAATCGTCCTTGCTGGAAAGCTGTGGCACCCGTGGCCGCGCCCCGTTCAACGCCGTGCTGACCCATGGCTTCGTGCTGGACGAAGACGGCCGCAAAATGTCCAAATCCTTGGGCAATGTGGTCTCGCCCCAGGACGTAGTTTCGACCTCGGGCGCCGACATTCTACGCCTGTGGGTGACCAGCACCGATTACACCGAAGACCTTCGCGTCGGCCCGCAAGTGCTGAAGACCCAGGTGGACGTCTACCGCCGCCTGCGCAACACCCTGCGCTACCTGCTGGGCGCCCTGGACGGCTTCACCGCCACGGAAGCCTTGCCGGTGGCCGAGATGCCCGAGTTGGAGCGCTGGGTCCTGCACCGCGTTTCCGAATTGGACACCGGCCTGCGCGCCGCCTGCGCCAGCTTCGAGTTCCATTCCTGGTTCGCCGAGCTGCACAATTTCTGCGGCATCGATTTGTCGGCGTTCTACTTCGACATCCGCAAGGATGCGCTGTATTGCGACGCCCCCGCCAGCGTCCGCCGCCGCGCCGCCCGCACGGTGATGGACATTCTGCTGGATGCGCTGTGCAAGTGGCTGGCCCCGTTCACCAGCTTCACCGCCGAGGAAGCGTGGCTGGCCCGCCACCCCTCTGCCGACGGCTCGGTCCATCTGGAAAGCTTCCCCACCATCCCGGCGGAATGGCGCGACGATGAACTGGCCGCGAAATGGGACAAGGTGCGGGCCGTGCGCCGTGTGGTCACCGGTGCCCTGGAGTTGGAGCGTGTCGCCAAGCGCATCGGCTCCAGCCTGCAGGCCAGCCCGGCGTTGTATGTGACCGATGGCGACGCCTTAGCCGCCATCGTCGGCCTGGATCTGGCGGAAATCTGCATCACCTCGGGCCTGATGATCATCGAGGGTGCGGCCCCCGAAGGCGCCTTCACGCTTCCCGACGTGGACGGCATCGGTGTGCTGCCCCGCTTGGCCGAGGGCGAGAAGTGCCAACGCTGCTGGAAGGTGCTGAACGAAGTGGGTGCCCATGCCCATGAGGGCGTGTGTGGCCGCTGCTCGGACGCGGTGGCCTAAGATGCGTCCAGGCCTCATCCTCGCGGCAATCATCGTCATTCTCGACCAACTGTCCAAACATTGGGTGGTCGAAACGCTGATGCGGCCTCAGGGCGTGTGGGAAACTCCGTTCTACACCGCCAACCGCATCGAAATTCTGCCGTTCTTCGATCTGGTCATGGCTTGGAACCGGGGCGTGTCGTTCGGTATCTTCAACACCGATGGCCGCTGGAACGCCGTGGCCCTGTCACTCCTGTCCGTGGGCATCGTCATCTTCCTGCTGAACTGGATGCGCAAGGCGTCGTCACCCTTGGTCACCCTGGCTCTAGGCGGAATCGTCGGCGGCGCCTTGGGCAACGTGATCGATCGCGTCCGTTGGGGCGCCGTTGCGGACTTCCTGGACGTCCATGTCATGGGTTATCATTGGCCTGCCTTCAATTTGGCGGATTCGGCCATTAGCATCGGCGCCGTCATACTTGTATTGGATGCCTTGTTCGCAAGGCCGTCTTCGTCTAAGAATTAAGGCCATGAGCAGCACCACCAAAGCCAGCCTCGCCCCCGCCCTGCGCGCCGCCTCGTTTGCGGCGCTCGCCACCCTTGCCGTGTCGGGCTGCACCGACGCCCGCCGGGCCTTGGGCTATGAAAAGGCGCCACCGGACGAGTTCCAGGTGGTGGAACGCGCGCCGCTGGCGCTGCCCCCCGATTTCTCGCTGCGCCCGCCGTCGCCCGGCGCCGTCCGCCCGCAGGAAGGCAACACCCGCGATCAGGCACGTCAGGCGCTGACCGGCTCGGCCCGCGCCATGACCACGCCGGTTTCCACCCAGAACCGGTCGTCGGGCGACATCACCCTGCTGAAAAAGGCGGGTGCCGAGCAGATCCAGCCGGAAATCCGCGTGCTGGTGAACAAGGAAACCCAATCCATCGCCGATACGGACAAAAGCTTCACCGACAAGCTGGTGTTCTGGCGCAAGCCCGACGGCGTCGGTGCCGGCGAGCAATTGGATGCCACCAAGGAAATCCAGCGCCTGCGCGAAAATCAGGCCCT
>JACMLB010000199.1 GCA_014379805.1 Rhodospirillales bacterium | reverse complement strand
CTGGTCACCGGGGTGGACCCGCTGACCGTCCATCGCCTGCAGGTCTATGAGGGCTGGGAGTACTCGTTGCAGCCGCTGAAGGTGCGGGCGTCCTCGGGGCATATGGTCATGGCCCACGTCTTCCTGTGCCCGCCCACCATCACCCCCCATAAGCGCCATTGGCGCCTGGACGAATGGCAACGCCGCCACAAGCGCACCTTCCTGCCCAAGGCCCAGCAATTGATGGACAACGCGCTGAAGACCGGCCGCATGCCGGCAGGTGTGTCGGGCCAACGGCCCCGGCCAGGGTTGGCGCCGAGGGTGGTGCGGAAGTAAGTAAGGGGCTTCGTGAGGGCCTAATTAACCTTTTTGCCAATAGTAAGGTTTTTGGCTTGGATCGAAAGACTGTACCACTAGGTCCCAGTAATGCTCATCGGGGACGGCGGCAACATCTAAAGCAGGATCGAATGGTCGCCAATCCGGATCGCGCGGGTCCTGCGGCGTGGCCTTCTGATGACCGTCAGCGAAGGCCTTTTGTGCGTCGACGAGGGACATCTTATTAGCGCCACCCGCTCGCATCGGCCATTTCAATTGGGCAGAATCATCCTGCCAGTCACAAACGTAGCAAATATCAAAGCAGCCCGGACCACTGTCGAAAGTGAGGTATCCGCAACAGGGACAAGTGTACATGGAGCCCTCCAACTGCGTTTTTACGCGCTGGGCTGGATGACCTTGCAGTCTTTCTTCGCCCGCGACAGTCGTTTGCAGGCAGCGCGGGCTTGGTCTTCGGTGAAGCCGGACAGCCGGGCGCGGAACAGGTTCTGCTTGCCCTGCTTGGACTTGTCCACGGCGATGGTTGCGCGCGATACCAACCCACCCAACTTCTTGGCGGCAGAGGTGGCAGCCAGATGGGCTGGCTTGTAATCGTTGAAGGCGCCCACCTGGATGGTCCACGACACCGGGTCCGTGTCGCCCTCGTCGTCCTCACGGCGACGCTGAGCAACCTTGGTGACCGCCTTGGCCTTGACCACCTTGGCCGCCGGCTTGCCGCCCTTGGCCGAAGCGATCAGATTGTCCAGATCGGCACGGTCTTCGTCTTCCACCTTGGCGGTGCGGATATCGGGGCCGTTGGCGCGGGCAAAGCCCTTGTCCAGGATTTGCGCCATATTCTTGTCGCGCCACGCGGCGGTGTCGCCACCGAACACCACGCCGATCAGGCGGCGATTGTCGCGCTTGGCCGAGGCCATGAGATTGAAGCCCGAGGCGTTGATATAACCGGTCTTGATGCCGTCGGCGCCCTGATAGCGCAGCATCAGGCGGTTATGGGTCGAGATGGGCTGGCCGCGCCAGCGGAACTGGCGGGTCGAGAAATAATGGTAGTACTTGCCATGATTGCGGATCAAAGCCCGCGCCAGGGTGGCCTGATCGCGCGGGGTCGAGACCTGAGCCAGGTTCGGCAGGCCCGACGCATTCTGATAGGTGGTACCGGCCATGCCGATCTGGCGCGCCTTCCTGGTCATCAGCTCGGCGAAATCTTCTTCGCTGCCGCCCAGGGCTTCGGCGATCACCACCGCCACGTCATTGGCCGATTTGGTCACCAGCGCCAGCACCGCGTCTTCAACGGAGATGCGGTTGCCCGGCACCAAATTCAGCTTGGACGGCGACTGGGCCGAGGCATGGGCCGAAACCGGCATGGTGCTGTCCAGCGTCATGCGGCCCGATTCCAGCGCATCGAACATCAGGTACAGCGTCATGACCTTGGTCAGCGACGCAGGGTACGAGCGGCGGTCGGGATTGACGGAATACAGGACGTTGCCGGTATCATGATCCAGGACGATGGCGCCATAGCGGCTCTCGCGGGCTTGGGCGCCAGAGTGCGGTGCCAAGCCGAGCAGTGCCACGGCGAGGCAGGCCAGGAGCAACCGAGAGACGAATCCGGGCAGGCTACGGGTCGCGCTCAATTCCTCGACCTTCCTTTGTGCAACTGGTATCGATTAGAGTAGCGGGGCACGATAAAGAAATTGCAAATCCGTGTCCAGTTTGCCCAGCCTGCCAAAGGGCTTTTTCCAGCATAGGCAGGTTGGGGGCAGCTTCGACCGTTGGATAGACGATTTGGACAGGTGGCCATGCCCGCCCCGTCAAAGACGACTAAAAGGAACCGGCCATGAAGGCATTATTCTTGCGGGTTTCCGCTGTGTTTTTAGCTGTTTCCGCTGTTGCTTCATGTACTTACCAGGGTGAGGACATCGGCGACCCGCTGACCCGCAAGGCCCAGTGGTTTTCTTTTGTCGATGGCGAGGACATCCGGGCCACTTGCGCTGCCGGAACCCCCGACCGCACCCGGCTCGTCTATAACGGTATCTACGATGAGCAATTAAGAATTTACGAAGTGGACGCGCTTCGGCGGATTCTCACCATTCGCGTGGTCCAGCCGGGCAACGGCGCGCGGTTGTCCACCGGTGACCTGTTGGCCCCCTGGCGCGCCGTCGAGGAAAAGGTCCAGTTGGATCAGCCGACTTATGACCGCCTGGTGGCCTCATTCGCCCAGGGCGGCATGTTCGCGCCGCCGCCGGTGGGCTTGGAATTGCCGTCGCGGTCCTATTTCTGGACGGCGGCCATCTGCAAGGACGGCAAGTACGGCTTCACCGCCTGGAAATACCCGTCCGCCGCCTTCGACCAGATGGGCTTCGATAAGAACCTGTTCGCCCTGGACCCCACCGGCATCGCCATCAACCAAGCCAAGGACGTCCAGTTCGACCCCTTGTGGGAAGCCAAGGCCAAGCGCCTGGAGGTGACGGTGTTCTCGCTTCGGGTTGGCGCGCACGGATTGGTGCGCTGACTTCCCTATATTGCAGTGCACAAAGCCATATTGACTCTGGGGTAATGCCCAGCCCATAGTGGCTCATGTTGCGGCGCAACATAACCTGTGTAAGCGCCGGTCCTTATAGCCCCCCAGACGAAGACCAGGAGTTTGAGCGCCATGACTACCGCCAAAGCGAAGGCCCCTGCCGCCAAAGCCACTCCCGCGAAGGCCGCCCCCGCCAAGGCCGCCCCCGCCAAGGCTCCCGTTGCCGCCCCGAAGGCTGCCGCCCCGGCTCCTGCGCCCACTCCTGTTGTCGCCGCAGCCCCGAAGGTTGCCGCTCCGGCTCCGGTGCCCACTCCGGCTCCCGCGCCCGCTCCTGTTGTTGCCGCCGTCGAGGTCGCTCCCGCTCCCGCGCCTACTCCGGTGGTTGCCGCCGCCGAGGCTCCCGCCCCGGTCGCCGCTGCTCCGGCCCCCGCTGCCCCCATCGTCAAGGACGCCGTGGCCCAGATCGAGCACGCCGTCGCCGCCGGCAAGGAGACCATCGAGCAGGTGGTCAAGGCGTCCAAGGAAGTGGCTGCCAAGGGCTACGACAAGGCCGTGGCGCTGACCAAGGACCCCATCGCCGTGAAAGCCCAGGCCACCGCCACCAAGGCGTATGAGGATACTGTCGCCTCGGCCAAGGAAAACCTGGACGCCGTGGTCAAGGCCGGTCAGGTGCTGACCCAGGGCATGCAGGACATCGGCAAGTCGGTGGCCCAGCTGACCCAGGAAGCGGTCGAGGAAAGCGTCGCCGCCTCGAAGAAGCTGATGACCGCCAAGAATTTGAAGGATGCGGTGGACGTGCAGTCCACTCTGGCCAAGGCGCATCTGGACCGCATGCTGGCCCACAGCACCCAGCTGAGCGCCCAAACGGTCAAGATGTTCGAGACCGCTTTCGCCCCGGTTCAGGCCCGGGTGACCGCCGTTATCGAGAAGCTGGTCAAGCACCACCACTAAAGCGCATGCTGGTCGGCAGATGACCTAGCGCCAAGGCCCGGTGGTTATCCCGCCGGGCTTTTTTTTGTGAGAAATGCGCCTTAGGCCTTCGATTGCCGAACGAGGCCCTTTTCGACAGGCCGATCCGCCCAATATTATAGGTGTGTACCAGTGGCGAAACACCCGTGCATGAGAAAATGAGCGACCACAAAGACGACGATCGGCGCAACGATGACGGCAATCAGACTGGGGTGGTCATCAAGACCCGCCCCAAGACGAAGAAGCCGTCCATGTATAAGGTGCTGATGCTGAATGACGACTACACCCCCATGGAGTTCGTCGTTCATGTGCTTGAGCGCTTTTTCAACAAGAACCGCGAGGAGGCGACGCGCATAATGCTGCATGTCCATACGCGTGGTGTCGGGATTTGCGGCGTGTACACATATGAAGTAGCGGAAACCAAGGTGACCCAGGTCATGGATTTGGCCCGGCAAAACCAGCATCCGCTGCAGTGCACCATCGAGAAGGAATAGCCTCGGAAGGAAAGCCATATGCTGTCGCGTAATTTGGAGCAGAGCCTTCATCGAGCCTTGGCTTATGCTTCCGAACGCCGCCACGAATACGCGACGTTGGAACATTTGCTGCTGGCCCTTTCAGAAGATCAGGACGCGGTCGCCGTGCTGCGCGCCTGCAACGTCGATATCGACCGTTTGCGGCGTGATCTCACCGAATTCGTCGATAACTCGCTGACCGATCTGGTCAGCCCGCGCGGCGCCGAGCCCAAACCCACGGCCGGCTTCCAGCGCGTGGTCCAGCGCGCCGCCATCCACGTCCAATCCTCGGGACGTGAAGAGGTGACCGGCGCCAACGTCATCGTCGCCTTATTCTCGGAACGCGAAAGCCATGCGGTCTATTTCCTGCAGTTGCAGGATATGACGCGGTTGGACGCGGTCAATTACATCAGCCATGGCGTCGCCAAGGCCCCTGGTCGCAGCCAGAACCGGACCGTGCACGGCGCCGACGAAGAGGCTTCGCCGGAGAAAGTGGTGAAAAAGGGACAGGACGCGCTCAACGCCTATTGCGTCAACCTCAACAAGAAAGCGATGCAGGGAAAGATCGATCCGCTGATCGGTCGTGAGGCCGAGTGCGATCGCACTATCCAAATCCTGTGCCGCCGCTCCAAGAACAACCCGCTTTACGTGGGCGACCCCGGCGTGGGCAAGACCGCCATCGCCGAAGGCTTGGCCCGGCGCATCATCAAGGGCGAAGTGCCCGATGTGCTGAAGAACGCCACCATCTTCTCGCTGGACATG
>JACMLB010000198.1 GCA_014379805.1 Rhodospirillales bacterium | reverse complement strand
TGATCTGTTCCTCTGAAAACCTGCTGCGCTTCATGTCGTCCGTCCTCTGAGGGGCCGGACTCTACTTCAAACTGGAGGAAATTTCCCAAGGCAGGTCATTGTCGGTTCCGGGGTCTGTGTGACAGGGTTGTGTGACAGTCCGGGCAGCGTGAACCCGAGGGATTCTGCGGGTTTCCGGCGATGTCGAGGGCGTCGAAGTGGGGCGTGGAAATGGAACAAGCCGGTGACGAATCACCGGCTTGTTCATTTTTGCCATGTATTTCAATGGCTTGCGTAGTTTGGTGGAGCTGAGCGGGATCGAACCGCTGACCTCGTCATTGCGAACGACGCGCTCTCCCAACTGAGCTACAGCCCCACGCGAGGCGCTGAAAATAGGCAAACCGTTCTGGCGTGTCAAGCGCCCGCTTCGACCCTTTAACGCGGCAATGTGCGCGACGGGCGGCCATCGGGTCCGGTGTAGGGGAACAGGCCGACTTTGAAGCTTTTGGTCATGTGGTTAGCGCGGGACATGGCCATTTCCGCTTCCATGGGCAGCAGGGTTTCCGCCGCCGCCTCGGCGAACAATTCCAGCCAGCGGTCGAAGGCCTCGGGTGGGAACGCCAAATTCATGTGCGCCGGAAAGGGGTGGCCGCGATAGCGTTCGGTGCCGAACAGGGCGTGGGACCAGAAATCGGCGACGATGCGGATATGGCCGGGCCAGTCATGAATGGCCGATTGGAAGATGGGGCCCAGCATGGGGTCGGGCCGCCCCTTCTCATAGAAGCGCTCCACCAGACGGTACAGCCTGTCCTCGCGGTCGGGTTCAGTCATGGCATTTGGTCTCCGGCGATACTGTGTCACCGGGAATGGTGCCGGCGCAAGCGCGTCATCCCCGCCGTCCTCTTGCGCGGGCGCGCCTGTGTGAGTAGGGTTGCCCCGATTGAATCAAACCCTGAGGTCCAAGGTCAATGGCCATCATCCTCGTCCCGTTTCTGACGGTCCTTGCGATCGCGCTGGATATCTATTGGTACGTGGTCCTGGCCACGGTGATCTTCAGCTGGTTGCTGGCCTTTGGCGTGGTCAACACCTACAACCACGTGGTCCGCACCATCGGCGACGTCCTGTCCCGTCTGACCGAGCCGGCTTTGCGCCCCCTGCGGCGCATCCTGCCCGATGTGGGCGCGGTTGATCTGTCGCCCATCGCCCTGTGGCTGATCATCCTGTTCCTGCAAATGGTGGTCGGCAATCTGCTGGGCATCGCGCGGGGGTTATGAGCGGTTCGCCGGTCGCCGCCGTTGCCGATGGCGTCCGGGTGCGTCTGCGCCTGACCCCCAAGGCGGCGCGCGACCGCATCGACGGCATTGCTGCGGACGCTGACGGGGGCCGGTTGCTCAAGGTGTCCGTCACCACCGTGCCCGAGGACGGCAAGGCGAACGCCGCCCTCATCAAGTTGTTGTCCAAAGAGTGGCGCGTTCCCAAATCGACGATCACCATCGTCCAGGGCGCCACTGACCGGCGCAAGGTACTCCACATCACCGGCGAGCCTGGGGAACTCCTCGCTCGCCTCGACCAATGGATGGCGAAGCTCACATGACCCAGGCCAAGCTGATCGACGGCAACGAATTTTCCGCCGGCTTGCGCGAGCAGATCACTGCCCGCGTCCAGGAAATCCGCGACCACCACCATGTGATCCCCGGCTTGGCCGTGGTGCTGGTGGGCGAAGACCCAGCCAGCCAGGTCTATGTGCGCAATAAGCACAAGCGCACCATCGAATGCGGCATGAACTCGTTCGAGCATCGGCTGCCCGTCGATACCTCCGAGCATCAGCTGCTGAATCTGATCGAGGGCCTGAACGATGACCCCGCCGTGCACGGCATCCTGGTTCAGCTGCCCGTGCCCAAGCACATCGACGCCGAAAAGGTGATCGAGGCCATCCGCCCCGACAAGGACGTGGACGGCTTCCATCCCATGAATGTGGGCAAGCTGGCCAGCGGCGGATTGGGTCTGATCCCGTGCACGCCGTTGGGCTCCATGATGCTGCTGCGCGACCATCTGGGCAGCCTGTCCGGCCTGAAGGCGGTGGTCATCGGCCGCTCCAACATCGTCGGCAAGCCCATGGCTCATCTGCTGATCCGCGAAAGCTGCACGGTCACCATCGCCCATTCCCGCACCAGGGATTTGCCCGCCGAAGTGCGCGCCGCCGACATCGTCATCGCCGCCGTGGGCCAGCCCGAGATGGTGCGTGGCGATTGGATCAAGCCCGGCGCTACCGTCATCGACGTGGGCATCAACCGCATCGCCTTGCCCGACGGCAAATCCAAACTGGTGGGCGACGTGAACTTCGCCGAGGCGGTGCAGGTGGCCGGCGCCATCACGCCGGTGCCCGGCGGCGTCGGTCCCATGACCATCGCCTGCCTGCTGCGCAACACCCTGACCGCTTGCGCCCGCTTGCACCGGCTGGACATTCCCGAAGCCAAGCCCTGGTCGTAACGTTATGACGGGTGGGTTGTGGCAGTTGGTGCTGGCGGTGGTGGTGTTTCTCGCCAGCCACCGCCTGACCAACCAGCCCGCCTTCCGCCGCCCGGCGGAAGCTTTGCTGGGTGGCAAGCGCGGCTTCACCATCGCCTATTCCATTCTGTCCGTCCTGCTGCTGGCCTGGATGATCGCCGCCTATGGCGACGCTCCCATGGTGCTGGTATGGGGCCAGCAGTCCTGGATGCGCTGGCTGCCGCCGCTGGTCATGCCGGTGGCCTGTGTCCTAGCGGTGGCTGGTTTGACCACCCCCAACCCGTTTTCTATCGGCCCCGGCGCCAAGGGGTATGATCCCAATCACCCAGGCATCCTGCGCCTGACCCGGCACCCGGTGTTGTGGGCGGCTGCGTTATGGGCCGGTGCCCATGTGGTGCCCAATGGCGATGTGGCGGCGCTGATCCTGTTCGTGCCGCTGCTGCTGTTGGCGTTGGTGGGGCCGAAGTTGTTGGACCGCAAACGCCGCCGGGACCTGGGCTTGGATGAGTGGACGCGGCTGGCGGCGCTCA
Organism: Rhodospirillales bacterium; assembly: GCA_014379805.1. Lineage (GTDB taxonomy): Bacteria > Pseudomonadota > Alphaproteobacteria > Rhodospirillales > Magnetospirillaceae > Magnetospirillum. Next base: position 1,150 of record JACMLB010000198.1, on the reverse strand, counting down.
CCGACGAACCGTTGGCGGTCATGCCGACTGTCCTGTTCCGCGAAATCGGTTGGCCGCGAATTTTCGGCGGGTTGGTGCTGTATGGGGCGCTGCTGGCGCTGCATCAGCCGGTTATCGGGGCGTGGCCGCTGCCGTAAGGCCTTACCGCCCCACCACATTCACCACCAAATCCGCAAAACTATTTACGTCGTGCCCATGGCGCCCGGTGACCACCTTGCCGTCTTCCACCGCCGCCGCATCCTGCCAATCGGCGCCAGCATGGACCGCGTCGCTGCGGATGGCCGGGGCGCTGGTCATGAGGCGGCCTTTCGCCAGCCCGGCCTCGATCAACACCCAAACGGCGTGACCCAAAGCCGCTACCGGCTTGCCCTGGGTGGCGGCATCTCGCACCAACCCGATGATGAAGTCGTCGGCGCGCAGGGTGTCGGCGCCGATCAGGCCGCCAGGCAGTACCAGGGCGGCGAAGTCCTGGGCCTCGGCGTCAATGGCGGCCACGTCCACCGGGATGTCGCCGTTCCAATGGGTGTTGTCCCAAGCCCGCACCGAGTGCTTCTTGGGTGAAACCACCACCACCCGATGCCCGGCCTGGGCCAATACTTTGCACAGGATGGTCATTTCACCCTGCTCGAAGCCGCTTGCCACCACTACGGCCACATTCGCCATGTCAGACCCTCCGCCGGTTTCGCGTTCTCGGGGAATTGGGGGCGGGGGCGGTGCGGGTCAATCAGTCACGCCGGAGGCGCGCACGGATCATAGTCATGACGCGTGGTTTGCGCTAAGGTCCGCGGCCATGACCAAGACCATTTATCATATGTGCCGGCGGGCGGAATGGGAGGCGGCCCAGGCCGCTGGAGCTTATGCGGGATCGTCCCAGGACGAGGCCGACGGCTTCATTCATTTCTCCGCTGCCGCCCAAGTGGTCCAAAGCGCCGCCAAACACCGCGCCGGCCAATCCGGTCTGGTGTTGCTGGCGGTGGATGCCGCCCGCCTGGGCGAGGCGCTAAAATATGAGCCCTCGCGCGGCGGCCAATTGTTCCCCCATCTCTATGGCCGGCTGCCGGTGGGCGCGGTCAAATGGGTGGCGGATGTGCCGCTGGATGGTGCCGGCCGCCATGTGTTCCCCGTTCTCGAGGATTGACCGTGTTCGACT
>JACMLB010000197.1 GCA_014379805.1 Rhodospirillales bacterium | reverse complement strand
CGGATCGCCGGCCCGGCGCGCCGCCACGCGGACAGGCACGGGCAGTCCGGTCACCCGTTCCACCGCCGCCAGCACCTGACGCACGGACCAGCCCTGGCCAGTCCCCAAATTAAGCGCCAGCGAGCCCTTACCCGTCAGCAGATGGACCAGCGCCTGCACATGCCAGCGGGCAAGATCGTCCACATGGACGTAGTCGCGGATGCAGGTGCCGTCGGGCGTGGGCCAGTCCGTCCCAAATAATTCCATGGGCGGCATGCTGCCCGCCGCCGCCAGAAGGGCGCGCGGGATCAAATGGGTCTCGGGCTGATGATCCTCGCCGGTCTCGCCCTCGGGGTCGGCACCGGCGGCGTTGAAATAACGCAACGCCGCCCATTGCAGGCCGTAAGCCGAGCCATGATCGGCCATCAGCCGCTCTACCATCAATTTGGACCAGCCATAGGGGTTTATGGGGCGCTGGGGCGTGTCTTCAGTGATGGGCACCTGCTCGGGCAGGCCGTAGGTGGCGCAGGTGCTGGAAAACACCATGGCCTCCACATCATGGCGGCGCATGGTCTCCAGCAGCGTCAGGGTCGAGGCCACGTTGGTGCGAGAGTAGCGGGCCGGGTCGCGCACGGACTCGCCCACCAAGGACAAAGCGGCGAAGTGCAGCACCGCCACCGGGTGATGCCGCGCGATGACGCCGGCTAGGCGCTCGCCATCACTGAGGCTGCCTTCCTCGAACGGCCCCCAGCGCACCAAGTCGCGATGGCCGGTAGACAGATCGTCATAGGTGACGGGGGTAAAGCCGGCAGCGGCCAATGCCTTGCAGGCGTGACTGCCCACATAGCCGGCCCCGCCGGTAACCAGGACGGACGGCATGGACCCTCCTAACGCCGGTTGAAATCATCCGACGAAAGGTGGCATGCGTTTGGCCGTCCCGGCAAAAGGGCTTAGGGCCAAAGGCGGGCGCTTTTGGGGTGGTCCCCCGCCTCTATGGGGGATCAGATGACCGGCAGACGAGCCTGGAGGGAGAGCGGCAGCCGCCTCACCAGCAACGCCCTCACCCGATGCCAAGCCGCAGAGAGCAGCAGCAGAGCCGAGCCAAGGACCAAGGCGGTCAGCGCAAAACTTTCGCTCACAGCACCGGCGCCCTCGAACAAGGTGCTCATGGCATAAAGCACATAAATCAGCGCCGAGATCAGAAGGGCGCGGCGATCGACCACCAGCGCCACCACGGCAAGCACAAGATAGATGCCCACCGCAAAACCGGCATGAGTCAGCGAAGCGCCGCCGCTTTCCAGCAATCCCAGCGCGGAAAAGATAGGATGCACAATCAAAGGGGCCGCCGACAGATGAAGCCAGAACGCCACGTCCGAGCGACGGGTGGTGCGCTCGCGGTCACGGGCATCCCAGCGCAGGGCTTGCGCGAAAACTACAAGGCCGCCGACAAACGCCAAGGGCAACCCCCAGTTCCGCAAATCAGGCACCACGGCCAGTAGCAGGAACAGCACGGTACCGGTGGCGGCAACGGTGCCGGCGGCAACGGTGATGGGGACCTTGAAGCGCACCCAGTGAGCATAGGCAGCCGCAGCCGCCAAGGCAGCGCTGGCGGCGAACCAAAGCTCCTCGCCTTCCCATTCAAAAACATCGGAAACATCAAGCAGCGATACCGCCGCAACGAACACACCCAGGACGAAGGTTTGCAGCAGCAGGATGCTGGGCAACGCCATCCGGCGGCGGCGGGTGAAATATTCGGCGAATCCCCAACTGGCCGACGCCACCAAAACCGCCCCAAGCGTATTGGACTGCATGCCGCCAAGCCACGCCAGCGCCGCCAAAATCAAAGTGGCGGCGATGGAGACGAAAATGTCGTTGAAGCCGGTCAGCAGCCGGAAATGTTCCTCATCGACGACGGGGGCTCCATTTCGCGACACGAAATCGCGCAAACCTTGCGCGGCTTCAGCACTCATTACGCCGGCCCGAACGGCGGCGTTAAGATCATCGTCACTATACAAAATGCCCCCAGCGTCCAAACTTGCGACGCAGCCATCTTATACAGACAAGCCAATGAATCGACTAGCCTCTTGGCTGTATCACATTGCGCGCACGCCATCCAAGAACCGGTCCAGGCCGGTCTTCATGCCTTGGGCATCGCGGGCCAGCGAGTCCGCTGCGGACAGCACTTCGCGGGCGGCGGTGCCGGTTTCGCCGGCGGCCTGGGTCACCGCGCCGATATGGGAGGCGACTTCCTGGGTGCCGCTGGCGGCTTCCGAGATGTTACGGGCGATTTCCTGGGTGGCGGCGCCCTGCTGCTCGACGGCGGCGGCGATGGAATCGGCGATCTCGCTCATGCGCTCGATGGTCTTGCCGATGTCCTGGATGGCAATCACCGCATCACCGCTGGTGCCCTGGATGGCGGCGATCTGCTTGGAAATGTCCTCGGTGGCCTTGGCGGTCTGGTTGGCCAGATGCTTAACCTCGTTGGCAACCACCGCAAAGCCCTTGCCGGCATCGCCGGCGCGCGCCGCCTCGATGGTGGCATTGAGCGCCAGCAGATTGGTCTGGCCGGCGATGTCGTTGATCATGCTGACCACTTCGCCGATCCGGGCGGCGGCATCGGACAGACCGCGCACCACGCCGTCGGTGCGGCGGGCCGCGTCCACCGCGTCGCGGGCGATGCCGGCGGATTGCCCCACTTGGCGCGAGATTTCACCGATGGAGGCGTTCAGTTCCTCGGCAGCGGCGGCGACGGTCTCCACATTGGCGGTGGTCTGCGACACGGCGGCGGCCACCACCTGGCTTTCCTCGCTGGTACGGTCAGCGGTGCCGGTCATGGAGGTGGCGGTGGAGCGCATCTGGGCGGCGGCGGAATTCACCGCCTGGGCCGCCAGCGACACGCCACGGTCAAGGTCTTCGGCCAAGCGCGCCAGGGTCTGATGGCGGTCCTGCTCGGCCTTGATGCGCAAGCTCTCTTGCTCGCTATGCAAATTGCCGACTTCGATGGCGTTGTTGCGGAACACTTCCACCGAACGCGACATCTCGCCCATCTCGTCCTTGCGGTTGGTGTCCACGGTCACCGTGGTATCGCCGCTGGCCAACCGGTTCATGGCGACCCGAATGACTGCCAGCGCCTCGACGATGCGATGGCCGACCAGATACGAAATGCCCAGCACCACCACCATCACGATGGCAATGACGATGCCCTGGTTGGTGACGGCGCGCCAGAAGGCCGCGTCCACGTCATCCAAATAGATACCCGAGCCGACGACCCAACCCCAGCCCTCGACACCCTTTACATAGGACACCTTGGGCACCGGCTGTTCGAAGCCGGGCTTGGGCCACAGATAATCCACGAAGCCGGCCTTGTTCTTGGCGACTTCCTCGGCAAAGGCGGTGAACAGCTTCTTGCCCGCCGGGTCCTTGAACTCGGCCAGATCCTTGCCGTCCAATTCGGGCTTGATGGGGTGCATGATCATGCGTGCACGCATGTCGTTGACCCAGAAATATTCATTACCGCCGTAGCGCAGGGCTTTCAGCGCCGACAGAGCGGCGGCCTGGGCTTCCTCGGTGGTCATGCGGCCGGCCTTGGCCTCGGCCACGTAATAGCCCACCAAACCGTGAGCAACTTCGACAACCTGTTGGGTCTTGACCCGGCGTCCGTCCACCAACTCGCCCCGCAGATTGGACAAGCCGAGAGCGACCATCAAGGTCATGCCGATCAGCGACGCCGCCACGATCAGCAGGATCTTAGAACGCACACGCCAGTTGTCGATGAACATTTCTGTTTCCCGCACTACGATTATCGTGATGGCCCGCGCATTCTAAGGCACAGATCCTTCAGCATTATTGAGCTATCCGGCGGGGCTAGGTCAATGATCCGATAGCATTGGACCAGAGCGGGTGGATAGGCAAAGCGCCATAAACTCGCAACGCGTGTTAACCACATAAAATAAGGGGCCATCCCCGCGAGAATGGCCCCTTTTCTTCTCTTAAAAGCTTTTCAGCGCGGCAGGTCGCTGGCGCCCATCAGGAACTCGTCCACCGCGCGGGCGGCCTGACGGCCTTCGCGGATGGCCCACACAACCAGGGACTGCCCACGGCGGATGTCGCCGGCGGCGAAGACCTTGGGGTTGGAGGTCTGGTACTTGACGGTATCGGCCTTGACGTTGCCACGACCGTCCTTGTCCAGACCCAAGCCATCCACCAGACCCTCGTGGACCGGATGCACGAAGCCCATGGCCAGCAGGACCAGATCGGCTTCCAAAACAAACTCGGTGCCGGCGATGGGCTGGAACTTGGCATCCACGTCTACGCAGTTCAGGCCCTTGACCTGACCGTTCTCGCCGAAGAACGACACGGTGTTCACAGCCCAACGGCGCTGGCAGCCCTCGTCATGGCTGGTGGAGGTGCGCAGCTTGTTGGGCCACAGCGGCCACGACGCCAGCTTGTCTTCTTTTTCCGGCGGCTTGCCCATGATCTCGATCTGGGAGACCGAGGCGGCCTTTTGCCGGTTGGAGGTGCCGACGCAATCGGCGCCGGTATCGCCGCCGCCGATGACCACGACCGTTTTGCCCGTCGCCAGAATGTCCGCGACGCCCACGGCCTCGCCGGAAACGCGGCGGTTCTGCTGAGTCAGGAAATCCATGGCGAAGTGCACGCCGGCCAACTCTCGGCCCGGCACCGACAAATCACGCGGCTTTTCCGAGCCTCCGGTCAGCACCACGGCGTCATAGGAGTCCAACTCGGATACCGGCACGGTCACGCCCACATGGGCATTGGTGCGGATTTCCACGCCTTCCGCCTGCAATTGCGCGGCGCGGCGCTCGATCACCGTCTTCTCAAGCTTGAAATCGGGGATGCCGTAGCGCAGCAGACCGCCCAGCTGGGCGTTCTTTTCATAAAGGACGACGGAATGACCGGCACGGGCCAGCTGCTGCGCCGCCGCCATGCCGGCGGGACCACCGCCCACCACAGCCACCTTCTTGCCGCTGCGCGGCTTGGAGGTATCGGCAGCAATCCAACCCTCGGCCCAGCCACGTTCGACGATGGCGTGCTCGATGGTCTTGATGGCAACCGGGCTGTCTTCCAAATTCAGGGTGCACGACGCCTCGCACGGGGCGGGGCAGACGCGGCCTGTGAATTCCGGGAAGTTGTTGGTGGAATGCAGGACCTCAAGGGCCTCTTTCCACCGGTTGCGGTAAACCAGATCGTTCCAATCCGGAATGATGTTGTTCACCGGGCAGCCCTGATGGCAGAACGGCACGCCGCAATCCATGCAGCGGGCACCCTGCTTCGCCAGAGCCTCGGCGGACATGGGCTTGGTGAACTCGTTGTAATGGGTCACACGCTCCTCAGCCTTTTCATAGGCCGGGGTCTGACGGGTGTATTCCTTGAAGCCGGTTGCCTTACCCATGGTCAGTGCCCCCCACCAATGGTGGCTTCCTGAGCCTTGGCCATTTCGAGCAGGGCGTGCCGATAATCCACCGGCATCACCTTGACGAATTTGGGCATGTGATACTCCCAGTTCAGCAAGATATCGTGGGCCCGCTTCGAGCCGGTGTAATGCACGTGGTTGCGCAGCATGGCCTGGATGCGGCTGGCGTCATCACGGGTCATGTCGCCCATGAGATCCACCAAACCATGGGCTTCCAGGTCGTTTAACTGGCCTTCGTGCTTTTCCATGGCCTCTTCCTCGGCCACCACGGGCTCCAGTTCGACCATGGCCAAATTACAGCGCTTGGCGAAGTCACCTGCCTCGTCCAGCACATAGGCCACACCGCCCGACATGCCGGCGGCGAAGTTACGGCCGGTGGGGCCGATGACCAGCACGCAGCCGCCAGTCATGTATTCGCAACCGTGGTCGCCCACGCCCTCGACCACCGTGATGGCGCCCGAGTTGCGCACGGCGAAACGCTCGCCGCCGACGCCGCGGAAATAGCACTCACCCTCGGTGGCGCCGTACAGCACGGTGTTGCCGACGATGATGTTGTCCTCGGCCACCATCTTGGAGATTTTGGGCGGATAGATGATGATCTTGCCGCCCGACAGGCCCTTGCCCACGTAGTCGTTGCCTTCGCCTTCCAGCTCCAGCGTCACGCCCTTGGCGGCAAAGGCGCCGAAGGACTGGCCGGCGGTACCGGACAGTTTGATGGAGATGGTGTCTTCCGCCAGACCGGCGCCGCCATGGGCCTTGACGACCTCGCCCGACAGCATGGCGCCGACCGAACGGTCAACGTTGCGCACGGGCTTGACGATCTTGACCGCCGTCTTGCTGCGGATGGCGGGCTGCGCCTCGGCAATAAGCTGACGGTCGAGAACGTTGTCGATCTCGTGGTCCTGGTCCTCGGCCTTGGTGACCGGCTGGCCCTTGGCATCCACCTTGTGGAACATGCGCGAGAAGTCAAGACCGTTGGCCTTCCAATGGGCGATAGCCCTGTTGGTGTCCAGCAGCTCGACGCGGCCCACCAGTTCTTGCAGCGTGCGCACGCCCAGCTTGGCCATCCACTCGCGCACTTCTTCGGCGACGAAGAAGAAGTAGTTGATGACATGCTCGGGCTGGCCCCTAAAGCGCTTGCGCAGTTCGGGGTCCTGGGTGGCGACGCCCACCGGGCAGGTGTTCAGATGGCATTTGCGCATCATGATGCAGCCTGCGGCGATCAGCGGCGCAGTGGCGAAGCCGAACTCATCGGCGCCCATCAGGGCACCAATGATGACGTCGCGGCCGGTACGCAGCGCACCGTCAACCTGCACCGTAACCCGCTTGCGCAGATTGTTCAGCACCAGGGTCTGCTGGGTCTCGGCCAGACCGATTTCCCACGGGCTGCCCGCATGCTTGATGGAGGTCAGCGGCGACGCGCCGGTGCCGCCGTCGAAGCCCGAGATGGTGATGTGGTCGGCCTTGGCCTTGGCAACGCCGGCAGCCACGGTGCCCACACCCATTTCCGACACCAGCTTCACCGAAATGCGGGCGGCGGTGTTGACGTTCTTCAAATCGAAGATCAGCTGGGCCAAATCTTCGATGGAATAGATGTCATGATGCGGCGGCGGGCTGATCAGGCCCACGCCCGGGGTCGAGTGACGCAGGCGGGCGATGAACCCATCCACCTTATGACCGGGCAGCTGTCCGCCTTCACCGGGCTTGGCGCCCTGGGCCATCTTGATCTGGATGTCGTCGGCATTGATCAGATACTCGGTGGTCACGCCGAAGCGGCCCGAGGCCACCTGCTTGATGGCGGAACGCATGGAATCGCCATTGGGCAGGGGCGTGAAGCGGGCAACATCCTCGCCGCCCT
>JACMLB010000196.1 GCA_014379805.1 Rhodospirillales bacterium | reverse complement strand
GAGGCGGAGAAGAAGAAAAAGGCCGGGCTGTTCGGCCGTCTTTTCGGTGGGAGGGCTGCCTGATGAGCTGGCTCGACATTTTCCGGTCGCGCAAGGCGCCCGAGCCGGCGGCCACGGCGACGGTGGCGAAGGACCGGCTGCAGATCATCCTGGCGCATGAGCGCGTGGGGCGCGGGCGGGAAGACTTCCTCCCTAAGCTGCAGCAGGAACTTATTGCCGTGGTCGCCCGCTATGTCGCGGTGGATCCCGACAAGGTGGTCGTCAACCTGGAACGCGGCCAGGGGATGAGCACGCTGGCGATCGGGATCGAATTGCCTGGGAATGGGACCGCTGGGGGAAAGGCGGCGGCATGATTCCTCAGGGTCTTGTTTAAAACCACTTGGGGCTTAGGGACTATGTAGTACGAGTCCCTTGAGTGCATTGTATAAAAAATCGCCTTTCCTCCCACAAAAGAGATAACAAGGTTATTATTGGATACTGAAGATCAGGTCTTCGCGGATTAGTTGCAAACTTCATTAAATCTGTTGGTCATCACGTTTGCGTGCTTGAGAAGGAATTGATTCGTCTGATAGGTAAGCTCACGAAATCGGGAGCTTTGCATGTCCTACGTCCTTACCACTCAAGGTTCTCTTCCGCAGGTTTTGGCCAGCAACGTGGTCGATGTGAACGGGACCGGCCTGCCAGACGCGCTTCTGGTCCCCAGCCAGGCGAAGTTCCTCTCCGGCCTTCCCGGCCGCACCTTGGCCGGCGGGGGTGGTGCCGACACGCTGCTCTTTACCTTCAACCCGAACGGCCTGGGCGACTCCGCCTGGCAGAACGTGACGGGCTGGGAATACGTGCTGCTGATCGGCGGCGGATACCAGAACCTGACCTTGGGCGCGTTTGCGCAGGCCGCATTCACCAGTGGCGTGATCACCCTGATGGGCGCCTCGACCAACGGCATGAACGTCGATGGCTCGGCGCTGACCGTGGGCTCCTCGCTCAAGGCCGTGGGTGGAGCCGGGACGGATGTGATCCGCGGCGGCGCGGGCGCTGATCAGATCTGGGCCACCGTGGGCAACGACAACATCTATGGCGGTGGTGGCGACGACATCTTCGAAGTCGGGACGGTTGGCCTGCTGCTCAGCACCTACATCGAGGGTGGGGCCGGTATCGACCGCATCAACCTCTCCGGCGGCGGGGCCATCACCGATGTCGCCTTCGGCAACAAGCAGACCATCGAGCAGGTGGTGTTGAATGCCGGCGCCTGGACGCTGACGCTCGGCAACGCCGCTGCCAGCGCCTTTGGCGGCGTTGTGAACATCGCCGGTGCCGGCGTTGCGACGGGCCTCACCATCGATGCTTCGGGGATGTCCAACGGCCAGCTTCTGGCGGCGGGCGGCGCTGGTGCGGATATCATCATCGGCGGCAGCGGCAACGACACCATCACGGGCGGCGGCGGCGCGGACAGCCTGACCGGTGGTTTGGGGGACGATCTGTTCAAGTTCCAGGTCACCCCGCAGCTTGCCGGAAGTATCGTCAGTGGCGGCGATGGCTTCGATCAAGTCGAAATCATGGGCGACAATCTGGGCGCCAACTCCTTTATCCTCAGCGCCGGCGCCGAGTTGGAACAGGTCGTGCTGACCGCCAACGCACCGCTCTACGCGATTGTCACCGATGCGGATGCGGCAGCCTTCACGGGCGGGCTGATCCGACTGGCAGCCTCTGGGACGGGCGTTACACCCTTCACCGCATACGGTGGTTTTCTGACTGGCACCAACGCCGTCTACGTTTTCGGTGTCACCACCTCCAACGAGGTCACGGGCGGCGCGGGCGCCGATACCTTCAAGGCCGGCGTCGGGGTCGGTACTTCCAACCT
>JACMLB010000195.1 GCA_014379805.1 Rhodospirillales bacterium | reverse complement strand
CGAAGACCAACCGCCGGGCCGCCGGAACCGCGCGGGCGCCGGCGGCCACAGCGGCGCTCCCCAAGCCGGGTGCGAGAGGCCACAAGCGCAAGAACGGCCCCCACGGGGCGAAACAGGAGCCGCCCCGGCAAGCAGCCATCGGCGGAGAGAACCTCGCCAGAAGCGGGAGCTAGTCAGGAAAACGGATTCGATGTGGCGGTCGGTGCGTCCCACGCGCCACGCTAGCACCAGGCCCCCAGTCAGCGTCGCGGCGAAGCCAAAGAGTGCGAAGGCGATTGCTGCGGAGGACACGAAGATGCCCACGAAGAACAGCACTACCAGCACCAGCACCGCCGCGGCGATGGCCGCAATCACCATCAGGGGCGGAAGCCCGAATATGGTGTCGGGAGACTGCATGTGCGTGAGGACGACCGACCGCGCCTTCATGATGACTTCTGCATCAGTTCGATCAGCCACACGATAGCGAGCGGCCCAACCGTCACCAGCAAACCGGAAAGGAAATAAATCCAGATTTTGTCGAATTCGATGCGCTGCTTGACGGCACCGATGATGCCGTAGATGACAATGCACAGGCCGATGATGCCGCCGGCCACACCGACAATAACTTTGGTCAACGACGAAACACCTTCGTTGACCGAACTACCCCAATCCGCACTGTCGGCGGCAAGAGCAGGATTCGCCGCCAGGGCGACGGCAATAGCCGCGCCCATGGCGAGGGCGAGATGCGAAGACTTCATGAAGAAAACCCCTTTAGCGGATGATGGATGTGAGGATGGAAAGGGTGAGACCGCAGCCCGCGACCGTTAGGATGGTGAGCACGATCATCACCAGCCGGTGGCGTCGGAGTGTCCGGTGCAGATCGGCCATGGCGACGGCCTGGCGCTCGACCAGGGCGAACGCCTGGTCAAGGGAGGCCTTGACGGTCTTGTCTTTAAGGCTGGCGAGGACCGCATCCACCGCCTCCGCACAGGCCTCGCCGGTGGCGCCGAGGATGACCTTGATGGTCGCGTCATGACGCGTCAGCAGGCGCTCGTAATCGCGGAGCATGCCTTGATGCAGCGTAACCATCATGAGCAGTGGATCGTCGCTGCCCACGGCCACGCCGTGCTCGCGCACGAGGGCGGCGCGGGCATCGTCCAGGCTCATGACCGGCAGTGCCGGCGGCGCATCGCCGCCGGCTTCCGGCGCCTCACCCTCGAACAAGATTTGTCCCGTCTCGGGATCGAAGATCGGCGCGCCGCTCATAGCCGCGCCCGATCCATCTGGGCGCTGAGATTGCGCCACATCATCTTGAGGCGCTGTTTCTCCATGATGGTGTAATCAGCGCTGGCCGCCGCTTCCCCGAAAGTCAGGCGCTGATTCATCAACTTCCGCATGTCTTGGCCGAAAGTCTCCGGCTTCACCGCCGGAAGCGTCACCAACGCCTGGACGCGGCCTGCGTGGTCCTTGAACGCCTTGCTCTCTTCAAAGCTTTTGCCGGTATCCTGATGAACTACCGGTCCGAAATACTGGTTGAGCCAGACCACCAGCGGCACGTCCGGAATGTTTTTCGCCAGACTGACGAAGCCCTGCATGGTGTCTTGCAGGCCAGGGCCGCCGGCAATGACCGTATGAATGCGGACGGTATGCCCGGCCTCGGCCAGCAATGTTGCGACACCGTTTTGCAGGATGTACGAGGACAACGGGACGAAGGAACTGGCGCCGTTGTCGATAACGGCGATCTGGCCGCCTTTCTCCGCCTGTTCCATGATGCGAACAATCAACTGATCGAACGCACGCGGATTGATGTCGTCGCCGTCCATGATGGACAGGAACTCGACGCCGATGGCCTTGTAACCCGCGAACGTGGCGTTGACCGGATCGGTGTCGATGGCGAGCAGCGGGGTCAAGCCCCGCTCCATGTAATGCTGAGCTAGCAACGAGGCGATCAGGCTTTTGCCCACGCCCCCCTTGCCCTGAAGAATGAAATCAACCTGCATAATTACGCTCCCGTTGGATCACCACAGTTCGCCCTCGCACGGGCTATTGTTGTGGTTGAATTTCGCCGTGATCGCGTCCTCGGGTGAGGACGTTACCGGCGGGTTCGAAACGGTCACGGTGCGGGCTGAAGACAAAACAAGCCCGCCACTGGCTTGGCCGGTGGCAGGCTTGTTTTGAGCAGGATGGGGCTGGCGGGTTTTGCGGACTTGTTCGTTGAACTTTTGAAGGGTTACCGAAACTTTACCTTCGGCCTGCAAGTCCAACCAGATCCGGCGTACTGAAAACCCCTCGCTGATCCGCTGAGTAATCAACGGGTTGAGGGCAAGGACCTCACGCTTTGCTTGACCCCAGCGATTGACTGACACAATATCCCCGCATCGTGACGTTACGTTCACGATTCAGCGGGGACTTAAAACCTAGTGTATCCGTGGTTAATCTAAGGGCGCCTGTCGCAAGGGCAAGTCGTTGGTTTTCCAATAGCTTGTCATCCCGAGCGAATGCGAGGGATCCCATCCTGGCACGTCGGAATCCTGTTTGACACGGTGTGCCAAGCGGAGATCCCTCCTCCCGTTGGTCGTTCGGGATGACAGTTGAACCGGACAGCCATGACGTTAGCAATGCTCTGCATGCCATTGAAAATCAAGACGCCTTCGCCTTCCTCATGTCGGCCTTGCCCGCCCCACGGGCGGCGCGGCGGTGGGCGCGGGCGCCCCGTGCCAAAGCCTCGTCGATGGCGCTTTGCAGCAGCGGCGCCTGGACTGGCTTATGCAGCAATCCATGGCCCAGCGCCTTGGCCTGCTGCAACCGTTCCGGCGCGGTATCACCGGTCAGAATGATGGCCGGCAGCTTGCAGGTGGGGCACAATTGCCCCTCGATGCGGGCGATGGCTTCGCCGCCGGTATCGCCGTTTTCTAACCGGTAATCGGCAATGACCAATTCGGGCATGCGGCCCCACAGGCTCAGCCGGTTCAGGGCATCCTCGGCACTGGCCGCCGATAGCACCAGATGGCCCCAGCTTTCCAGCAGCAGTTCCAGGCTTTCACGCACGTCGGGCTCGTCCTCGACCACCAGAATGGCGGCGCCCTTGCGGGCCAGACCCAATTGGAGCTGGCGCGGCTTGGCATGAACCGGCGCCTGCTCGGTCGCATGCACCGACACCGCGAACACCGAGCCCCTGCCTTCCCTGGACTTTACGGTGATGGAATGATCCATCAACGCCGCCAAACGCTCGACGATGGCGAGTCCCAGGCCCAGCCCTTGGCGGCGGTCGCGGCCGGAATTACCTACTTGGTGAAACTCGCGGAAGATGTTCTTCATCTCGGCCTGGGGAATGCCGATACCGGTGTCCCACACCTCAAACACCAGTTCCCTGCCCCTTCGGCGGCAACCGAACAGGATGCGGCCGGTCTTGGTGTAGCGCACGGCGTTGTTAAGCAGATTGCGCAGGATGCGTTCCAGCAACGACGAGTCGCTGCGCACCACCCGGCGAGACGGCACCACTTTCAGCTCCAGCCCAGCGGCTTCGCACAGGGGCTCGAATTCCGCCGCCAGCCGATCCATCATGCCGGCCACGGGGAATTGGGCTATGTGCGGCTCGATCAATCCGGCCTCCAGCTTGGAGACGTCCAGCAGGCTGTTCAGCAGCCCTTCCAGTGCCGTGACCGAATCCTGGATGCGGGTGACCAAGGCCGCCTGGGCCAAATCCATGGAACGGCCCGCCAGCACCGCCACGAACATGGACAAAGCCTGCATGGGCTGGCGCAGATCATGGCTGGCGGCGGCCAGGAAGCGGGTCTTGGCGACGTTAGCCTCTTCCGCCGCCTCCTTGGCATCGAATAATTCGTCTTCGAACAATTGCCGGTCGGTATTGTCGTGCATGAAGGCGAAGAAGAACTGCACCCGTCCGCCTTCGTCGCGCAGCACGCCGGCACGCTGCCACAGCGGGAAGACACGCCCTGACGGGTCGACGGCGTCCATGATCCCTTCCCAGCTTTCGCCGCGCAGCAGCGCCGGGCCGACGGTCCGGTCGATCACTGCTTGAGACGATGGCGGGAAGTAATTGCGGTAATGGCTGCCGCAAACCGTACCCGGCTGCAGACCGAACAACCGCTTATAAGCTGAATTGGCATAAAGGATGTGGCCGGACGGCGACAGGATGGTGACTGCTTCGTGGGCGGCGTCCATGACCTTGCGGAACAGACTCAGATTGGCTTCGGCCCGCTTACGATCGTCGATGTCCTCGATCATCACCACGGTGAAGCGATCCTCAAACTCGCCCGGCACCACCGATGCGGTCAGCCGCCCCCAGAAGGTGGAGCCGTCGCGGCGCAGATAGCGGTTCTCGCGGCAATAGCTGTCCACCTCGCCAGTGACCAGCCTACGCGCCGCCGCCTCGTCATCGGCACGGTCGTCCACATGGGTCAGCTCGGTGAAGCCCAGCCGTAGCAAGTCTCCCGCCGGATAGCCGAACATGGCCTGCAGCGCCTGATTGGCCTGAATCAGCCGCCCGCCCGGCCGCACCACCGCGATGCCCAGGGCCGCGTGCTCGAAGATGGTGCGGAAGCGGTTATCGCTTTCACGCACATCGCGGTCCACGGGCACGGTCACTTCCTGTCCGATGCCGCGATAGCCAGCGAAGCGCCCGGCCTCATGCCAGGGCAGGCCCGACAGTTGGAAATGACGCATGCGGTCACCGACCGCGTCCCACAGATGAAGATGCAGATTGCGAAACGGCGCGTGGGCCGCGAGCACTCTGGCCTGCTGGTTGAGGTCGGTTTCGTCCACCAGGAAACGCAGCAGCAGCTCGTCAAGGCTGCGCCCGATCACGTGGTCTGGCGAGATGCCGGTATCTTCGGCAAAGCGGGACGACAGGCGCACCAGCTTTTGATCGGCATCGGTTTCCCAAACCCAATCCACGGCGGCGGCCAGGACATTCTCTAGCATGGACGCGCCCCAGCCGCCGGTCAGGGAGTCATCCCGCACGTGGTGGCCTTTGGTCGTGCTGAGCATGGTCATGGATGCATCACGCAAGGTCTGAAGGGTCTGGTCCTTCAAACCTAGGGCTTGGGCAGGTAAGCCAGCAATATGGCCTTAGTCCGGCAACAGTACTGCCATCAGTAAGGTAGCCTGGAATGGATTGAAGTTGTCATCGGAAATTATGTATGCGACCACTCGGCCATCGGCCCGCTGACGCAAGGCGATGCCTTCGTAATTGTCCACGGTCAGGGGCGGCTCCAGCCGGAACAGTTCGTGGCCGGACAGCACGGCGCCCGGGCGGACGGAAGCAGCGTTCATGCGCACCAACCGCAGCGCCACCCCGCCGATCCAGGTGAAGCGCCGTTCGGTCACCAGCACATCACCATTGGGCAGCGTCGCGGCGCCCGTGGGATGGAACAGGCCTTCACGCCGGGTGCTCAGGCGCTCCCACGCGCCGGATTTGCCCACCCAGGCCCAGCCGGTGCCGTCGTTATTGTCGCCCTCTTCCGACAGCAGCAGCAGGCGGCCATCGTTGAGCCGGGCCACCGCCTCGCCCCCACCATTGCCGGGCTGGCGGGAATAGTCTTGCGGCATGGACAGACGCACCGGTTTGCCCGTCAAACCGTGGGCATACAACATCACCCGGTGGCGGCGCTCGAAACTGACCAGCCACCCCTCGGGCGTCTTGGTGAGTTCTTCGGAATCGCTATCCAGCTTGCCGTCGTCCAGGCCGCCCAACGCGCCGATCTCAAGCTGGCCCACGCCGGTGGGACGCCCATCATGATCCACATCCAGGCGAAAGCTGAGCCAATTGCCTTTGTCGGTGATGGCGATTAGCCGGTTGCCGTCAAAGGACAGGCCGGACAAGCCGCCGAAGCGATGGTCGGAACTGCGTAATTCCAGGATGCCCAGCACCTCGGTCTCGCCGAGCATGGGGCGTGGGCCGGCATCGGCGGCCAGGGTGCGGGGCACGGCAGTGATGTCGCCAGCGGAGGCTGGACCCAGGCAGCCGGTCAGGGCCAATAGCAATGCGACGATGCGGGCGGGAAGCATGGCTGGCATTGTAGCGCGGCCCGCACGGTGGCGGAAGGCGTCTGAACCCTCTGGCCTAAGCCGGCCCATTTGGGCACTATGCCCAACCATGAACAATGAAATCGCCACCTGTTTCCCGCAATTCGCGCAACTGGATGCCGAATCCTCCCGCACGCTGGAGAGCTCGGCACGTGTCATGGCGATCCCATCGGGCACCGTGCTGTTCCAGGACGGTGCCGAATGCTCCAGCTATGTGCTGGTGCTTGAGGGCTCGATCCGGGTGCAGAAGGTATCCGAGAACGGGCGCGAGATCGTGCTGTACCGGGTGGAAAGCGGCCAATCCTGCGTGCTGACCACCAACTGCCTGATCGCCCGCGAGGACTATGCCGCCGAGGGCATTGCAGAATCCGAGGTCAAGGCACTGATCCTGCCCGCCGCCACCTTCCGCACCCTGCTGGGCAGATCCGAAGCGTTCCGCGATTTCGTCTTTTCCGCCTATGCCTCGCGCATTGCCGATCTGCTGATGCTGATCGAGGAAGTCGCTTTCGGCCGCATCGACGTGCGCCTAGCCGGATGGCTGCGCCAACACGCCGACCCGCAAGCGGAAATCCGCGCCACCCACCAAGACATCGCCGTCGAACTGGGCACCGCCCGCGAGGTTATCAGCCGCCAGCTCAAGGAATTCGAACGCCGCGGCTGGGTGATGCTGCACCGGGGGCGAATACAGCTTAAGGACCGCGACGGCCTGGGGTCACTTTCGTAAAGACCTATGTGACCTTGTCACGGACCCGCGAGTGGGAACCGGTTACACCCGTGCCAGTTCACATCTGCTGGAGCACCCCGACCATGAACAAGAACGTTGGCGGCATCGACCGTATTCTCCGCATCGCCGCCGGCATTGCCCTGATCGCTTTGGCGGTCACCGGCACTGTGGGCGTCTGGGGCTATATCGGCGTGGTTCCCCTGCTGACCGGCCTGATCGGCTGGTGCCCCGCCTATCTGCCGCTGGGCATCAAGACCTGCAAGCGGGCGTAAACCGAAGTTGACGGGGCGGCAACGCCCCGTCATTCCTCGTTCATAGCCAACAGCGCGGCATTTCCACCCGCTGCGGCTACGTTGACCGTGACGCTCCTTTCGCAGGCGAAACGGTATAGGCTATGGGGACCGCCCGCCTTAGGCCCCGTCCCCGATAAGCCTTCACCGCCGAAGGGCTGCGACCCCACCACTGCCCCGATCATGCTGCGGTTGACATAGATGTTGCCCACGGCGGCGCGCTGGCAAATTCGTTGCGAAAACGCATCGATACGTGAATGGATGCCCAGGGTCAGGCCGTAGCCGCTGCCCTCGATCCACCCCAATACATCGTCCAGCCGGTCGGCGTGATAGCGCACTACATGCAGGCATGGCCCGAACACCTCACGGTCCAGCCATTGCGGGCGGTCCAGCAGGTAAGCGCGTGGGGCAAAGAAGGTGCCGAACCGGGTTGCCTCCGGCAGGCGGCATTGCGCCAACAATTGGCCGTCTCGCGCCAGTTTGGCAGCATGGATTTCCAGCGCATCGCGAGCCTGGCCGTCGATGACCGGCCCCACATCAGTCGCCAGATCAGCTGGGTCGCCCACTGCCAGTTCCATCATGGCCCCGGCCAGCATGTCCTGCACCTTGGCGGCGATGTCGTCCTGCAGGAACAGCATGCGCAGGGCCGAGCAACGCTGCCCCGCACTGCCGAAGGCAGACGTCACCACATCCCCCACCACCTGTTCCGGCAAGGCCGAACTGTCCACGATCATGGCGTTGATTCCCCCGGTTTCCGCCACCAGCGTGGCGATGGGGCCATCCTTGGCCGCCAGGGTGCGGGCGATCATGCGCGCCACCTCAGTCGAGCCGGTGAAGGCAACACCGGCGATACCGGGCTGGTTCACGAGCGCCTGCCCCACCCTGCCGTCGCCAAGAAGCAATCCAAGCACCTCGGCGGGCACCCCGGCCTTGTGCAGCAGACGCACGGCGCGGGCGGCGATCAATGGCGTCTGCTCGGCGGGTTTGGCGACCACCCCATTGCCCGCCGCCAGCGCCGCCGCCACCTGTCCGATGAAGATGGCCAGGGGGAAGTTCCACGGCGAGATGCAGGCGAAAACCCCGCGACCATGCAATTCCAGCACATTGGTTTCGCCGGTCACCCCCGGCAGAGCCATGGGCTGGAACTTGGACCGCGCCTGAGCGGCATAATAGCGCAGGAAATCCACCGCCTCGCGCAGCTCTGCCACCGCGTCGGGAATGGTCTTGCCGGCCTCGCGGATCACCAGCAGCATCAGTTCGGGCGCCGCTGCCTCGTAAAGATCGGCGGCGCGTTCCAGAATGCTGGCGCGAGCATCGCCGCCCAGGCGGTCCCAGGCTCGGCTGGCGTCAACCGCACAGTTTACAGCGTGAGTGACGTCTTCGGGCGCGGCCTCCATAACGCTGCCAACCTGACACCGCGTATCGGCCGGGTTCATCACCGGAACGGACGCCCCTGAAAAGCCGTCTCCAGCGGTGAAGTCCTGCCGGGCCGCTTGCACCATCCCCGCCTGCAATTCCGCCAGGGTTTCCGGGTCGGTCAAATCCCAGCCGCGCGAATTGCGCCGCTCGGGGGCGTATAATTCGGGCGGCGGCGGCAGGCGCGGATTGGGCAGGGCCGAGTACGCAGCAAGAGTGTCAACCGGGTGGCTGACAATGCGCTCCACCGGCACCGCCTCATCGGCCAAACGATTGACGAAGGAGGTATTGGCGCCGTTTTCCAGCAGGCGGCGCACCAAATAGGGCAGCAGGTCCTCGTGACTGCCCACCGGGGCATAGACCCGGCACGGGTGGTGCTCCACCAATTGGTCATACAGAGCCTCGCCCATGCCGTGCAAACGTTGATATTCCCAGTGGCGGTTGGTCCCGGCCATAGCCCGCACCGCCGCCGCCGTATGGGCGTTATGGGTGGCGAAGGCCGGAAAGAACGCGTCGGGCGCCGCCAGAAAATCCTGAGCGCAGGCCAGATAGGACACATCCGTGGCGGCCTTGCGGGTGAACACCGGATAGCCGTCCAGGCCGCGTTCCTGCGCCCGCTTGATTTCGCTGTCCCAATAGGCGCCCTTGACCAGCCGGACCGACAGGCGCCGCGACTGCCCGCGCGCCAACTCCGCCAGCCAGCCGATCAGCGGCCTCGCCCGCTTCTGATAAGCCTGCACCGCCAGGCCGAAGCCTTCCCAGCCGGTCAAGGCGGAGTCGGTGAAGACGGCCTTGATGACGTCAAGGGACGGCTCCAGCCGGTCGGCTTCCTCGGCATCCACCGTCAGGCCCATATTGGCGTCGCGGGCCAGACGGCAAAGGTCGTGAAGACGCGGCACCAGTTCGGCCATGACCCGGGCGTGCTGGGAATACGCAAAACGCGGGTGCAGCGCCGACAGCTTGACCGAGATCCCCGGCCCGGCCACCACCCCGCCCCCTTCGGCGCCAATGGCCGCGATGGCGTCGGCATAGGCGTGCATATAGCGCTTGGCATCGTCGGCGGTACGGGCCGCCTCACCCAGCATGTCGAAGGAATGGCGGTAGGCCTTGTGGTCGCGGGCACGGGCCAAAGCCTCGGCAATGGTGCGGCCCATGACGAATTGGCGGCCCATGATGCGCACGGCCTGGACCATGGCCTCACGCACCACCGGCTCTCCGGTGCGGGTCACCAGCCGGGCCAGCACGCCCATGGGCTCGGTTTCCAGCCGCATGAACCGGCCCGTCAGCATGAGCGCCCAGGTGGAAGCATTGACGAAGACCGAGTCCGAGCGGCCCAAATGGCGCGCCCAATCGGCCCCGCCCACCTTGTCGCGGATCAGCCGGTCGGCGGTATCCGCATCGGGAATGCGCAATAACGCCTCAGCCAGACACATGAGCACCACGCCTTCCTGGCTGGACAGGCTGAATTCATGCAGGAAGGCATCCAAATCGCCGCCCGTTTTGCGCCGCCGCACGCCCTCGACCAACTGGGCGGCATCGGCGGACACGCGGGCGGCCATGGCGGGGTCCAGCCGGGCGTGCTCCATCAGTTCCGCCACAATGGAGGCTTCGTCTGAAGCCATACGAGAATAGGCATCGGACCGGTGTGGTCTTTCGGGTATAAGCATGGCGAATCTCCGTCCCTCCTTAGGGATGTGCGCCCGCTGTGCCCAACCTGCAAGCTGCCCATTCACTGGTCAGGCATTGACCCAAACTGCCCTTGCTTTGAGCAAAGCGGTCTTGCCATTGGCGGTTTTCCGCGGCTGCATACTAGGCACGAAGGTTGCAAAGGTTCTAAACCGAAGTTGCTGCGCAGAGGGAGACCAATGGCGTTCGACGAAATGAAGAGTCCGGACGGCGCGGTTCGCGCGCCCTACCGGGCATACGAGAACTGGCTGTTGTCAGTGGCGCCCGATCTGCTGCCGCGCAAGCACGAGCAGGCGGACGAACTGTTCCGCCGCATCGGCATCACCTTCAACGTCTATGGCGACCAGGAAGGCACCGAGCGCCTGATCCCCTTCGACCCCATTCCGCGCGTGCTGACCGCCAAGGAATGGACCCGCATCCATGACGGCTGCATCCAGCGGGTCAAGGCGCTCAACGCCTTCATCCACGACATCTACCACGACCAGAACATCTTGAAGGCGGGCATCATCCCGGCGGAACAGGTGCTGGGTAACGGCAGCTACCGGCCCGAAATGCATGGGCTGGACGTGGCTCGCAATGTCTATGTCCAGATCGCCGGCGTGGACGTGGTGCGCACGGGCACCGACGAATTCTATGTGCTGGAAGACAATCTGCGTACGCCGTCCGGGGTCTCGTACATGCTGGAAGACCGGGCCATGATGATGCGCCTGTTCCCCCAATTGTTCGCCCGCCACCGGGTCAAGCCGGTGGACCACTATCCCGACATGCTGCTGAAGGCCCTGCGCAGCGTGGCGCCCGTCCATTGCGACGGCGAGCCCAACGTGGTGGTGCTGACGCCCGGCTATCACAACAGCGCCTATTTCGAACACGCCTTCCTGGCCGAGCAGATGGGCGTCGATCTGGTGGAAGGCCGCGACCTATTCGTGTCCGAGGGGCTGGTGTGGATGCGCACCACGCGCGGCCCCCGGCGGGTGGACGTGATCTACCGCCGCATCGACGACGACTTCCTGGACCCGCTGGCCTTCCGCGCCGATTCCACCTTGGGCGTGGCCGGCCTGCTGTCGATCTATCGCCAGGGCGGCGTCACCCTGGCCAATGCCATCGGCACCGGCGTGGCCGACGACAAATCCACCTATATCCACGTCCCCGATATGATCAAATTCTACCTGGACGAGGAGCCTCTGCTGCCCAACGTGCCCACATGGCGGTTGGAGCGCGAGGACGAGCGCAAATATGTGCTGGAGCGCTTGGGCGAGTTGGTAGTCAAGGAAGTCCACGGCTCGGGCGGCTACGGCATGCTGGTGGGGCCGACCTCCACCAAGGCGCAGATCGAGGAATTCCGCGCCAAAATCCTGACCAACCCCAGCAACTACATCGCCCAGCCCACGCTGGCGCTGTCCACCTGCCCTACCCTGGTGGACAAAGGCATCGTGCCGCGCCATGTGGATTTGCGCCCCTTCGTGCTGTCGGGCGAAACCACCACGGTGGTTCCCGGTGGCCTGACCCGCGTGGCCATTAAGGAAGGATCGTTGGTGGTCAATTCGTCCCAAGGCGGTGGAACCAAGGATACCTGGGTGCTGGAGGAAGACGAATGCTGAGCCGCACCGCCGACCACCTGTACTGGATGAGCCGCAACATCGAGCGCGCCGAGAACATCGCCCGCTTCCTTGACGTGGCCAGCCGCCTTGCCCTGTCCGGCGTCAGTGCCCGCGATTGCTGGGCACCGGCGCTGACCATCACCGGCGGCGTTGAAGCCTATGCGGAACGCCACGGTGAGGCTTCTGCGGGCGCCGTCATAACCTGGGCGGTACTGGATGGCAGCAATCCGTCCAGCATCTTCAGCTGCCTGAAATACGCCCGCGAAAACGCCCATGCGGTGCGCAGCGTCATTCCCACGGAATTGTGGGAAGTCATCAACTCCACTTGGCTGGCGCTCAAGGGCATCGACGGGGCGCGGCTGCGCGAGCAGGGCCTGACCGGCTTCTGCGAATGGGTCAAGGAGCGCTCGCACACGGTGCGTGGCGCTACCCACAGCACCATGCTGCGTGACGAGGCCTTCAGCTTCGTCCGCCTGGGCACCTTCCTGGAACGGGCCGACAATACCGCCCGCATTCTGGAAGTGCGCTCCAAGGGCGTCACCGCAGAAACCCGCGTGGTGGAAGCCTCGGACCAGTTGCATTGGGCGGCGGTGCTGAAATCCGTGTCGGCCTACAAGGCCTATCGGGCGCTGACCCGCGACGACGTGTCGCCCGCCGGCGTGGCCGAGATGCTGATTATGAATGCGGATTTGCCGCGTTCGCTGCATTTCTGCCTGGATTCCGTCTCGGACATCCTTGGTCGCATTTCGCCGGTAGCCGAATGCACCCGGCTGGCGGGAGCCCTGCATGCCCAGTTGCATTACGGCCGGCTTGATCAGACCCTTGCCGAGGGATTGGACGGTTTCGTGACCGACTTCCTTGCCCGCAACAACGAAGTGGGCAATCAGATTCACGCGGACTTCCTTTTGCTCCCTTGAGGTCTGCATG
>JACMLB010000194.1 GCA_014379805.1 Rhodospirillales bacterium | reverse complement strand
TCCTGGCTCATGACCCGGTTGCGGCCCTGGCGCTTGGACAGATACAGCGCCTCGTCGGCACGATGCAGGAAGGCGCCCAGGGTTTCGCCGAACTCATACTCCGCCACGCCCGCCGACAGGGTGACCTGACCCAGCACTTGGCCGGTGCGGCGGTTCAGAACCTTGCGGCTGGCGACCAGACGGCGGATATCCTCCGCCACCTGTACTGCGTCCTTCAGCTTGGTGCCGGGCAGGATGATGGCGAATTCTTCGCCGCCGTAGCGCGCCGCCGTGTCCTTGCCCTTGACGCTGTCCGAGATGGTGCGGGCCACCAGCTTGAGCACCTGATCGCCCAGCATGTGACCGTGGCTGTCGTTGAACTGCTTGAAGAAGTCGATGTCGATCATCAGCAGCGAGACGAATTTGCGCTCTTCCTCGGCCTCCAGCGCCGCTTCGCGCAGGGCCACGTCGAACAGCTTGCGATTGGCCAGGCCAGTCAGCGCGTCGGTGGTGGCCTCGCGCTTAAGCTGGTCCAAATCCTCACGCAGGCGGGCTATTTCCGTGGACGAGGTTTCCAGCCGCTCTTCCAGCTGGCGGTTGACCTCAACCATCACCTTGGTCTCGTCCAGGATGGAACGCACCAGGGCGCCCAATTCGGCGGCGGCGGCGTTGCCTTCCAGCTCGCCGGAGAAATTCTGCAACGCCTCGCCATAATGCACGGCGCCCTGATTGGCGGTGACCAGATAGTCCATCACCCGGGCCACCGCATCCTCGATGCGTTTGCCCACCGCACGCAGCTCGGCCTCTTGCTGCGAGGTGCCGAAATAGCGCTCGTACAGTTCCGAGCAGGCTTCGTCGGAGAATTTTTGGCCGGCGCGCAGGATGCCGTTGATGGCCTTGGTCAGCTCGGGATTACGGTCGGCGACGAAGGCGTACCAGATGGTGAAATTGTTGGGATGGGCCGGCACACCGTGCCGATCCATCATGCCCAGCGCCGCGCGGGCGCAGTGGGCAGCCACATCATAGGGGTCACAGAACTTCATCACCGTACGCCTAAGCTAATTGCATTGACCGAGGGAGCCCTCGGCGCAAATCCGTTTGCCATCGGTCCAGCGGGCCCCTGACAAATCCGCATTCAACAAATCCGCCGTACCGGTCTTTGCTCCGGTCAGATCGGCCCCGCGCAGATTGGCGCGGAAGAACTTGGCGCGGCGCAAATCGGCGTCTTTCAGCGACGCATTGCTGAGGTCGGCCTTGGTGAAGTCGGCCTCGGAGAACACGCCTCTATCCAATTGCGCCCCGACCATTGCCGCGCTGATGAAGCGGGCGCGATAGCCGTCAACCTCGACCAGCACCGCTTTGTCCAGTTTGGCCCGCTGAAAACTGGTTTCCCGCAACCGGGCACCGGTCAAATCGTGACCGGACAGGTCGCGGCCATCCAGATAGCAGCGTTGCCAATCCACCTTCGGCTCCGCCGGCGCATTGCAATCGGCCGCGAAACCAGCGGTGGGGACCATTAAAACGAGCAGCAGGAGACCAAGGCGCATGTGTCTAGGTTTAATCCCGCAAAGGAGAAGGGCAAAGCGATATTTCCTCAACCGCCCCCTTCACCACGCGGACGGTTTACCCGGAGCCTGAGCGGCCTTACCTTTGTCAGATGAGGAAACCCTAGCGCGGACCAAGATCATGACCAAAACGGCCGCCGACACCACCCTTGAAGATGCCGAAAAGCTGTGGCTTGCCGGCACTCCCCAGCAGGCGCGGGAAGCCTTCCGCCGGGCGCGGCTGCTGTATCACGAAAACGGCGATGCCCCCGGCGAGGCCAACGCCCTGACCATGCTGGGAGATTTCGAGGTGGAGACCGGCCATTTGGCCGCCGCCCGCGAAGCCTATGCCGACGCGCGGACCCTTTACGCCCGCGACGGCGACCAACACGATCAGGCCGGTATCCTGGTGCGATTGGGCGAGTTGGCCCACCGCGAGGGCAATGCCAAGGACGCTGAGCAGTTCTTCGCCTCGGCGCGGGAGTTGTATGACAGCGCCTCGGACCATTCCGGCCTTGCCCATGTTGCCAAACGCCAGGGCCACATGGAACGGGACCAAGGTCGCCAGGACATGGCGCTGGATCGTTACGGCGAAGCCCTGAGCCTGTACCAGCGCGCCAACGACACCTTGGGCCAAGCCAATGTGCTGAAGGCCATGGGCCAGTTGCACCGCAAACTGGGCCAATACGACACCGCCCATGAGGAATACGAACAAGCGCTGGAAGCCTATCGCGAAGCCGGTGACGCCTTGGGCGAAGCCGCCGCCTGCCACGGCTTGGGCCATATTCTGGTCCATCTGGGCAACCATGCCGAGGCACGCCGCTACTTTGAGATCGCGCGGCACTTATACGCCGCCACCGGCCACCTGAAGGGCGAGGCCGAAATCCTGATGGATCTGGGGCGCCACCTCACCTTGGAAGACCCGGCAAAGGCCCTGAGCGCCTTTAAACATGCCGCCAGCCTGTTCAAACGCCTGGATGATTCCCGCGCCGCAGAGGCCGAAACGGAGGCGGGGAAGTTCTTTTAACACGTCCCCCGTCACCCCGGACAAGCGCAGCGCCGATCCGGGGTCCATGGTGGTGCACCGATCATGGATTCCGGGTCTGCGCTACGCTTCGCCCGGAATGACGAATAAGGAAGAAAAAAACCCTCCCGGAGAAGCCGGGAGGGGTGTTCGTTCTTGGCGGACGCTCCTCCCGAGGAGGAGGGGCACGGAAGGGCCGGCGGCGGGGCCGGCCTGCGGGTCTTGTTCTTATTCTTCTGTCTTATTCTTCTTTGGGCCGGCGTTTTTTGTTTTATTGGTCGGCCCGACCGCCCTCGTCCATCCGTGCCCCTTCGCCTCGGGAGGCAACAAACTTGCCCTAGACCATGAACAGGGTCCGCGTCAGCGACCGGTTCACCCCATACATGAACTGCACGAAGCGATAGGGCGCAAACAGGCTCCAGCCGAAGCTGGCGCCGTTGGCGGCAGTGGTGGCGGCGTTCACCATGACCTGCATGGGGCTTGGCCGATCGGATGGGGCTTCGATACGGATATTGGTGAAGAACACGCCAAACCTCCCTGACCGTTTGCGAGGGCCATCATCGTCGAATCGGCCTGAGGGTCAATTTAGCCGAACGGCCTCTGCCCAGGCTGGCAGGGGCATAGGCCGATGGTCCAAGCCTCTCGGTTGTGGCATAAAGTGCGTAAGTCATTCCGAAGGGGTCTTCCATGAAGCGTCTTGCCGTTGTGTCCGTGCTTGCCCTAGCCGCCTGCGCGTCCGAACCGCCGGTATTGACCGTCCAGCCGGGAGTGGCTGCCGAGGCGCCGGGCGGCGATTGGGTGGTGGTCCAGGACTATGCCGCCGAAGCCGTGGGCGCGCTGAATTCCCCCTATCTAGGCCAAGTGGTGACCCTGGACCAAATTCGCGTCGTCGACCCCGCCGGTCGGCTGTGCAAAGCCCCCGCCTTCCGCGAAAGCGAGGCCCCCGCCGG
>JACMLB010000193.1 GCA_014379805.1 Rhodospirillales bacterium | reverse complement strand
GGACAGATAGGGGCGCGACGACAGCAGGCGCGACAGATACGCGCTCATGGCGCCCACCGGCGGCGCGATGGACATGTCGTTGTCGTTGAGGATGACCACCAGCTTGGAATCCATGGAGCCGGCGTTGTTCATGGCCTCGTAAACCATGCCCGCGCTCATGGCGCCGTCGCCGATGACGGCGATGACGTTGAAGTTCTCGCCCTTCAGGTCACGGGCCACGGCCATGCCCAAACCGGCGGAGATGGAGGTGGAGGAATGGCCCGCGCCGAACGGGTCGTATTGGGATTCAGACCGCTTGGTGAAACCCGAAAGCCCGCCGCCCTGGCGCAGGGTGCGGATGCGGTCCTTGCGCCCGGTCAGGATTTTGTGGGGATAGCATTGGTGGCCCACGTCCCAGATCAGCTTGTCCTTGGGCGCGTTGAACACGTGGTGCAGGGCCACGGTCAGTTCGACCACGCCCAGACCGGCGCCCAGATGACCGCCGGTGACGGACACCGCCTCGATCATTTCCTGGCGCACTTCGTCGGCGAGCTGCTTGATCTCGTCGGCGGAAAATCCGCTGATATCCTTGGGCTGGTTAACCCGGTCGAGCAGGCGTGAAGCGGGCTTGGGCGGCAGGCTGTTCATCTGTTGTCCTCTCAGGCCCGCCGCTCGACCACGAACCGGGCCGTCGCGCGCAACAAATCGGCCTTTTCGCCGAACGGATCAAGATGGGCGCAGGCTTGGTCGGCCAGCATGTTGGCCTGGGCCCGAGCCCGCTCGACACCCAACAGGGACACGAAAGTCGCCTTGCCGGCATCGGCATCCTTGCCCACCGCTTTGCCCACTTGGGCAGCATCGCCTTCCACATCCAGCAAATCGTCGGCAATCTGGAAAGCCAGACCCAGATCGTGGGAATAATTCTTCAACGCTTGGCGCAGATTGGGCGCCGCCTTGGCAAGCACCGCCCCCGCCTCGCACGAGAAACCAATCAGGCGGCCGGTCTTCATCTGCTGCAAGCGGGTGATGGCGGGCACGTCCATGGTGAACTCGGCGGCGCGCAAATCCACCATCTGACCGCCGACCATGCCCTGACCGCCCGAGGCGTGGGCCAATTCCCACACCAACGGGCAGCGCACCGCCGGGTCGGGATGGGTGGGGTCCGCCGCCAGTACCTCGAAAGCGCGGGTCAGCAGGGCATCACCAGCCAGCAACGCGGTGGCCTCATCGAACTGCCGGTGGCAGGTGGGACGGCCACGGCGCAGATCGTCGTCGTCCATGCAGGGAAGATCGTCATGGATCAGGGAATAGCAATGGACCATCTCCACCGCGCACGCCACCCGCAGCGCCGCCGCTTCAGCCACGTTGAACAAGGCAGCGGATTGCAGCACCAGGAACGGGCGCAGCCGCTTGCCGCCATCCAGCGAGGCATAGCGCATGGCATCGTGGACGCGGTGCTCGGGCCCGCTTCCCACCGGCAGTAGAATCTCCAGCTCGGCGTTCACCGCCTCGCCGGTGGCTTTCAGCGCCTGGGCCAGACGGCCTTCGGAAGGAATGGCAGTCACGGAGCGTCCTAAGATTCGATATTGGCCGGCTCGACGAAAACCTGTCCGTCGGGACCGAACGAGATGCGCTCGACCTTGGCCTGGGCTTCCTTCAGCTTGGCTTCGCAATGGCGCTTCAACTGGGCGCCGCGCTCATAGGAATTGATGGCGTCGTCCAGCTTAGTCCCGCCGGTTTCGAGCTGACGGACGATCTTGTCCAATTCGGCCAAGGCCTCTTCAAAGCTCATGGCGGCAATTTCGGGCGGCAGCTCGGCCATTGAACAGGTTCCGCGTCAAAGAGGGCAAAAGGAAGGGCGGAAGTTTACGAACCGGGTGGAGCAAAGGCAAGCACCGCCGCCTTTGCTCCGACCTTAGGCCTATTTAGTCCTCGACCGGCTTCATGGCGCTCATCAACTGCTCGCGCTGGGCCAGCACGTTGCGGGCCTGTTCGTCGTGACCCAGCGTAGTCAGGATGGCGGCGAAGGTTTCCAAGGTGGCCGACAGCGGCACGATGGCGCTGGGTGCATCCACCTTGGCAACTTCTTGGAAGGCATTGACCGCTTCCAGCGCCGAATCCAACGCTTCCGCGTCAGCATGGGCTTCGTGCTGGCGGCTGGCAAGGTTGGCCAGGGATTGGGCCAGGAACAGGCGGTACTGTTCGGGCGCCACCTCGGCCAGATCGCGGGCCAGATACACCGCCTCTTCCACCAAAGGCAGCGACTCGCCGGGGCGGCCGTCGCGGCTGGCGGCAAAGGCGGCCTGCTGCAGGGTCAGCGCCAACAGATGGTTGACCGGCGCCGGAACGCGGTCCTCGGGGAACAATTTGGCGGTCATGCGGCGCACGGCCACCGCTTCTTCCCAACGGCCAGCTTCGGACAGGGCCATGGCGTTGCGGTGCAGCGCGTCCACCATGACGCCCAGGAACGAGAACAACGCCTCGCCGCCGTCTCGGAAGGTTTCCACCGCGGTGCCGATTTCTTCGATGGCACGCAGGGACTGGCCCGCGCGCCACGACCGGCCCGACTGGTTCATCAGGGTCGAGACCAGCACGAAGCGGGCCTGATCGGGATTGGTGGAGACGGCGCGCCGCGCCAGATCGAACGCCTCATCCCCCGCTTGGCGGGCTTCGTCGTCGCGGCCCAGATCGGACAGGCGGTTGGACAGATTGTTCAGCGCAGACGCCAAGGCCACGGCGAAACCGGCAGGGTCGGCGTCGAACAGCAGGCGGAAATGACCGGCGCCTTCTTCGGCGGTGGACAGCGCCTCGTCCAGCTTGCCCTGATCGGCCTGCTTGGCAGCCAAGCCCATCAGGGCGTCGGCATAGGCAGGAAAAGCGGCATCGGGTTCGGCTGCCAATTTGGCGCGATGCTCGGCGACGATGGCTTCAAGGCGGACGAGGTCTTCGTCCTGGCCGGCCTCGGTCATGGGAATTCCTTTTTGGCTGGGCGCAGCAAACGTCGGTTTATACTCAGCAACGCTTCTGGGGCAAAGCCTCGATGCTCTGCAATTTGCCCTTCAGGCTGAAATTCTTGAAGGCTTGCACGATTTCCTGGGACACGCCGTTGGGATGGTAGGTCAGCGCCATCTCGAAATTGGGCAGCGGGTCCTTGGTGGCGACCGGAAAAAACGCCAGCCGCATGGGCCAAGCAGGGCTAGCCACCAGCGGGCTCGCCACCTTGGCCGGGAAGGCCTGGCTGGGGCCGCCGATCAGCGCGTTGACCTCGTACGGGCCTTCCGTGCCCGAACCGTCGAACACCACGCGCCAGAACGACCGTCCGCCGGATTGGGCGGCGTCGATCAGGCGCACCGTGTGCTCGGTGGGGAACAAGGTGCCCTTGGGCAATTGCATGGTAATGGGCTCGGGCCGGATGAACTTGGCCACGCCACCCTGGCCTTTGCCCTTGAGGTCGGCGGCGCCTTCCACATCTTCGGTCACTTGGCCGTCGCGGGTGTTGCGCATGCGGAATTTATAGTGCAGCCCGTCCTTGGATTCCCAGGTGATGAAATCCGTGGTGGACATGACCTGTCCGCCCTCGGTGTAGGCGTAATTGATGGCGATGCGGTTTTCCACCACCCAGCCATCGCAGGCATCGTCGAACTCATAGCTCATGGTGCCCGAGGCGGCGGCAATGCCCGACCCGGACTTCATGGTGGACAGGCCCATGGCGTAGATGGCGCGATGGGGCGCAAGGTCGGCCGGCCCCGCCTGGGCCGCCACCGCGCCTAATACCACCGCAGCGAAACCCGCCGCCCAAACCCGCCGATGCATCAAAGCCTCCAAGCTAATTTGAAGTCATTATACATTGCGCGCACAGCGCCACCAGAGGTTCCGCCCCCACCATCCGTAGGATCACCCATGTCCACCCGGTCGATGTTGCCCGGCACCCCGGCAATATCTGCCTGGACTCGGCAGATATTGCCTATCTGTCCTAGGTCCAGGGCGCCGGTTTCAGCCATGCAGCAACTGGCATGGCCCTTGCGGTGGACTATTTGAGGTTGCTCTAAACGGGGAGGACGGCAGCGTGACTTTTGACTTCGCTCCGCGCTGGCTGAGTATCATCAGCACCGCCACCCCCTATGTGGGGGCGGTGCAAACGCTATCGCCCTTAGCCCCGCCGCCTCAATGCGCCCCGGCGACCCCAAGCATGATCGAAGTTGCCGCCCTGGTGGAGGAATTGTTCGCCGAAGGCACGTTGAGCTACGACCAATTGCGTTCGCTGTCCACCGTGCCCGAACTGGAATCCCTGTTGGGCGACGCCTTGAATAGCGTCCCCGCCGGCCGCCGGCTCGCCCACCAAAAATGAGGCGGTTGGTCGCCCGGTTGCTGCCGTCCAGACCCCAACTGGCGCGCCCCCAACCGGCGCCGCTATTGGCGCTGCCGCGCCCCATGCGGCGGGTAGACCCCATTCTGGCCCTACCGCCACCACCGCCCATCCCCCAGCCCCGCCACGACCTACGCCGAGTCTCGCCCCGCCGCTTCGCCGAAATCGCCCACGAACTGTATCTGGAGGGCTGGCTGAACTGGGCGGAATACCAGCAGATCGGCTTCCCCAGCGAACTCCACCCCGAATACGCCAGCACCATCGGCGCGCTGACCGGTGAGAAGGCCGATCCCGACCGCCCGCGTGACATGCTGGGCGAATGGGAAAGCCGGGTCGATTTTATGCGCCGCTTCCAAGACCGCGAATTGCGCCACGCCGAACGCGCGGTGGATATACTGCGTCGTCAAGCGGAACCCACCTAAGCCTTCGCCGGTTGCACCGCCACCGCAGACCCCAAACCGGCACCTGCCGGGGCGATCCAGCTTGAGGGGAAGGCCTCCACCTTCCGGTGGGGCAAGGCGGCCACCACCTGGGCGAAGGCGTCGCTGCCGCGCCCGTCCTCGAATTCCGGCACCACCACTTGCTCACCCGCCACCAGGCAATCGGCATAGCAGCCATCCCGGCGCTTGGCCGAGGGCAATTCCACCAAGGCAAGCCGGCGCCCGCGCGCGTCGACCACCTCGGCTAGAATGTCGCGGTTGACGGCACGCTGGGCGAAGTGGGGATGCCGCTCGTCCCGCTCCATGGTCACGCAGACCACGCCGGGGGCAAGGAAGCGAGCACCCAGGGACGCACCTGTTTCGGGCACGGTCAGCCAAACCAGCCGCTCCAGCCCCAGCCATTGTTCCAGCATCAAGGCCAGCGGCCCGGTTTCCGCCACCGAGCGCGCCCTGACTAGGGCGGTTCCCTCGCCATCCATCTCCAGCGTCGCGGGCAGGCCGGGCGGCGCGTCGATCACCACCACACCGGCGGTTTCGGCCATAACGCGCGACAGGGGCGAGGTCACCACTGCCGCCGCCAGAACGCCATCGCCATCCAACAACCACAGGGGGGCGTGGCCACGAAGGGCCGAGCCGTCATGCTCCGCCGCCAGCACCCCCACGCCGGTGGGTGAGCGCAAGGCGCATTCGGCCACGTCACGGGGCGGGCAGATGATGGAGACCGGGGCGTAGTCGGACAGCAGTTCAGCCAGCCCCAGGCAATCCTCGCGGGCGGCTTCGTCATGGTCCTTATCGCCGCTGACCTGGGGCCAAACCATCCAGAACCGGCCCGGCTTGGTCCATGCCGCCGCCGGACGCCAACCACGCTCACGCGGGCTATCTCCTATGGTCGGCATCGATCCTCCCATTGACCATGCCTGAATGAATTGGGGGCGGGAGGGGTTGGGAACAAGGTTAGATCACGACGCTCCGTCGAGGACGGCATGATGAGCCTCATGGCCGACGATTTCCTGCGGGCGTTCGATGTCCAGCGCCGGCACCTCGCGGGCGCCCGCCGATTGCACCAAAGCCACGTCATCCTTGCAAACGGCCAAGCCGTACTTGACCTGCAAGGTGGCGCAACCTTGGGCCGAGGCGAGCGTCACGCCGGGGGTAACGAAACTGGCGGCAAAGGTGGTGGTTTCGGATGGCGCCGCGCAGCCGCTCAGCGCGATCGCAAAACCCATGATCCATAACGCCTTCATAACACTCTCCATCGCGCTGATGAGGGGAGTCTAGGCGCTTCGCCGCCTAACCGGCTGGGAGCATCCGCACTACCACAATGGGCTGGAATGTCTCCATAGAGGTAGACGGGTCAATCCATGTACATTTACTACATACCGTTTGGCTGGCCGCCGCCCGCACACAAGGGGAGACACCCGCATGTTGAAGCGTTTTCGGGGAGCCGCCGCCGGCCTTGCCCTCGGCCTATGGACTATGGCCGCCCAAGCCGAGGAAGTTTTCGTCTTCGCCGCCGCGTCGCTGACCAATGCCTTGAACGAGGTGGGCGAGCACTTCACCGCCAAGACCGGCCACACCATTAAGCCGTCCTACGCCGCCTCGTCGGGACTGGCCAAGCAGGTGGAGCAAGGGGCGCCCGCCCAAGTGTTCGCCTCAGCCGATCTGAAATGGATGGATTATCTGGCCGAGAAGAAGCTGGTCAATTCGGACACCCGCTTCAACCTGCTGGGCAATACCCTGGTGTTGGTGGCGCCCGTGGACTCCAAGTTGACCAAGGCCGAATTGGACGCCAAGACCAACATCGCCGCCCTGGCCGGTAATGGCCGCATCGCCACCGGCAATCCCGATAGCGTGCCGGTCGGCCTGTACTTCAAGCAGGCCATGGAGCGCGCCGGCCAGTGGAAAGCGGTGGAACCCAAGATCGCCAGCGCCGACTCCGTGCGCGCCGCCCTGGCCTTCGTCGAACGCGGCGAGGTGCCGTTGGGCGTTGTCTATGCCACCGACGCCACCGTTTCCAAGAAGGTCAAGATCGTCGGCGTGTTCCCCGATACCATGCACGACCCCATCGTCTATCCCTTCGCCCTGGTCACGGGCAAGGAAACCGCCGGGGCCAAGGCGCTGCTGGACTTCGTCCGCACCAACGAAGCCAAGGGCGTCTTCGCCAAACACGGCTTCAAGGTGAACTAAAGGGGGCGCAGATGCGGGTCGCCATCGCAACGCCGACGCCGCCAGCTTTGACGCCCCTTCCCGGAAGTTCTATTGCCGCCTAGGGAAAACCACGGCACTGTTTGGCGGGCACAACCCGGAATTGGCGCCGTAACATGTTCGAGCCCACCAAAGCTCCCTGGATCAACCCCGGCGTGGTCATCCACGAACCCACAATCCCGGTGGACGATCTGCTGGCGAAATTCGCCCTGACCCTGCGCGACCGCGGCTTCAATGTGGGCGGGTCTGTCCAATTCGAATCCCTGCAATGCCTGGATATCGCCAGCGGCAAGATGTCCGCCGCAGACCGCATGGACCATGCCGCGCGCAGCCTGCGCCGGGCCATGCGCGACGATGCCGATCTGGTGGTTATCAGCCGGTTCAGTGCCTTCGAGGCAGCGGCCAAGGAAATGCTGGCGACCATCGAAGAGGGTGTGTCCCAGGGCATGCCGGTGGTCACCTCCATCTCCGGCGGCGACCTTCAGCAGTGGCTGAATTTCGCCGGGCAGCGCGGCACTATCATGGCGCCCAACATGCGCGCGTTGTGGCAATGGTGGGGACCGGAGCGGCTGTACAGCGACCTTGCCTTAGGCGTCGCCAATGACGAAGTCCGCGACATCGTGTGCGGCCCGCGCTGGCTGATGGTGCAAGGCCCTGCCGGCGCAGGACTGGCCTATTTACCCCGCAGTGCTAAGGAATTGCTGCCCCGCCTGCCCCAGTTGAAACGCAAAAGCCTGCGCCAACTGGCCCAGCTATCGCAATCGTGGGACCCGCTGGAAATGGCGCTGGGCATCGCCGCCATCAACGCCCATTACAACCGCTTCGACCTGGACGGGCACATGGGCAACGGGGCCGAGGTATTCGGTCACGAGGCTGGCCGCGTGGTCGTCATCGGCGCCTTCCCCGGTTTGGCCGACGTGCTGACCAATCCGCAGGTGATCGAAACCGAACCCCGGCCAGGCGAGTATCCCACCATCGCCATGGACACGCTGCTGCCCGGCTGTGCCGCCGCCGTGGTGGCATCCTCGGCCATCATCAACCGCACCCTGCCCCGCATTCTGCGCCTGGCCCACGGCTCCCGCGTGGCCGTGGTCGGCCCGGCCACGCCGCTGACACCCCGGCTGTATCACTATGGCATCGAGGTGGTCGGCGGGCTGGTCATCAACGACCCCATTGGCCTTGCCGCCGCCATCAGCGCCGGTGCCATGCCAAGGGAGTTCGTGCGCTTCGGTCAATACCGGCACATACGCTCGGAACGCCCGGTCGCGCTGGCGGGGGTGGCCTGACCGGACCTACCCCTCACCAAGTTCCCGCAGGCGTCGGGCAACCAGCGTATATTTGATGGCCTCGATCTCGACCAGCATCTCCAACAACGAGATATGGTCTTCGGCATTGGGGCTGCACGACCGAGCGGATTGGACCATTGCAAATGCATAGTCGACCGGCACGCCAAGGTGCTTTGCCAATGCGATGATGGCGTCCTCCAGCCGCTCTTTGCGCGAGAGCAAATCATCCGTGGAGAACGTGTTTAACGCCATGCTTTGCACTTCAAGGGGCTCCTCATTCGTTTCGCGCTGCATCGAATTCCACGCAATGGCGTCTTAACGCACCAACGTCGGCGATGCAGATTTCATTGCCCATGGAACTCACCCCCATGCGCTTGAGCCGGGCCAGCACCCGCGACAAACTCTCGCGGCGGATGCCCATGCGGCTGGCCAGGACTTCCCGGTTGAAGGGCAGTGCCACCACCGCTTCTCCTTCGCCATCGCCGGCCAGCGCCAGCAGATAGGAGACCACGCGCTGCCACGGTTCGGAATCCTTCAGCGTGTGAATTTCGTCGGCCAATTTGCGGTTCCACCGGCACAACGCCGCCATCATGGTACGCGCGGCGACGGGATTGGCGCGCAGGGTGGCGATAAAAGCGCGGCGGCCCACCCGGATCAAGGTCGCGTCTTCGATAATCTCAGCCGCCAGGGGAAACTCGGCACCGATCAGCATGGCGGCCTCGCCGAACGAGGTGCCGGGCGGGAAGACCTCGACGATGCTCTCGCGCCCGTCCGGGTTCAGCGCCGACAGCTTCACCTGTCCTTCGACGACGATATAGAAGAACTCGGCCAGGGTGCCCGCCTCGAACAGCACGAAACGGCGCTCATGGAAGGAGACCGAGGCATCGCCCAACAATTGCTGCACCACCGCCCGGTCCAATCCGTCAAACAGCGGAACGCCGCACACCGCCTCCACCAGCATGGACAACGATACTTTGCCGGCGGAAATCGGGGCGGTTTCGGTGCAGCCGGGTTTACGGACGATGCATAACGGGCGGCATGGACAGGTCATGGCAGCAGCCTTTTCAACACAGTGGTTCGGCTAAACCGCCCAAGTGACGCAGCACGGCCACGTCGTCGATCACCACCAGATCCCGTTGGGTCGCATCCACGCCCAGCTTACGCAGCTTGGCGAAGGCCCGCGACAAGGTGGCCGGGTCCATGCCCAGCTGAGATGCCAACTCCCGCTTCTCGACCCGCAGCCGCAGACGCACCGGCCCCGCCGCGCATTCGGTCAGGCTGGCGAGAAAATGGGCCAGCCTTTCCGTGGTGGATTGCAGTTTCAGTTCCGTGATTTGGCGCACCTGATTGCGCAGGTTGGCGGCAAGCTCGGCCAGCGCCGTTACCGAGGCATTGAAATGGGTGTCGAAATAGGAGTTCAGGTTCGCCCCATTCACCGCCGCCACCAGCGCGTCCGCTACCACGCGGGCCGAGGCGCTGTGGGGCGTGGTGGCCAGTACCGCGTCCTCTCCGACACAGTCGCCGCAATGAAGACGCAAGGGCGGTTCGCCGGGAGGGGTCAGCTCGATTTCGCCGCCGAGGATAAGGAACAAATGGGTCGCCGGAGCGCCGGCACGCACCAGATCAGTGCCCACCGGGACGTTGCGCCGTTCGGCCTGATCCAGCAACGCGTCCCAATCCACTGCGGCCATGCCACGGAACAACGGATGCCTGGGTAAAACGGCGACGTCCGGCCCCATGCTTCACCCCGCGTCACAGATGTATCCGCATCACGGTACGCGCGCGGGTGGGGAAATCCTTGACCTTGGTTATGCGCACAGAAAAGGCGCGCTGGTTGACGAATGTCACATCGCCACCCCGCAGACCGGGCCAAAGATCGCCCGCAGCAACTCGGCTGCACTGGGAGGTTTTATGCTCAAACACCGTCTATTCGCCTGCGCGGCGGCTCTTGCCCTCGCCACCGGCATCACCCTTTCGGCCAGCGCCGAGGACAAGCACCCCGACAGCAAGGGCCCCAGTTACACGCCCCAGAACGAAATCGTCGGCCAAGCCAAGATGGAACAGCCCGGCACCAAACCCGGCGTGCCCGTCCTGACCGCCGCCGAATTCGACGAAGCCAAGAAGATCTTCTTCGAACGCTGCGCCGGCTGCCATGGCGTGCTGCGCAAGGGCGCCACCGGCAAGCCGCTGACCACCGACAAGACCCGCGAGCTTGGTCTTGATGGCCTGAAGGACATGATCAATTACGGCACCGCCGCCGGCATGCCCAATTGGGGCACCTCGGGCGAGCTGAACGAGCGCCAGATCGACTTGATGGCCCGCTATCTGCTGAACGAACCGCCCCAGCCGCCCGAATTCGGCATGGCCGACATGAAGAACAGCTGGACGGTGGTGATCCCGCCCGAAAAGCGCCCAACCAAAAAGATGAACAAGGTCAATATCGAGAACGTCTTCTCGGTCACCCTGCGCGATGCCGGCGAGATCGCGCTGATCGATGGCGACACCAAGGAAATCATCAACATCCTCAAGACCGGCTATGCCGTTCACATTTCCCGCGTGTCGGCCTCGGGCCGTTATCTGTTCGTCATCGGCCGCGACGCCAAGATCAATCTGATCGACATGTGGATGGAACAGCCCGACACGGTGGCCGAGATCAAGATCGGCCTGGAAGCCCGCTCGGTCGAAACGTCCAAGTACAAGGGCTATGAGGACAAATACGCCATCGCCGGCGCGTACTGGCCGCCGCAATTCGTCATCATGAACGGCGATACCCTGGAGCCGCTGAAGATCGTGTCCACCCGTGGCATGACCGTGGACACCCAGGAATTCCACCCGGAACCCCGCGTCGCCTCCATCCTCGCCTCGCACTACCACCCCGAATTCGTGGTGAACGTGAAAGAAACCGGCAAGATCATGATGGTGGACTATTCGGACCTCAAAAATCTGAAGTCCACCACCATCGACGCTGCCCGCTTCCTGCATGACGGTGGCCTGGATTCCACAGGACGTTACTTCTTCGTTGCCGCCAACGCGTCGGACAAAGTGGCCGTGGTCGATACCAAGGAAGGCAAGCTGACCGCGCTGATCGATACCGGCATCAAGCCCCATCCGGGCCGCGGCGCCAACTTCGTCCATCCCAAATTCGGTCCGGTGTGGGCCACCAGCCATCTGGGCGATGACTCCATCGTGATGATTGGTTCCGATCCCATCAAGCATAAGGCCAACGCCTGGAAGGTGGTCGGCAAACTGGAAGGCCAGGGCGGCGGGTCGCTGTTCATCAAGACCCATCCCAAGTCCAAGAATTTGTGGGTCGACACCACGCTGAACCCGGACATGGACGTGGCTGGCTCGGTGGCCGTGTTCGACATCGCGAATCTGGACAAGAAGGCCGAAGTCCTGCCCATCGCCAAATGGGCCGATGTGGGCGATGCCGCGCCGCGCGTGGTGCAGCCCGAATACAACAAGGCCGGTGATGAGGTCTGGTTCTCGGTGTGGAGCGGCAAGACCAAGACGTCCGCCCTGGTCGTGGTTGACGACAAAACTCGCAAGCTGAAGAAGGTGATCAAGGACCCGCGCCTGATCACCCCCACCGGCAAGTTCAACATCTTCAACACCCAGCACGACGTTTATTAAAGCCTGCCGGGGCGGGGGGAGGTGTTTTCCTTCCGCCCCATTTTCCTGTTTTGGGAGGTCCGCCATGAAAAAACTCGGCTGCGTTCATCTGGTCGGGGCGGGCCCCGGCGACCCTGACCTTCTGACCATGAAGGCCGCCCGTCTGATCAGTTCCGCCCAAGTCGTCGTCTATGACCGCTTGGTCAGCGAGGCGGTCCTAGCCATGATCCCCGCCAGCGCCCGGCGCATCGACGTGGGCAAAGAAAGCGGGCGCCATTCGGTTCCCCAACCCGAGATCAATTCCCTGCTGGTCAGTCTGGCCCGCGACGGCCACGACGTGGTCCGCCTGAAGGGCGGCGACCCGTTCGTGTTCGGACGCGGCGGCGAGGAAGCGCGCGAACTGGCCCGTCACGGCATCCCCCACCACATCGTTCCCGGCATCAGCGCCGCCATGGGCTGCGCTGCGGCAGCCGGTATTCCGCTGACCTTTCGCGGTCTGTCTGACGGCGTGCGGCTGGTCACCGGCCACCGCCAGGAAGACCGCGACCTTGATTTGGACTGGCAGGCCCTGGCCGATCCCAATTGCACCCTGGTGGTCTATATGGGGATGGGCACCTCGCAACAATTGGCCGACAATCTGCAAGCCGCCGGCCTGCCCGCCACCACTCCGGTCGCCATCATCGAGCGCGGCACCACGCCCCAGCAGCGCACCATTTTTTCTTCCGTGGGGCGCTTGGCCGAAGACGTCGCCACCCATATGCCAAAACCGCCCGCCCTCTTGATCATCGGCAAGGTTGTCGGTGTCGCACTAGAGCGACCCTCAACCTGTCGGCAAGAGTTGGCGGAGGGAGTGGATGCATAAAATCCTGGTTGCCGCGCTGCTGCTAGTGGCCCTGCCCGCTTTTGCCGCCGAACGCCGCGCGGAACTGACCCGCCTGCTCTACGAAGATTGCGGCTCTTGCCATGGGCTGACCTTGAAGGGCGGCCTGGGTTCGCCCCTGCTGCCCGAGAATATGCAGCCACTCTCCACCGAAGCCATCGCCGCCACCATTTTGGACGGCCGCCCCGGCACCCCCATGCCGCCCTGGCGCGGCATGCTGAGCGAAGACGATGCCGCATTCCTTGCCCGCCTGCTCAAGGGAGAGCCCGATGCTCGCTAGAACCGCCGCTTTCGCCGCGCTGACCCTGCTGGCCGCCTGCGCCAGTCCCCAATGGCGCGCTACCGGCGATTTGGGTGTGGTGGTCGAACGGGCCGACGGCAAGCTGATGCTGGTGGAGCACTCCCACAACACGCAATTGGCCGAGATCGACGGCTTGGGCGATCTGTCCCATGCCTCGGTGGTGTTCTCACGCGACGAGCGCTTCGCCTTCGTCTTTGGCCGCGATGGCGGGCTGACCAAGGTGGATTTGTTGGCGCGCCGCATTGCCGCCCGCGTGGTGCAAAGCGGCAATTCCATCGGCGGCGCCATCTCCACCGACGGCAAGCTGGTGGCGGTGGCCAATTACACCCCCGGCGGGGTCAAGGTGTTCGACTCCGAGACCATGGAGCTGGTCGCCCATATCCCCGCCATGGGCGCCGACGGCAAGCTGTCCAAAGTGGTCGGGTTGGAAGACGCGCCGGGCAACCGCTTCGCCTTCTCGCTTTACGATGCCGGGGAAATCTGGCTGGCCGATCTGTCGAACCCGCGCGCGCCCGCCATACGCAAATTCACCGGCATTGGTCGCCAGCCCTATGACGCGCTGGTCACCGAGGATGGCCGCTATTACATCGCCGGCCTGTTCGGCGAAGACGGCCTTGCCAAGCTTGATTTGTGGAACCCCGACGGGGGCGTGACCCGCGTGCTGGACCATTACGGCAAGGGCGAGCAGGCGCTGCCGGTTTACAAGATGCCTCATCTGGAAGGCTGGGCCGCCTCGGGCACCGAGGCTTTCCTGCCCGCCATTGGCCGCCACGAGGTGCTGGTGGCCGACACCACCAACTGGCGTGAAATCGCCCGCATCCCAGTGGCGGGCCAGCCGGTCTTCGCCATGCTGCAACCGGGCGGCCGGCGGCTGTGGGTCAATTTCGCAACGCCGGACAACGGCAAGGTCCAAATCATCGACGTGCCCAGCCGCAAGGTGATCCGCACCCTGGAGCCGGGCAAAGCCATCCTGCACATGGAATTCACCCCGCGCGGCGAGCGGGTGTGGCTGTCGGCGCGGGATAGCGACCAAGTCAGCGTCTATGACACCGAGACCCTGGAGCGCCTTGCGGAAATGCAGGTGTCCAAGCCGTCCGGCATCTTCTTCACTGCCCGCGCTCATCGCTTGGGGCTATGACCATGGATCCCATCGACCGGCAATTGCTGCAGGACTTCCAGCGCGATTTGCCGCTGGTGGCCCGCCCCTACGCCGCCATGGCCGAACGCCTGGGCATCGGCGAAACCGAGGTGATCGACCGGCTGGACCGCTTGACCAACAGCGGCGCGGTCAGCCGAGTCGGCGCCGTGCTGCGGCCCCATACGGTAGGCGCCTCCACCCTGGCCGCCATGGCGGTGCCAACCGATCGGCTGGACAGCGTTGCCGCCCTGGTCAGCGCCTATCCCGAGGTCAATCACAATTACCAACGCGATCACCGTCTGAACCTGTGGTTCGTGGTCGCAACCACAAGCGCCGAGGCGGTCCACGGTGTGCTGGACGACATCCATCAGCGCACCGGCCTGACCGTGCTTAATCTGCCGCTGGAACAGGATTTCCACATCGATCTGGGGTTCGAATTGTCATGGACCTGAGCGACCGCGACTACGCCCTGGTAACCGCCCTGTGCGGCGGCCTTCCCTTGACCCCTCGCCCATTCCTGGCCCTGGCCCACGCCGTCGGGATGGAGGAAGACGACGTCATCGCCCGGCTGCACAGCCTGTCCACTGCGGGAATCATCCGCCGCCTGGGCGTCATCGTGCGCCACCGCGAACTGGGCTACCGCGCCAATGCCATGGTGGTGTGGGACATTCCCGACCACGCGGTCGAGGATGTGGGGCAACGTTTGGGCTCCTGCCCCGAGGTCACTCTGTGCTATCGCCGGCCCCGCCGCCTGCCCGACTGGCCCTACAATTTGTTCACCATGGTCCACGGCCGTGACCGCACCGAGGTCACCGGCATGATCGCCGCCATGGCGGAGCGCGAGGGGCTGCGTAACCACAGACGCGAGACCCTGTTCTCGACCCGCAGGTTCAA
Organism: Rhodospirillales bacterium; assembly: GCA_014379805.1. Taxonomy (GTDB): domain Bacteria; phylum Pseudomonadota; class Alphaproteobacteria; order Rhodospirillales; family Magnetospirillaceae; genus Magnetospirillum. The sequence goes on along the minus strand of JACMLB010000193.1, from coordinate 4,835 downwards.
GCAATGCGGCGCCCATTACGGTCAGCGCCAAGCGGCGGAGTAAGCCCATGGATGAGATCGACCGCGCCATCATCAATTCGCTGCAAGGCGGCTTTCCCATCTGCGACCGCCCCTTCGCCGCCGCCGCCGCTCCCCTGGGTCTGAGCGAAACCCAGTTGATGGCACGGATCGAGCGGCTTTTGGCCGATGGCGTGCTGACCCGCTTTGGCCCCCTATGGCACGCCGAACGCCTGGGTGGTGCGCTGTCGCTATGCGCCATGGCGGTGCCGGAAGACCGCTTCGACGAGGTGGCCGCCATGGTCAATGCCTTTCCCGAAGTGGCCCATAATTACGCCCGCGATCATGCCCTGAACATGTGGTTCGTCATCGCCACTGAGGCCCCCGAGCGCAAGGACGAGGTCTTGACCGAAGTCCAGGCGCTGACCGGCCTGCGAGTGTTTGATATGCCCAAGATCGAAGAACTCTTCGTGGGCCTGAGGTTCGAAGCATGACCGAACTGGACCAGATCGACCGCGCCCTGATCCGTGCCACCCAGGCCGGATTGCCCCTGGACGAGCAGCCCTATCACCGGGTCGCCGCCACTATCGGCATCACCGCCGAAGAGGTCATGGAACGCCTGACCCGCCTGCTGGAGTCCGGCGCCATCCGCCGCATGGGCGTGGTGCCCAACCATTACGCCCTGGGCTACCGCTTCAACGGCATGACCGTGTGGGACGTGGCCGACGAAGACATGGCCGAGGCCGGCAGGCAGGTGGCCGAACTGGACTTCGTCAGCCATTGCTACCACCGCCCGCGCTTTCCGCCTGACTGGCCCTACAGCCTGTTCGCCATGGTCCATGGCCGCGACCGCGACACCGCCGATTCCCATGTGGCCGAAATCGCCCGCGTGCTGGGCGCCAGAAGCCGCAGCCATCTGGTGTTGTTTTCCACCCGCATCCTTAAGAAGACGGGCCTCAGGCTCGCACCATAGACCGGAGGCCCCATGTTCCGCCTGACCCAATTCATGCGAGAGCTGGACGCCCCCACCCCAGTGGGACCGCGCCGCAACCCGCCCGGTCCGGTGGTGATCTGGAATTTGGTGCGCCGCTGTAATCTGGCCTGCCGACACTGCTATTCCATTTCCGCCGATAAGGACTTCCCCAACGAACTGACCACTGGTGAAATCTTCACCACCTTGGCCGATCTGCGCGGCTTCGGCGTCCCGGCGCTGATCCTGTCCGGCGGTGAACCCCTGCTGCGCCCCGATCTGTTCGAAATTACTACCGAGGCCAAACGGCTGGGCTTTTCCGTCTCGCTATCCACCAACGGCACCCTGATCGACCCCGCCATGGCCGAGCGCATCCGCGCGGCCCAGTTCGATTACGTAGGCATTTCCATCGACGGCATCGGTGCGGTGCATGACCGCTTTCGTGGCCGCGACGGCGCCTATACTGAGGCCATGCGCGGCATTTCCCTGCTGGGCGAGGCCGGTCTGAAGGTGGGTTTGCGCTTCACCATGACGCGGGACAATCGCGACCATCTGCCCGACGTGCTGGGTCTGGCCGCCGACAAGTTCTATCTGTCCCACCTGAATTACGCCGGGCGCGCCAACCGCAACCGTGCCGATGACGCGGAATGCGCCATGACCCGCTCAGCCATGGATCTGCTGTTCGAGCGATGCCTGAGCGAATTGGAAACCGGTCGCCCACGCGAATACGTCACCGGCAACAACGACGCCGATGGCCCCTATTTCCTGTCCTGGGTCACCCGCCGCTTCCCCGAGCGCGCCGCCCACATCCAGGCCAAGCTGGTCCAATGGGGCGGCAATGCCTCGGGCGTCAACGTGGCCAACATCGACAATCTGGGCAATGTCCACCCCGACACCATGTGGGGCCATGCCCGCCTGGGCAATGTGCGCGAACGCCCGTTCTCCGCCATCTGGGCCGATGACGGCACCCCGCTAATGGCCGGGTTACGAGCCCATCCGCGCAAGCTGAAGGGCCGCTGCGGCGGCTGCCGCTGGCTGTCGGTGTGCAACGGCAACAGCCGGGTGCGGGCAGAGAAAGTCTCGGGCGACCGCTGGGGCGAGGACCCCGGCTGCTATCTGACCGATGAGGAGATCGCGGCATGAAACGCGCTTTTGCCCTGGCAATGCTGCTGGCCGCCCCCGCCTTCGCCGCCGATGGTGACCGCCTGTATACCGAACATTGCGCCGCCTGCCACGGCGCCGACCGCCTGGGCGCCATCGGCCCGGCGCTACTGCCGGAAAACCTGGGGCGGTTGAAGAAGGCCGAGGCCGCACGGGTCATCGCCGAGGGCCGCGCGGCCACGCGCATGGACGGCTTCGGCGCCAAATTGAACGCCGAACAGATTGCCGCTTTGACCGATTACGTCTTCAGCCCGCCCGCCGCCGTGCCCGATTGGGGCATGGCCGAGATCGAGGCCACTCGAACCGTCCATGCCGAGCCGGCCAAGCTGGACCGCCCGGCTTTCACCGCCGACCCGCTGAACCTGTTCACCGTGGTGGAAACCGGCGACCATCACGTCACCATCCTGGACGGCGACCGCATGGAACCGGTGGCGCGCTTCGCCAGCCGCTTCGCCCTGCATGGCGGCGCCAAATACTCGCCCGACGGCCGCTTCGTCTATCTGGCCTCACGCGATGGCTGGGTGTCCAAATACGACATGTGGACCGGCACCCTGCTGGCCGAAGTGCGCGCCGGCATCAACACCCGCAACGTGGCCGCCTCCCATGATGGACGCTATCTGGCGGTGGGCAATGTGCTGCCCAATACCCTGGTCATTTTGGATGCGGTTGACCTGCACCCCATGGACATCATCGCGGTGGCAGGCGAGAAGGGCGAGCGCAGCCGGGTGTCTGCAGTCTACACCGCGCCGCCGCGATCCAGCTTCATGGTGGCGCTGAAGGACGTGCCCGAAATGTGGGAGCTGACCTATAAGGACGGCGCCGACCCGGTCTATCGCGGCTTCGTCCACAATTACGAAGCCGGCATGGCCGAAGGGCTGGCCGACAATAGCCGCTTCCCCATCCGCCGCATCCGCCTGAGCGAACCGCTGGACGATTTCTTCTTCGACCTGCCCTATCGCAACGCCATCGGCGCCGCCCGCGACGGCAAATCGGGCCGGGTAGTCAATCTGACCACGGGCCGCGAGATCGCCACCATCGACCTGCCCGGCATGCCCCATCTGGGGTCCGGCATCACCTGGACCTATCAGGGCCGCCCGGTCATGGCCTCGCCCCATTTGAAGGAGGCGGTGGTCAGTATTATCGACATGACCACCTGGAAGACCATCAAGCGCCTCCCGACGCTGGGACCGGGCTTCTTCATGCGTGGGCACGAGCGTTCGCCCTATGCCTGGATCGACGTCTCCCTGGGCAAGGACAAAGATGCCATCCAGATCATCGACACCACGACACTGGAGATCGTCAAGACCCTGCGCCCGCGCCCCGGCCGCACCGCCGCCCATGTGGAATTCAGCCGCGATGGCCGTTTCGCCCTGGTCTCGATCATGGAGGATCAAGGCGAGTTGATCGTCTACGATGCGGCCAGCTTCGAGGAAATAAAGGCCCTGCCCATGCGCCGGCCATCAGGCAAGTACAACGTCTTCAACAAGATCACCTATTCGTCGGGCACCAGCCATTGACCAGTTCCGCCAGCCCGGCCCCGTCGCCCAGTGGCGGGGCGATGGTGATGCGGCGATCTTCTCCCGACTTGAGTGCGAGCAAAGCCGGAATGTCCCGCTCCGAATGGATTCCCGCCGCCATCATCAGCGGCTGAACCAGCACATGGCGCCCCTGGACCAATTGGCGCCAGTGGGCCAAATGCGGTTCTTCCTCCAAAAACGCCAACGCCACTTCGCCGAAACAGCGGCTGGCGGCGATGGCGGCAGCAATGTTACGCGCCGCCACCGCCCCATCACCACGGCGCGAGCCGTGAGCCACCAACAGCAAGCTGGTGCTGGCAACGGCGTATCCCGCGCCCCGAGCAGTCCGCACCGCACACCCCGCCACCGCCCCAGGCATGCGCGGGAGATGACCAGCGGGCGGCAACAGGGTGATTGTACGGCCAGATTGGACGGTCATCGCCCCTGCCAACCCCAAAGCCTGCGGGATAACCGTCTCGGTGTAATGTCCGCTGCCAAGGAACATGGGCAACACGTCCACATGGGACGATGAAACCAAGGACAGGGCGTCGCGTAGGGGCGGCCCCTGCTTGACGAAAGCACACGCGACTTCGTCATAGCCCGCCCGCGCCCGCAATTGGGCGGCCAGGGCGCCAAACGGCAAAGCCAGCCCGGCAGAACCGTGGCCAATGAGAAGCAGACCGCATTCCGAAGCCATGGCGCATTCCTCCACACTGCGTCAAAGCTTGGGCGATCGCGTGGAAGGGGTCCGTGACTTCGGTCAAAGCGGGGGAGAATCACGGGTGTCGTCCGTACCATGCTGGGTTTCGGCGACGATCCGCTGCGCCGGGGCGCCGAGGGTAATACGCCGCTTAACCTGGCAACGAGAAAGGGGCACGCATCCGTGGTGGCGGTTGATCGAAGCCGTCAAGTGGTCAAGCCTGGAGCGCGTCCGCCTGTTGCTGGATTACGGGGCCACCGTTGACCGCCACCTTTACCGTGGACAATCGATCTTCGATATCGCCGAGGAACGGGTGACGGCTGGACGCAAGGATGCCTCGGAAATCCTCGTGACCTGCTCTGGAACTCTCATCCGGCTGAAAGTAGAGCCTTGGCCGAAGTTACGCCGTCGGGCGCGGTTTGGGCAATGGGGCCAGGATTGGAGCCCGGAACGGGCGGAGATCCTGGCCCCATTGCCTTGAGTTTGGCGG
>JACMLB010000025.1 GCA_014379805.1 Rhodospirillales bacterium | reverse complement strand
GCCGCCCGGCTGGCCCGCATCCACGACTTCGTCGTCACCTTGCCCGAGGGCTACGACACCCGTGTGGGCGAGCGCGGCCTGAAGCTGTCGGGCGGCGAAAAGCAGCGTGTCGCCATCGCGCGGACCATCCTGAAACAGCCCGCCATCCTGCTGTTCGACGAAGCCACCAGCGCGCTGGACACCCACACGGAAAAAGAAATCCAGGCGTCGCTACGCGAGGTATCGCGCAACCGCACCACCCTGATCATCGCCCACCGCCTGTCCACCGTGGTGGATTGCGACGAGATCATCGTGCTGGACGCTGGCCGCATCATCGAACGGGGACGCCACGCGGACCTGATGGCGGCTGACGGGCGTTATGCGGAGATGTGGAAGAAGCAGCAAGAAGCGGCAGCGTTGCAGCAGCGGTTGGAGACGGAGTTGGAGGGGGCGGCGGAATAGACCCAAAACCGGCAGCCACTCCCCCGCGTGTCATCCCGAACGAACGTGAGGGATCTCCGCTTGGCACAACGGTTGGGGAGTTCGCACTGGCCGATGCCGTACCAGGATGAGATCCCTCGCGTGCGCTCGGGATGACAAGTTGTCAAGAAACGCAAACAGGGCGCCCCGCTTTCGCGAAGGCGCCCTGTCCGTTTTCAGCCCCCGAAGCTTACTTGCGCTTCTTCAGCAGTTCCAAAATCTCGGCAGCTGCCTTGGGGATATTGGTGCCCGGACCGTACACCGCAGCCACACCGGCCTTGTACAGCATGTCGTAATCCTGCTGCGGAATGACGCCGCCGGTGACCACCAGGATATCGCCGGCGCCCTGCTTCTTCAGCTCGCCGATCAGCGTCGGCACCAGGGTCTTGTGACCAGCGGCCAAGGACGAGGCGGCAACGATGTGCACGTCGTTTTCCACCGCCTGACGGGCGGCTTCTTCCGGGGTCTGGAACAGCGGGCCGACGTCCACGTCGAAGCCGATATCGGCAAAGGCGGTGGCGATGACCTTGGCGCCGCGATCGTGGCCGTCCTGGCCCATCTTGCACACCAGCATGCGGGGGCGGCGGCCTTCGGTCTTGGCGAAGGCATCCACATCGGCCTTCAGCTTGTCGAAGCCGGCATCGCCCTGATAGACGCCGCCATAGACGCCCGAGATGGAGCGGATGACCGCCTTGTGACGGGTGAAGGCTTCTTCCAAGGCGTCGGAGATTTCGCCCACGGTGGCGCGAGCGCGGGTGGCGATAACCGACAGTTCCAGCAGATTGCCCTTGCCCGACACGCCGGCTTCGGTCAGCGCGGCCAAAGCGGCCTTGACCTTGGCGGCATCGCGGGTGGCCTTGATCTGCTTCAGGCGGGCGACCTGGGACTCGCGGACGGCGGCGTTGTCCACGTCCAGGATCTCGATGACGGTGTCTTCCTTGGGCTGGTACTTGTTGACGCCCACCACCACTTCGTCGCCCCGGTCGATGCGGGCCTGACGGCGCGCGGCGGCCTCTTCGATCTTCATCTTGGGCATGCCGGAT
>JACMLB010000192.1 GCA_014379805.1 Rhodospirillales bacterium | reverse complement strand
GGTCGGTATCTCGGGTGCCATCCAGCATCTGGCCGGCATGAAGGACTCTAAAGTCATCGTCGCCATCAACAAGGACGAAGAGGCGCCGATCTTCTCGGTGGCCGATTACGGCTTGGTGGCGGATTTGTTCAAGGCGCTGCCCGAATTGGCGGCGGAACTCGACAAGAAATAGGCCCGCGCTCGAACGTCTTAGAGCCCAACGCACTATTGGAGCATCAAATGGCTGCTGCTATCCAGAAAATCGGTGTCATCGGCGCTGGCCAGATGGGCGCTGGTATCGCCCATGTCTGTGCTGCCTCGGGCTTTGACGTCATTCTGCTCGATATCTCGGACGAGGCCCTGAAGAAGGGCATCGGTTCCATCGACAAGAACCTGTCGCGCGCCTTGTCCAAGGGCAAGATCACCGAGGCCGCCAAGGCCGAGACCTTGAGCCGCATCAAGCCGACCACCGCCTATGCCGATTTCGGCGACAGCGATCTGGTCATCGAAGCGGCGACCGAAGATGAGCAGGTCAAACGCAAGATCTTCCAGCTGCTCTGCCCGGTGCTGAAGCCCGAGGCCTACATCGCTTCCAACACCTCGTCCATCTCCATCACCCGCCTGGGCGCGTCGACCGACCGCCCCACCAAGTTCATGGGCATGCACTTCATGAACCCGGTGCCGGTGATGCAGCTGGTCGAGTTGATCCGCGGCATCGCCACCGGCGAAGAAACCTTCGCTTTGGTGCGCGAGATGACCCTGAAGTTGGGCAAGACGCCGGTGTCGTCGGAAGATTTCCCCGCCTTCATCGTCAACCGCATCCTGCTGCCCATGATCAACGAGGCGGTTTACACCCTGTATGAAGGCGTCGGTTCGGTGGATTCCATCGACAACGCTTTGAAACTGGGTGCCAACCACCCCATGGGTCCGCTGGAACTGGCCGACTTCATCGGCCTCGATACTTGCCTAGCTATCATGCATGTGCTGCATGACGGTTTGGCCGATACCAAGTATCGTCCTTGCCCGCTTCTGGTAAAGTACGTGGAAGCAGGCTGGCTGGGTCGCAAGACCGGTCGTGGCTTCTATGACTACTCCGGCGACAAGCCGGTGCCGACCCGCTAAAGGCAGCCTCCTCCAGGGCATCCAAACGAACCGAACCCCCCGCGCCCGTCCAGGCGCGGGGGTCTTCGTTTTGGGGGCCTTCCCACCGTCTGCGCAGGGTGAAATCCGACTACCGGGTAGAGACGCCGGAGAACACTGCCGCCCTAGCGTTCACGGCTTTCGGTTCGCCATGAGACACGGAGGACACGGAGGCGGCTTTGCCGCCACGGAAAGCACGGAATATTATTTTCGTCACCCTGGACAAGCGCAGCGCAGATCCGGGGGCCATAGTGCCGTTTCCCACCATTGGATCCCCGCTTTCGCGGGGATGACGAGAGAAAAAGCGATTCCGTGCCTTCCGTGGCCGCGCCAGCGGCTTCCGTGACCTCCGTGTTCAACTGGCGAGGCGCGGACGTGTCCGGAGGGACGGAGGTGTTCCAGAAATCAAACCGGACAGCCGTGGGTATGGGGCCCCTGCCCCCCTAATTGTTCAGCAGCCGCAACGGCGCCGGCAGGATGGTGAAGGCTTCGCCCGGCACGTCCACTTCGACCGCTTCGTCGGCGGCGAACAGCAGGACCATGGCGTCGCGCAAATGTTCGATCTTGATGCCGGTATCGGCCACGAAGCTGGGGGTGATGACCGGCAGGGCCACCAATTCGCTCGCCACATGCTCGGCGATGTCGGGCTCCAAGGCGCGGCGGAATAGGTCCACATAGCGGGCATGGATAAGCCGGGTGCCGTCGTACAGGGCCGGCATGCGCTTCAGCACGCCGCGCGCCTTGCCCAGGTAATAGGCGATCCAGGCGCCGTCCTCGCCGTCGCAGGCGGCGGCCAAAGCGTGGATGAAGCCTTCCTCGGTGCGGCCTTCGGGCGGCAGCACATGGACCATGGGCGCCCCGGCCCAGCACGGCAGGACCGAGGCCAGTAAGGCGGCGATTTGCGCGTTGCGTGCCACCAGCGGCGCCATTTGGATGAAGTCCACCAGGGCCATGGCCGATTGCGGCAGGCTGGGCGGGTTGGCGTGGCGCGCCGCCCATTCCACCACCGCTTGGCGCGAGGCGGCGTCGGTGAAGGCGGCCGGCGGGTCGAAGCGCGAGGCGGTGACCGCGTACAGGCGATCCACCAGATCGGGCATTTCCTCAGGGCGGGCCTGGCCGCTGCCCGCCAACAGCTTCAGCGCGCGGGACTCGCTCCACATCAGCCGATGCTGGACGGTGTCCAGTTCAAGGCGGGGGCCGTTGGGCCCAGTTAAATCCGCCGGCAGGGTATGGGCGAGCCCCCCCCAACAGCTGAGCCGCGCCAAGGCCCAATCGGCCCCGGTCAGCTCACGACGCTGCCAGCGTTCGGACAAGACCGAGCAGCCATCCAGCAACCCGGTCAGGAAGTCTTCCACATGCGCGTCCATCTTCCCCCTCACCCGGCCAAGGTCTGCCGACTTGTAAGGCATTCCTCAGCCGTCGGCCACAAATTAGGCCGGGGGAGCGGGGTCAAAACATGTAGCGCAGGCCGGCAGTGATTTCGTGCAGCTGGATGTTGGCCTCGCCGCCGTTGACCGGGGTGCTTACGCCGCCTTGAACAAAACTCCCGGAATCGACGCCGGCACGGCCCAGATCGGTGTAGTGATAGGCCACGTCGAACATCAACTTGTCCTTGATGACCATGATGCCGCTGCCAGCGGTCAGCGACCAGGCGAAATCGGTGCGGCTGCCGTCTGGGCCTTCGCCGGGGCCGCTGGCATTCGTGAATTCCGCGTGGCCGGATTGATTATGCGAAACACCGATGCCGGCGCCCACATAGGGGTGGAATGCGCCCATCTTTGTCTTGGTCAGGCCGCGAATGTCCACATAGCCATTGACCATGCCGGTCACCGCATCGAAATCCTGCTGGTAGTTTCCGCCGCCAACGGCATTGCCGTCAAAGCGGTAGCCGCCGCGATAGGTCGCGGTGACATCGGTGCGCAGCCACGGCTTGACCTGATAGCCCACGCCCACGCCGATGGAGCCGCCATCGCCCAGATCGCCTTTGACCGGGGCACCACACGTACCCGCGCAGTCTCTCTCTTTCAGTTCAGTATCGGCGCTCACGCCATAGCCGGCATCAGCCCGCACATACCACTGGCCCGCTTCAGCGCTGGCAGCGACCAGAGTGGACACCGCCATGGCGGCAAGAAAAACGACCCGTTTCATGCAGTCCCAACCTTTTACGCGTGCCAATCCCCATGGGGTATATACCGTAGGTCGAAGTTTATGGCAACCATTGGGCGTAGCGCCCAAGGGCAGCCTTGGCGAAAGCGGGGCGGACTGCCCACATGACGCATGCTCGTCCTTGCGGAGGTTCCCATGCGCCGCCAAGTCTCCCTTGCCGCAGTGCCGTTGCTGGCCTGGACCCTGGCTGCCTGTCAAATGGTGCCGGCCACCGGGCGCGAGGGTTTCAACATCGTCCCGCCTGCCCAGGAAGCCGCCATGGGGGCCGAGGCCCATCCCGATATCCTCAAGGAATTCGGCGGCGCCTATGATGATCCATTGGTGCAGGCCTATGTGGCCGGCATCGGCCAGCGTCTGGGTCAAGCCAGCGCCACGCCCGCCGCCGATTTCCGCTTCACCGTGCTGGATAGCCCCATCGTCAACGCCATGGCCCTGCCGGGCGGCTATGTCTATGTGACGCGCGGCCTGCTGGTGCTGGCCGATAACGAGGCCGAGCTGGCCGGCGTGTTGGCCCATGAGATCGGCCATGTCACCGCACGGCACTCCTCGCAGCGCATCAGCCGGGCGGCGGTGGGCGATTTGCTGGCCGGTGTGGTGGGGGCGGTGGTGGGTGTGCCGGGGGTGGGCGACATCGCCCAATTGGGGGCGGGGGCCTATTTGCAAAGCTTCTCCCGCGATCAGGAAACCGAGGCCGATCAATTGGGCATCGCCACCATGAGCCAAGCGGGCTACGACCCCCATGCCATGGCCAGCTTCCTGGACAAGCTTTATCAGCAATCGCGGCTGGAAGCGTTATTGGCCGGACGCTCGCCCGATGACGCCGACCAGTTTAACTTCATGGCCAGCCACCCGCGCACCAAGGAACGGGTCCAGGCGGCAGCAGCGGCCACGGCAGGGGCGGTGCGCGGCGGGGCGCAGGGCCGCGACGAGTTGCTGGCCCATGTGGACGGCGTCACCTATGGCAGCGATCCCAAGCAGGGCATCATCCGCGAGCGGGTGTTCCTGCACCCCGATTTGGGCATCCGTTTCGAGGTCCCCACCGGCTTCACCCTGGTCAATGGCGAGGACAAGGTGACCGCCAGCTCGCCAAAGGGCGGCGCCATCCAATTCGATACGGATCAGGGCAGCGGCGACATGACCACCTATCTGGGTCAGCGTTGGGGGGCCAAGCTGCGTCTGAGCGGGGTGGAAGCCATTGATGTGAACGGCCTGCCCGCCGCCACCGCCAAGGCGAGGGTTCAATCGGAGTCCGGACCGGCGGATGTGCGGCTGGTGGCGGTGGATGGCGGCGGTGGCACGGTGTACCGCTTCCTGTTCATCTCAAAGGCCAACGATGCCAGCTTCGACGAGGCCTATAAGCGCACTACCTACAGCCTGCGTCGGCTGACCACCCAGGAAAGCGCTGCTATCCGGCCACTCAAGGTCGATGTGGTGACGGTTCGGTCTGACGACAGCGCCGAGTCCTTGGCTGCCCGCATGGCGGCACCGGATCACAAGCTGGAGCGGTTCCGCGTGCTGAACGGTATGGGGGGCGGACAAGCACTGCCCGCCAAGGTCAAGCTGGTGGTGGAGGGTTAGGCGCACTATCCTTTCGCGCATATGCCATAACGCAGATGTGCGCCCATGACCCGAGTGACCCGTCGCCAAGCCCTTGCCGGTCTGACCGCCAGCCTTGCTTTGACCTCGTGCCAAGTGGCGCCGGGGACCGGCAAGTCCAGCTTCAACCTGTTGAATGAGGATGACGAGCGCAAGCTGGGGCGCGACAGCCATCCTCAGATCGTCAAGGAATTCGGCGGAATTCACGACGATTCGGCGCTGGCGGCCTATGTGGCCGGCATCGGTCAGCGGCTGGTCCGGGTCTGCGAGACGCCCGACGCGCAATTCCGCTTCACCGTGCTGAACAGCCCCATGGTCAATGCCATGGCGCTGCCGGGCGGTTATATCTATGTCACCCGTGGTCTGTTGGCGCTGACCGGCAACGAAGCCGAGATCGCCGGGGTGATCGGCCACGAGATCGGCCATGTGCTGGCCCGCCATACCGCCGAACGGGTCAGCCAAGCCCAGGCCACCAACGTGCTGAGCGGCGTGCTGGGCGTCATCGGCGCGGTGGCGGGTATTCCCGGCGTGGGCGACGTGGCTCAGATGGGGGCGGGGGCCTATCTGCAAAGCTTCTCGCGCGATCAGGAATCCGAGGCCGACCATTTGGGCCTGCGCTATCTGTCGCGCGGCGGCTGGCATCCCCACGCCATGGTCAGCATGCTGGAACGCTTGCGCGATCAGGCCCGGCTAGACGCGATCATGGCGGGGCGGTCGCCCGACAGCGTGGACAAAATGGATTTCATGGCATCGCACCCGCGCACCATTGACCGCGTCCACGCCGCCATGGGCGAGGCCATGGCAGCGGCACCGCAAGGGGTGTTGGGGGTCGATCCGTTTCTGGACCGGGTGGATGGCTTGGTCTATGGCGACGACGTGGCCCAAGGCGTGGTGCGCGACCGCGTGTTCATGCATCCCAGCCTGGATTTGCGCTTCGAGGTCCCCGACGGCTTCCGCTTGGTCAATGGCGACAAGGCGGTGGTGGCCAGCCATCCGTCCGGTGCGGCCATCGTCTTCGACGGCGCCCCGGCGCGGGGAGTGTCCGATATGGCGTCCTATGTCAGCCGGGTGTGGCTGCCCCGTTCCAGGCTGGAAGGGCTTGAGGCCCTGGACGTCAACGGCATGGCTGCGGCCACCGCCACCACCACCGGCCGCAACCGTCAGGGCACTGTCCAGGTGCGGGTGGTGGCCATCCGCACCGATGCCGAGCACATCCACCGTTTCAGCTTTGTCATGCCACTCAACCAAACCGCCGCCCTCAGCACCGAACTGAAGCGCACCACCTACAGTCTGCGGCGGTTGACGGCGGAAGAGCGCGCCGGCATCAAGCCATGGCGCTTGCGCCTGCACCGGGTGCAGCCGGGCGACACGGTGGAAAGCCTTGCCGCCGGCATGGCGCCCGGCCAGTGGAAGGTCGAGCTGTTCCAGGTGCTCAACGGCCTGCAACCCGGCGCGCGGCTGGAGGCGGGCCGGCGGGTCAAGCTGGTGAAAGTTTAGGTTGGTCCTCTCGTCACCCTCGCGAAAGCGGGGATCCATGGTGGGGCTGGCACCAACCACCGGGGAGGCGGCACCATGGATTCCCGCTTTCGCGGGAATGACGATGAAAAGGGAGCGGGCGCACCTAAGCCCGGTTCAGCCCGTCCAAGGCGCCGCGCACATGGCTGACGGCGGTCTGCATGTCGGTCTGGAAAGTATCCAGGGCTTCCCGTGCGCGGAAGGCTTGATGGGCGGGCAGGTTGGGCATCAATTGTTCGGCGGCGACTTTGCTGTTGGCCAATCCGGCTTCGACCGCGTCGATGACGCCGGATGCCTCGCGCACCGGGGCGGCGGCGCCGTGGGCCAGCGCCTGGGCGTCCACCGCCGTCAGCAGATGTCCCAGCGCGGTCACCGCGTTCCTTAATTGGGGACCGGCGGAAGACACCGCCACGGCGGCGCCCTGCTGTACGGCATGGTCGTTCAGCGCGCGCACAGCGCCGACCATGGTCTGCAACTGCGCGGCCAAAGTGTTGGGATCATTGTGCTGGTAATCGCCGCTTAGGTCGGGATGTCCGGACAGCGCGTTGGCGCGGCGCTCGGATTCCTCGGGGACCTGATCGGCTGACGCCGTGGTGGCGGCTGATTCCGATGCCGGCGATAACGAACTGAGGAATGAGGCAATCTTGCCAATTCCCATCATTCACATCCTAAAGACGCAGGCAACGCCTGCGCCGGTTTTCCCTGCCCCGCGCCCACTATAAGGCCACAAAGGCGTTATGGACAATGGCTGGCTGTGCGTAGGACGGGAACATCATCGGGCCGAAGGGGTTGGTTGAAGCGCATCAGCCACTTTGAACGGGAAGGAGCTTCCATGAACATCCCCGCTCTTGCCATCGCCGTTTCGCTTGCCCTGGCCGTCCCGGCGGCGCTGTCCGCCCAAGAGCGCCAGCAGGATCAGGCGCAACAGGATCAAGCCCAGCAGGGCCAGCAGCAACCGCCGCAACAGGCGCAGCTCAGCGCCGATGCCCATCACATCATCGGCAAGACGGCCGCCAGCCAGCAGGGCAAGGATGTGGGCGAGATCAAGGATATCCTGGTCGGCCAGGACGGCAGGGTTCAGGCCATGGTGGTGGACGTAAAGGGCAAGAACCGCGCCATTCCGTGGGATCAGGTGTCCATGCAGGCCGATCAGGTGACGGTGAAGATGAATGATCAGCAACTGTCCCAACTGCCCGAGTACAAGGGCGAGAATTAGGGCAGCACCTTGCCGGTGAAGGGGTTCCACCGCTTGGCCGCCAACACGGCCCAGGCGGTGGGGGCCAGATGGGGGCGGCGGAAATAGTGGAAGTCGTCGGTCTTACTGTCTGGTCCCAGGGCCAGACCGGTGGTCAGTTTCGGCGTGCTGGTGGCCCATAGATAGCCGCCGGGGCTGAACTGGCCGGCCAGCATGCCGAGCAGGCGGTCGGCGTCGGCTCGCCGGCCTGCGGCGGCATAGGCCAATGCCGCCTGAGCGGTGCCTTCCCACCAAATTCCGTCGCGGTCGTCGTTGAAATCGAAGCCGCCCTTGGTGCCGTGGGCGCGCTCGGCATAGCTCAGCGACTGGTGCCACGCTTCGGGCGCGCCGTCCAGCAGCAGCGGCCATAATTGGGCGTCCAGGCCCGAGGTGGCCCGATTGGGACTGACCCCATCAGGCAGTGTGCCGGTCAGGAAATGGCCGTTCTCGAACTGGCGGGCGACGAAGGCTTGGGCTTGTTGGGCCGGTTTGGCAAATTGCGGTCGGCTGCGGGCAAGCCAATGGAACAGGGCGGCGGCGTCCACATTGTGCTCGGTGGATTTCCAGCCCAAGGTGAGGGTGTCGGCCCCATCGCCATGGATGCCGCCGGTGAAGCCACCGGTGGAACTTGCCGTGTGATCCACCAGCCAGCGCGCCAGCACGGTTGCGCCCTGGGTGAAACGGGGTTCGGCCAGAGTCAGCAAGGCAAGGCCGGCCCAGGCCACATTGCCGGTGGCGGTGCCCACCTGCATGGGGTCCTCGGCCCAGCGCCCGGCAGTGGCATCCCACCAGCCATGGGGCTGGGGCGTGCCGCTTTGCGGGCCGGCGCGATAGGCGTTGCGCAGGCGGCCCTGGGCACCGGCACGGTCCATTGTCGTCGCCGTCAGCAGGGCCTCACCCAGGCGCAGGGCTTGCGGGCGTTTGCCGCAGCTTTGCAGGGCGATGATCGCCAAAGCGTTGTCATAGGTGAAGGCGGCGCCGGCCAAGGCGGGCTCGGTGTCGGCATTGTCATAGCTGGGCAGGAGGGCCGGGCCGCGTCCGGGGATGGCATCGACGCGCGCGGCCAATGCAGCGCAGCCTTTTTCGCCCACCTCCGCCAAGGCTGTGCCCGGCCAAACCAGACAGAACATCACTACGCCAACCCAACGATGCATGGTCGCCTCCGTCGCCATGTATTATACCAGTCTTGTCCCCAGGAGCCCGCATGGATCCCTTCAAGCCGTACGAGAAGCGCCCGCGCCAACCCGCCCCACCCAAGCTGACCGTCGAGGATGCTCAGGCGGTGGCGTTCAAAGCCTTGGCGTTCATCGCCTCCGAGGATTCCATGCTGTCGGGCTTCCTTTCGACCACCGGCTGCGGGCTTGACGAGATCAAGGGCCGTTTGGCCGAGGATGGCTTTCTGGGGGCAGTGCTGGATTTCCTGCTGGGCGACGAACAGGCCGTCATCGCCTTTGCCGAGGGCGAGGGGGTTCATCCCGACACGCCCATGCTGGCGCGCATGAAGCTGGGGTGAATAGGTTGTCATCCCGAGCGAACGCGAGGGATCTCATCCTGGCACGTCGGAGTCCAGTTCGGACACGGTGTGCCAAGCGGAGATCCCTCCTCCCGTTGGTCGTTCGGGATGACAGCTAAATTTGAACCGGACAGCCTACCCCACCCCCATCAGCCGTCGATGTATCGTCGTCGCCGCCACCGCCGCCTGTCCGGTCGCCACCGCCACCTGATTTAGCGCCGAAGTAACGTCTCCGGCGGCGAACAGGTTGGGGATAGTGGTTTCCTGGTGGTCCCCAAGGCCACCGCCAAATCAGAGCGCACGCAGGCGCCCAGCGCGGAATACAACGTGTCGAACCCGAGCCGTCCGCCGCCGGCGGTTTCCACGGCTGCGATGTGGCCCTCCTCCATGTCCACGCGGATCACCGGGTCGGCCACCACTTTGATGCCGGCCTGGGCGAGGCTGCGGCTTTGCCCCTCGTCCAGATCAAGTTGGTGGCCCAGGGTCAGTAAGGTAACGTCTGCCGACCAATTGCGGATGAACAAGGCCTCGTTCACCGCCCCGGCGCCGAAGCCGATAACGCCGATCTTTTGCCCGATCACCTCATAGCCATCGCAGATGGGGCAATGGCGAATCAGGCCGCGATGGATGGCGTCGGGCAAATCGGGCAGGGCCGGCTCCAAATCCACCACACCGGTGGCAAGCACCACCGTTGCGGCCGCCATTTGGTTATCCATGACATCCAAGGTGAAGCCGCGTTCGGCTGGAGCGAGACGCATCACCCGGCCCGCCTCCACCCGGGCGCCATAGCGGGTGGCGTGGGTGCGCATGCGGGCCAGCAGTTCGGGGCCGGGCATGCCGTCGGGGAAACCCGCCAAGTTGTGGGAAACCGGGATCAGCGCTGCCCGGCTGGCGCCGCCGCCGACCACCAGCACTTTGCGGCGGTAGCGGGCCAGATAAAGCGCGGTGGTCAGACCTGCCGGGCCGCCAACAACCGCCACGCAATCCACCACCTCCATCATACCCTCCTGCTGGACCATGGGGCGCCTCGGGTCTTCACCTTAGGCTGGTGCGGTTCTGGCCCTTGTCCAGATTGTCGCAGGCTGCCGAAGGGGTATTCTGGCACCAACACTGGGAGGAGAAAGAAATGACAGCCATGCTCGCGCTGGTAGGACGCACGGTGGAGCCCTTCTTCGCCATTCCCATCCCCCCCGGCCTTGATCAGATGGCGCGGGACTGGATCGCCGGTCATGTCCATCTGGGCGTCATGGTGGTCATGCCGGGCGAGGCGTTGTTCGCCGAACCCCATTGGGCCGACGACTTCGCCACCGAACTGGGCGCCGCCTGGGCTGTGCCGGAAACTGAGTGACGGACACGGAATAGGCTCCAGACACGCGGAAGGCCCGACCTTTTCAGGACGAGCCTTCCGTAGGATGAATCGGTCTATCAGCTGCTATTCTTCTCCATCCGTAACTTCATATGGTGCCCATATCCGGCGGCACCATAACTCCGATGTAATACCTACTCCGTCTATTGCCGCGTGGGCTTCGACACGCCTTCCAAGGCACGCTCGGCAGCCTGTTCGTCCTGGGATTTTTCGGCCAGATCGCCCAGCGAGACGATGCCCACAAGGCGCTTGTCGTGGTTCAGCACGGCCAGCCGGCGGATTTGTTTTTGCGCCATGATATCCGCCGCCTCGGCGGTGTCCTGGTCGTCGAAGCAATAGACGATGTGCTCGGACATGGCCTCGCGCACCGTGGCGGTGTTGGGGTCCTTGCCCTCGCAAACTGCGCGGATGGCGATGTCGCGGTCGGTCAAGGTGCCCACCAGCCGGTCATTGTCACCCACCGGCAGGAACCCGGTGTCCTGCTCGCGCATCACCCCCGCCGCCTCGCGCAGCGTCATGTCGGGGTTGATGAGCTTGACGTCCTTGGTCATGCACTGTTGCACCTGCATGGTCATCTCCCTGTGCAATCCGCCCAGGGCGGGCGGAGGATGGACAAGCCTTGATAATGGCGCCTCTCGCCCCGCCTCCGACCCGCTTGCAGGCAATCCATCGGGATTATCTCGGGCGTGGGAGCTAATGCTTGCCCGCAATGACTGAAATGCCGTAAATGTGTGCAGATTGGCGCCATCGCTCAAATAGCGGGCATTCCGGGGGGCGGAAGGCGGTGCCGGTCGATGGGGGATCGCATGTCCAAAGGGATGGTTTTCGCCGAGAAGCGCGCTCCGGCAGACAATGTGCAGGCCGCATCGGGGCCGCCCTGGACCATCCTGATCGTCGATGACGACCCGGAAGTGCATTCCATCACCAAGCTGGCGCTGCGGAACTTCAACTTCGCGGGGCGCCCGGCCCGCTTCCTCGACGCCCATTCGGCGGCCGAGGGCAAGCGCATGATCATGGAGGAAACCGACATCGCCCTGGTCCTGCTGGACGTGGTGATGGAGACCGACGATGCCGGCCTGCGGCTGGTGGAATATGTGCGCAAGGAATTGCGCAACCGCCGCATCCGTATCGTGCTGCGCACCGGCCAGCCCGGCCAGGCGCCGGAAAAAGACGTCATCGCCGCCTATGACATCAACGATTACAAATCCAAGACCGAGCTGACCCAGGACCGCCTGTACACCACGGTGGTCGCCGCCTTGCGCGCCTATGAGGACATCATGGCGCTGGAGATGAACCGGCGCGGCCTGGAGAAGATTCTGGAAGGCTCGACCCTGCTGTTCCAGCTGCGGTCCCTGCAAATGTTCACCGCCGGCGTGCTGACCCAAATGTCGGCCCTGGTGGGCTGTCGCGAGGACGGCTTGCTGTGCGTGGTCGAGGACGAGACCTCGGCCGAGGCGGGTAAGCGCATTTCCGTGCTGGCCGGTTCGGGCCGCTACGAGGATTGCGCAGGACGGGCGTTGGCCACCACCGCCGAGCCCGACATCGCCGCCATCATCACCACCGTGCTGAACGGGCGCCGCTCGCGCTTCGAGTCCGATTTCGTCTGCCTGTATCTGCACAGCCCCAGCTATCGCGATCTGGCCATCTTCCTGCCCACCAGCCGCCCCATCGGCGAGGTGGAGCGCCAGCTGATCGAGGTGTTCGGCGGCAAGGTGGCGCTGGGCTATGACAACGTCCATCTGATCCAGGCGCTGGAAGACCGGCTGCAGCATCTGAAGCGGTCCGAAGAACGCTACGCCCTGGCCGTCAAGGGCGCCAACGAGGCGCTGTGGGACTGGCTGGTGGATGCCGACACCATTTATTTCAGCCCGCGCATGGAGGAAATCCTCGGCGTCGCCGCCGGCAGCCTGAACGGCGCCACCCAGACCTGGCGCCGCCATGTCCACCCCGAAGACCGCGCCTTGCTGCAGGCCGGGCTGGACGAAGCCACCGCCCATGGCAGCGAGACCCTGGATCTGCAATTCCGCATGCGCCATCAGTCCGGCCAGGATCTGTGGGTGCGCATGCGCGGCGTCATCGCCTATGACGATAGCGGTAAGCCGCAACGCATGGTCGGCTCGCTGGGCGACGTCACCGACCGCAAGCGCTATGAGCAGGAACGCCTGCGCTCTGCCGCCGCCGAGGCCGCCAGCGTGGCGAAATCGGAATTCCTGGCGGTCATGAGCCACGAAATCCGCACCCCCATGAATGCCATCCTGGGCATGATCCGTTTGCTGCTGGATACGGAACTCAGCGAAATGCAGCGCGATTATGCCGAGACCGTGCTGTCCTCGGGCGAGGTGCTGCTGGGCATCCTCAACGACATTCTGGATTTGTCGCGCATCGAGGCGGGCAAGCTGGAATTGGAGCAGATCGCCTTCGACCTGCCCAAGGTGGCCGACAGCGTCGCCCATCTGATGTCGCCCAGGGCCAAGGAAAAGGATTTGTCTCTGCGGGTGGAATTGGCCCCGGACCTGCCGCCGCGCGTCACCGGCGACCCCACCCGGCTGCGTCAGGTGCTGCTGAACCTGCTCAGCAACGCCATCAAATTCACCGATACGGGTTCGGTCACCTTGAAGGTGTGGCCGCAGCAATCGGTCACCGACGGCAAGGCGACTTTGCGGTTCGAAGTGCGCGATACCGGTATCGGCATCACCCCCGAAGCCCGCGAGCGCCTGTTCAACAATTTCGTCCAGGCCGACGCCTCCATCACCCGGCGTTTCGGCGGCACCGGGCTGGGGCTGGCAATCTGCCAGAACCTTGTGCGGGTCATGGATGGCGAGATCGGCGTCACCAGCGTGGCGGGCGAGGGCAGCACCTTCTGGTTCAACATCCGCCTGCCCTTGGCCGAAGCCGCCGAGGAACAGCGCGCCGCCCCGGCAGCGGTGCGGGCCGAACGCCCCTTGCATCTGTTGTTGGCCGAGGACAATGCGGTCAACCAGAAGGTCGCCACTCTGATTTTGGAGCGCGGCGGTCACAAGGTTACCCCCGTGGTCAACGGCCTGCTGGCTTTGAAGGCGGTGCAGGAGGCCGATTACGATCTGGTGCTGATGGACATGCAGATGCCCGAGATGGACGGGCTGGAGGCGACGCGGCGTATCCGTGCCCTGCCGCCGCCTAAAAATCTGGTGCCCATCCTGGCCCTGACCGCCAATGCGCTGGCAGCGGAATTCGAACGCTGCATGGTGGCCGGCATGGACGGCTTCGTCACCAAGCCGTTCCAGATCGAGCTGTTGTTCTCGGAAATCGCCCGCGTCATGGCCGACGGCAAGCGCACCTCCACCAGCCGGCCGCCGGAGGTGCCGCGCACGCCGTCGGTGGACCGTGCCGTGCTGCATGAATTGCACGACCGCTTCAGCCATCAGCAGGTGGGCGCGTTGCTGGCCGATTACCTTATGGACACGCGCCTGAAGCGGGCGGACATGGCGCGCTGGGCGGCGGCCAACGACCGCGACCGGCTGCAATCCAATGCCCATGACCTCAAGGTCAATTCGGCCAATTTCGGTCTGTTGTCCCTGCGCAATCTGGCCGAAGCCATCGAGCTGTCCTGTCAGCATGGCCGCTGGACGGACGCCATCCATCTGCTGGCCGAACTGCCCGGCCGCTTGGACGAAACCATGATCGAATTGCGCAAGAATTTCCCCGCGGTGGATGAAGCCATTGGCCGGGTGCTGTTTGCGGGAGCCGACCGATGATTTCGCGCATCAGCGTTTCGGGCAAATTGTTGCTGATCTATGCCCTGGACATGGTGGCGGTGATCTTCCTGGGCTTCTCGCTGGCGGAAGAAAAATACATCGCCATCAATTTCGCCCGTAAGGAATTGGCCGGCACCGCCTATATCGAGGCGGCGCGCGACACCTTGTTCGTCATCGCCGACGAAAAGCCCGCCAAGGCGGCGCTGGTGACCGCCATGGCCGCCTTGGAGCGGGCCGAGCAGGACCACGGCAGCGACATGTCCAGCCGCGCCGCCGCCGATGCCGCCTTGGCTGAAGGACGCCGGTTGG
>JACMLB010000191.1 GCA_014379805.1 Rhodospirillales bacterium | reverse complement strand
TGCGGATGATCCGCGTCGCCCCTCCCTTAGGCTGAGCCGGGGAGGGGCTCGTGGGCGGCGGTTGCGTGCAAAGATCATTACCTGGAACTTTGCACTAGCCTTCCACCGCGTGGGGGGCTAAAAAACGCCTCGAACATTCCCGACGCCAGGAACCGCGAACAGCGGCCATGGCATCGGCTAGTCATTTGTGTCGTTTGTCATTTTTGTCGTTGGTGTGCTCATGGACGTCTTTCCGATCATCCTCGTCATTCACCTGCTCATCGCCATCGGGCTTGTCGGCGTCATCTTGCTGCAGCGGTCTGAAGGCGGCGCGCTGGGTATTGGCGGCGGCACTGGCGGCGGGCTGATGTCCGGTCGCGCGGCGGGCAACCTTTTGACCCGCACCACCGGCATTCTGGCGACGACCTTCTTTGTCACCAGCCTGGCGCTGGCGATCATCGCCAACAACCGTTCGACCGGCGCTTCGCCGTTCGATGCGGTGCCGTCCGCAGCGCCTAAGGTGCCTGCGGCCCCGGCCGAGCCGGCAGCTCCGCTGGCGCGCTAGCGTCCTGTTCCCGATATTTCGGGGTTAAGCAGGCCGCTTTACGCGACGGAGCATCAAAGGGACCGTCCGGCCGCCGCGAAAGCGGCCGGCGTGTTTCGCGTGGGTAAGCCAGAACCTTGAAAGCAAGGGGCCAATGACGCGTTTCATCTTCATTACCGGCGGCGTGGTTTCGTCTTTGGGCAAGGGTCTGGCTTCGGCTGCCCTGGGGGCGTGCCTGCAAGCGCGCGGCTTCAAAGTGCGTTTGCGCAAGCTTGACCCCTATCTCAACGTCGATCCGGGCACCATGAGCCCGTATCAGCACGGCGAGGTCTATGTCACCGATGACGGCGCCGAGACCGATCTTGACCTCGGTCATTACGAGCGCTTCACCGGTGTGTCCTCGCGTAAAAGTGACAACATCACTACCGGCCGGATCTATTCCGACGTGATCGCGCGCGAGCGCCGGGGCGATTATCTGGGCGCCACCGTCCAGGTGATTCCGCACGTCACCAACGCCATCAAGGATTTCGTCAAGTCGGATATCACCGACGAAGACTTCATCCTATGCGAGATCGGCGGCACGGTGGGCGATATCGAGTCGCTGCCGTTCCTGGAAGCCATCCGTCAGTTGGGCAATGAACTGGGCCGCGAGCGGACCATGTTTATCCACCTGACCCTGCTGCCCTATATCCCGTCGGCGGGTGAGCTCAAGACCAAGCCCACCCAGCACTCGGTCAAAGAGCTGCTGAGCGTCGGCATCCAGCCCGATTTGCTCATGTGCCGGTCCGAACGCGACATTCCTGACAGCGAGCGCAAGAAGATCGCCCTGTTCTGCAATGTGCGGTACGAGGCGGTGATCCCGGCGCTGGACGTGGACACCATTTATCAGGTGCCCGTTAGCTATCACGAGCAGGGACTGGATGCTCAGGTCTGCCGCCACTTCCATATCGAGTCGCCTGAACCCAAGCTGGATCGCTGGCAGACCATCGTCGAGCGCGTGCGCCAGCCCGAGGGCGAGGTCACCATTGCGGTGGTGGGCAAGTACACCAGCCTGCTGGACAGCTATAAATCGCTGGCCGAGGCACTGACCCATGGCGGCATCGCCAATAACGTCAAGGTTCGCCTCAACTGGATCGACAGCCAGATCTTCGAGCGTGAAGACGTGGTGCAGCATCTCGAACCCTGCCACGGCATCCTGGTGCCGGGCGGCTTCGGCGAACGCGGCGCCTCTGGCAAGATCGAGGCAGTGCGCTTCGCCCGTGAACGTCTGGTGCCCTATTTCGGCATTTGCTTCGGCATGCAAATGGCGGTGATTGAAAGCGCGCGCAATCTGGTCGGCTTGAATGGCGCCAATTCCACCGAGTTCGGCCCGTGCGAAAACCCGGTGGTTGGCCTGATGACTGAATGGCTGAAGGGCAATGCGCTGGAGAAGCGCGTCGCCACCGGCGATTTGGGCGGGACACTTCGCCTGGGTGCCTATGATTGCGCTTTGAAGCGTGACTCCAAGGTGCGCGAAATCTATGGCGCCGACCTGATCAGCGAGCGCCATCGCCACCGTTACGAAGTCAACATGGACTACCGCCCGGCCTTGGAGAAGGTTGGCCTGTCGTTCTCAGGCCTGTCGCCCGACGGCGTGCTGCCGGAAATCGTCGAGCGTCCCGACCATCCGTGGTTCATCGGCGTGCAGTTCCATCCTGAACTTAAATCCAAGCCGTTCGATCCGCATCCCCTGTTCACCAGCTTCATCGCCGCCGCCGTGCGTCAGTCGCGGTTGGTGTGAGCATGAACCAGAAGCACGTCACCGTCGGTTCCGTCACCTTCGGCAACGATCTGCCGTTGGTGCTGATTGCCGGCCCGTGCCAGATGGAAAGCCGCGAGCACGCGCTGGAATGCGCCATCGCGCTCAAGGAAATGGTGACCAAGGCCGGGATCGGTCTGGTCTACAAATCCTCGTTCGACAAGGCCAATCGCACGTCGCTTTCGGGTAAGCGCGGTATCGGCCTCGATGGCGCGCTTGGTGTTTTCGCTGAAATCCGCTCTAGCTTGGGCCTGCCCGTGTTGACCGACATCCATAGCGAGGACCAGTGCGTGCCGGTCTCCCAAGTGGTGGACATCATGCAGATCCCGGCCTTCCTGTGCCGCCAGACTGATCTTCTGCTGGCTGCCGGCAAGACAGGCGCGGTCATCAATGTGAAGAAGGGCCAGTTCCTCGCCCCCAGTCAGATGTCCAATGTGGCGGCGAAGGTGGCGAGCACCGGCAACGAGCGCATTTTGCTGACCGAGCGCGGCGCGTGCTTCGGCTATGGCGATCTGGTCGCCGATATGCGGGCGCTGCCCATCATGGCGCGCACCGGTTATCCGGTGGTCATGGATGCCACCCATGCGGTGCAGTCGCCGGGCGGGCAGGGCGCATCTTCGGGCGGCGACCGCCGCTTCGCTCCCGTTCTGGCCCGTGCCGCCGTGTCCACCGGCATCGCCGCCGTGTTCATCGAGACCCATCCTGATCCGGACAATGCTCCGTCGGATGGACCCAATATGATTGCCCTGACCGACATGCCCCAGTTGATCGCCACGTTGCAGGCGTTTGACCGGGTGGCCAAGGCGTACCCGTTGACCATTGATTGATCCAACCGTCAGAAGTTTGGAGAGACTGCCCGATGACCGCCATTATCGACATCCACGCCCGCGAAATCCTTGATTCGCGCGGCAACCCTACCGTCGAAGTCGACGTTGTGCTGGAAAGCGGCGTGTTTGGCCGCGCCGCTGTTCCGTCGGGCGCCTCGACCGGTGCCCATGAGGCCGTCGAGTTGCGTGATGGCGACAAGAGCCGCTACGGCGGCAAGGGCGTGCTGAAGGCGTTGGAAAGCGTCAATGGCGAGATCTACGACGCCCTGGCCGGCATGGACGTGCAGGACCAGGTGGTGCTCGACCAGACCATGATCGAGCTGGACGGCACCCCCAACAAGGCTCGCCTGGGCGCCAACGCCATGCTGGGCGTGTCGCTGGCCTGCGCCAAGGCCGGCGCCGAGGAAGCTGGTCTGCCCCTCTACCGCTATGTGGGCGGCG
>JACMLB010000190.1 GCA_014379805.1 Rhodospirillales bacterium | reverse complement strand
GGATCGCATGACCGCTCCCACCCCCCTGATGGCCGGCAAGAAGGGTCTCATCATGGGCGTCGCCAACGACCGCTCCATCGCTTGGGGCATCGCCAAGGCTGCGCGCGCTCAAGGTGCCGAACTTGCTTTCACCTATCAGGGCGATGCGCTGGAGAAGCGGGTGCGTCCGCTGGCGGCGGAAGCCGGCTCCAATCTGGTCCTGCCGTGCGACGTCAGCGACGAAGGCTCCATCGACGCGGTGTTCGACACCCTGAAGGAGCAGTGGGGCAAGCTGGATTTCGTGGTCCATGCCATCGGTTACTCCGATAAGGAGCAGCTGCGCGGCCGTTACGCCGACACCACGCTGGAAAACTTCACCAAGACTATGCACATCTCGGTCTTCTCCTTCACGACGATCGCGCGCCGCGCCGCCGACATGATGCCCGATGGTGGCTCGTTGCTGACGCTGACCTATTACGGCGCCGAGCGCGTGATGCCCCATTACAACGTCATGGGCGTGGCCAAGGCGGCGCTGGAAGCCAGCGTGCGCTATCTGGCGGTTGACCTGGGTGGTCAGAACATCCGCGTCAACTCGCTTTCGGCTGGCCCCATCAAAACCCTGGCTGCCTCGGGCATTGGCGATTTCCGCTATATCCTGAAGTGGAACGAGTACAACAGCCCGCTGAAGCGCAATGTCACCCTGGAAGACATCGGCGGTTCGGGCCTGTACCTGCTGTCCGATCTGTCGTCGGGCGTGTCGGGCGAGTGCCATCATGTGGATTGCGGTTACCACGTGGTCGGCATGAAGTCGGTGGATGCCCCCGATATCAACGTCGCTAAGGACTAACCTGCTTTTCGTCATTCCCGCGAAAGCGGGAATCCATCTTTGCCGCCGGGCCTAGGCGGAGCCATGGACCCCCGCTTTCGCGGGGGTGACGAGTTTTAGTGAGACGGGGTGCGCATTGTCCGGGAATAGTTTTGGTCACACTTTTCGGTTCACCACCTTTGGCGAAAGCCATGGGCCAGCCATTGGCTGCGTGATCGATGGTGTGCCGCCCCGTTTGCCGCTGACCGAGGCGGACATTCAGCCCTGGCTGGATGCGCGTAAGCCGGGCCAGAACCGCTTCACCACCCAGCGGCAAGAGGCCGACGTGGTGAAGATTTTGTCGGGTGTGTTCGAGGGGGTGACCACCGGCACTTCCATCGGCCTGCTGATCGAGAATACCGACCAGCGCTCCAAGGATTACGGCAATATCAAGGACACCTATCGGCCCGGCCATGCCGATTGGGTGTACGAGCAGAAATACGGCATCCGCGATTATCGCGGCGGCGGGCGCTCCAGCGCGCGGGAAACCGCCATGCGGGTGGCTGCGGGTGCGGTGGCGCGGGCGGTGCTGAATGCTCTGGCCCCCGGCGTTGTCATCCGTGGCGCCATGGTGCAGATGGGGCCGCATGCCATCGATCCGGGCCGCTGGGATTGGGACCAGCGCACGGAAAACCCGTTCTGGTGCCCAGACGGCGAATCCGTGAAGAGTTGGGCCGAGTTCCTGGACGGCGTGCGCATGGCGGGGTCCTCCACCGGCGGCGTGGTGGAAGTGGTGGCCTCGGGCGTGCCGGTCGGCCTGGGTGCCCCGGTCTACGACAAACTGGACGCCGACCTCGCCAAGGCCATGATGAGCATCAACGCAGTCAAGGGCGTGGAAATCGGCGCCGGATTCCTGGCCGCCCAACTGTCGGGCGAGGACAATGCGGACGAGATGCGTATGGGCAATGATGGGCGGGTCCACTTCCTGTCCAACAATGCCGGCGGCATCCTGGGGGGGATCTCCACCGGCCAGGACATCGTGCTGCGCATGGCGGTCAAGCCTACCAGTTCCATCCTGACCCCCAAGAAAAGCATCGACCGCGCAGGAAACGAGATCGAGGTCAGCACCAAGGGCCGTCACGACCCCTGCGTGGCCATCCGCGCCGTGCCGGTGGCCGAGGCCATGATGGCGGTAACCCTGGCCGACCATCTGCTGCGCCACCGCGCGCAGTGCGGATACGAGCAAACTCCGTAAAATTTTATGCAAATTATCGCGTGGCGTCGGCGCTCACTAGACGCCGTTATTTGTCGCTGAAGCCGTATTCCTTGCCGGTCCAGCGCAACATCTGGGTGCCGGTGTCGATGCTGCGCCAGCCGTCCTTGACCTCGGTGGTGGCGAAGACGGTGTCTTCATCGCCCCAGCCCCAGCCGATGCCGACCCAGCGCTTGTTGATCCATTGGGCGACCACGAAGGGATCGCCCTGGTCGGCATGCCAGCCCGGCGCGTCCACCATCAGCACCAACTCGGCGCGGCCATCGCCGTTCAGATCGAAGCGGCCCACGCGCAGATGATCGCGCGTGAAGGCGTATTCGGCTTGGGTGTTGAAATGGGCCTGGAAATAGACCTGCATCAGGGAATCAATGTCCTCATGCACGCCGTCCGCCACCGCCAGCAGCGGGATTTGGCTGACCGGGCGTACCACTTCCTGCGCTGCCGCCGGGACGGCGTAAGCGAGCAGGACGAACAGCAGTGCGGTCATACGACGCATGGTTAACCCCAGGCCTGAAGCGGCGGGAGCATAGGCAGGGCTGGGACCCGCGTCAATGTGCTGCGGCGTGACAAGATTGCGGCCCGAATGTGGACGCAAGTCATCCTCCATCTGGAGTACCCCCGAAACCCGCATCTACCGCAGACGTCCTGTTGAGACTGCAGCCCGTTTCAGCGATGGTCGCGACCCCGGAGCAAGGCGGTGGCGGCCGCTGCTGCGGGAAAAATGAGGAGGAGAAAAGCCTATGCTGAATACCCGCCCCAATATCCATCCGGGCGAGATCCTGCGTGAGGAATTCCTGAAGCCGGCGGGCGTGGACGTGGCGCGCTTGGCCCATGACCTGAAAATGCCGTTCGACCGCGTCCATGAATTGGTGGATTGCCGAGGCCATGTGTGCGCCGACACCGCGCTGCGGCTGTCCCATTATTTCGGCACTTCCGAGCGGTTCTGGCTGGACGTGCAGATGACCTATGATCTGGAGCGCGTGCGCCGCACCGCCCGCTGGCGCATCGAAGAAGAAATCACCCCGCTCGACGCGGCGTAGCCTTGTTTGCCCTTCCCCGCGTGAAAGGCGGGGAAGGGACATTCCTTGACCGGCACCCCAGGCGCGCTTACACCCAAAGCAGGACAACACCAACCACAAGGTCTCCTGCCCATGCGCCGCTTCGGTCGGATCATCGTCGCAACCCTGGCCGTGGTCGGCCTGTTGTTCATCACCGGAATTGGCTTGGCCATCTGGGGCGCGTTCGCGCTGCACGACAAGGTCGAGCCGGCGCTGCCCAAGCGCATGGTGCTGGGCCTGGATCTTGAGAACGAATTCAAGGACGCGCCGTCCTCCGATCCCTTCGCCGCCTTTTCCGGCAACGAGGTCTACGTGCTGCGCAAGGTGGTTGAGAGCATCGACCGCGCCGCCAAGGACGACCACGTGGTGGGACTGTACGCCACCATCGGTCACACCAAGATGGGCATGGCCCGCGCCCAGGAAGTGCGTGACGCAGTGGCCCGCTTCCGCGCCTCGGGAAAGCCGGCGGTCATGTTCGCCGAGACCCTGGGCGAATTTGGCAACGGCACGGTGGAATATTATCTGGCTTCGGCCTTCGGCCAAGTCTGGCTGCAGCCCTCGGGCGATGTGGGCCTGACCGGCTTCATGGCGGAAACCCCGTTCCTGCGCGGCACCCTGGACATGCTGGGCATCCAGCCGCAATTCGCCGGGCGCAAGGAATACAAGACCGCCATCGAGACCTTCACCGAAAAGAAATTCACTCCCGCCAATGCCGAGACCCTGAACGGTCTGCTTGACGCATGGTCCACCCAAGCGGTGGCCGGCATCGCCGAGGGCCGCAAGCTGCCTGCGGAAAAGGTGCGCGCTTTGTACGGCAAGGGCCCGTTCCTGGCCACCGAAGCGCTGTCCGCTGGCTTGGTGGACAAGCTGGGCTATCATGACGAGGCCTGGGCGGCGGCAGCCGGCGACGGCCCCAAGCCCAAGCATATGGACGTGGCAGAATACGGCGCCCATGCCCCCAAGGGCAACGGCACCAAGGTGGCGCTGATTACCGGCGAGGGCGCCATCCAGCGCGGCGAGTCCAGCAGCCCCCTAGGTGGTGAGGACGGCTTCGGCTCAGAGACCGTGGCCCAAGCCTTGCGCGATGCCGTGGATAATGCGGATGTGAAGGCCATCCTGTTCCGGGTCGACAGCCCTGGCGGCTCGTACGTGGCGTCGGACACCATCTGGCACGAGGTGCGCCGGGCGCGCGCCGCCGGCAAGCCGGTGGTGGTCTCCATGGGCAATCTGGCGGCCTCGGGCGGCTATTTCGTCGCCATGGGTGCCGACCGCATCGTTGCTCAGCCGGGCACCATCACCGGCTCCATCGGTGTGTTCACCGGCAAGATGGTACTGGCCGATTTCTGGCCCAAGCTGGGCGTGTCGTGGGACGAGGTCCATCGCGGCGACAACGCCCCCATGTGGAGCTCGAACCGTCCGTTCTCGCCGGAAGCGTGGGAGCGGGTCAACGTCATGTTGGACCGCATCTACGCCGACTTCACTACCAAGGCAGCCGATGGCCGCAAGATGGCGGTGGACAAGCTGGAGCCCATGGCCCGTGGCCGGGTTTGGAGCGGTGCCGAGGCCAAGTCCATGGGTCTGGTGGACGCCTTGGGCGGCTATGACGTGGCCCAGGCGCAGCTGCGCGATGTCTTGAAGCTGGCCCCCGACGCGGCCCTTGATCTGGTGGCGTTCCCCGAGCCCAAGAAGCCGTGGGAGGTTCTGGCTAAAATGATGTCCAGCGGCGGCGGCGGCATGGCCGAGGAAACCCGCGCTTTGGCCCGTATGGCCCGTGTGCTGGCCCCGGTGGCGGAACGGCTGGAGGCAATGGACCCCAAGGCCGGCGTCATGCGCCTGCCGGTGGTTCCGTCGGCCCAATAATGGAAGGTGGTCAATGACGGACGCGCCCAAGACAGTCGTCATCACTGGCGCCAGCCGGGGCATCGGCCATGTGACCGCGCGCCGGTTCCTGGCCGAGGGCTGGCGGGTTATCACTTGCGCTCGCGCGGCCATTCCCGATGAATGCCGCCGTGACCGCAACTGGTCCCATCACTTCGCCGCCGATCTGGCCGACCCCGCCAGCGCCGAGGCCTTCGTCGCCGAGGCCCGTCAGGTGTTGGGCGACGACCCGTTGCACGCGCTGATCAACAACGCAGGCGTCAGCCCCAAGACGCCCTATAAGGAACGGCTGGGGGTGCTGAACGGCCCCATCGACGGCTGGAAACAGGTGTTCGAGCTGAACTTTTTCGCCCCCCTGCGGCTGGCGCGCGGCTTCGCCACGGCGCTGCACCGGGGCAAGGGCTCCATCGTCAACATCACCTCCATCGCAGGTCATTACGTCCACCCGTTTGCCGGGTCGGCCTATTCCACCTCCAAGGCGGCGCTGTCGGGCCTGACCCGAGAGATGGCGGTGGAATTCGCCCAGCTTGGCGTGCGCGTCAACGCCGTGGCGCCGGGCGAAATCCAAACCGAGATGGTTTCCGCCGAATATGAAGAATTGATTCCGCGTATCCCGTTGAACCGCATGGGCACCCCGGAAGACGTGGCCGGCACGGTGTTCCGCTTGTGCACCGACGATTTCGCTTACGTCACCGGGACCGAGGTGTTCGTGACGGGTGGGCAGCATTTGTATTGATGAGGCCACCCACCCCTCGTCATCCCCGCGAAAGCGGGGATCCATGGTGCCGCCGCCTCTGCGTTTTACGGCTTGTTCCGTAGCGATCCCGAACATGGACCCCCGCTTTCGCGGGGGAGACGAAACAAAGGCGTTTCACCCCATCGCCTTGAACTGTACCCGGCGGTTCTCTGCGGCATTGCCATCGGCGCTTAGTGGTTCGCTTTCGCCTTTGCCCGATACGGTCAGGCGCTCGGCGGGGATGTGCCAGACGGTGGACAGATAGGATTGCACCGCCGCCGCGCGGCGCTGGGACAGGTCCAGATTATAGGCGGCGCTGCCCGTGGCGTCGGTGTGGCCCTCTACCGCCAGGGCCAGCTTTGGCTCCGATTGCAGCACTTGGCCTAGTTGGTCTAGGAAGGACCGTGAGTCCGCCTGGATGTCCGCCGAATCATAGGCGAACTGGATGCGGTAGCCGATGGTGGTGGGCTCTGGCGCGGGCGCCGTCGCTGCCACCGGTTCGGCCATGGCCGGGGCTGGGGCAGGCGGGTCCATGGTTGCCGCAGCCTTGGTGGTCGCCATGGCGGGTGCTGCGGGCTGGGCCGTGATCTCGATGCCACGGGTGCGGCGCGGCGCGTCCGGCGTCAGATATCCGCGCAACTCCTCCACCGACGGATTGTGGTCCAGCATCAGCACCTCGCCGGCCATGGCGGGAACGGCAGAGGTGGCGAGCAGCAGGGCGGCGAACGGCATCAGTTTCATCACGGTCTCCAGGGCAAAGGTGCGAACAGGAGGTGATGCTAGGGCCACTGCTTCGACGCCGCTGTTAGCCGCTTCACACTTCTTGCACATTGCCGCAGCGCCTTGGCGGGCGCATGTGCACGCCCATGGAAAATGCGCTGTCCCGTTGGGATGCCTTGCGGGTGGCTGCCGGTGCGGCTGCGGTGGTCCTGCTCGTGCTGCATGGCCTGCCGCCGCTCGCCAGCGCCGATCGTTTGGTGGATGACTTTGCCGTAGCCCGGTTGGCTCCGGCCACTCCCCAGCATGACCGCATCGCCATCATCGCTATTACCGAAGACAGCTTGGCCGCCTTGCCCTACCGCTCGCCCCTGGACCGCGCCATGTTGGCCGGGCTGGTGGGGGCGCTGAAGGACAAGGGCGCCGCCGTCATCGGCCTGGACGTGCTGTTCGACCAACCCAGCGAACCGGCCAAGGACGCCGCCCTGCATGACGCCCTGACCGCACCCGGGGCGCCGGTGGTGGCGTTGGCAGCGGGCCAAGCGGCTCAACTGACCGAGCGGCAGCGTCAGTTCCATACCCAGTTCCTGCACGGTCTGCTGTCCGGCCACGGCCATCTGGCCCGCGATCGGTTGGACGGCGTGGTGCGCCGCCAAATGCCGTGGCTCGACGGCCAACTCAGCCTGCCGGCCACCATGGCCGCCGCCACCGGGCTGGTACCCGCCACCCTGGCGCCCGGCGTCATTGACTGGGTGCGCTCGGCCAAGGGGGCTTTCCCAACCTATCCGGCAGAGGCGGTGCCGCTGTTGCCACGCGCATGGCTGGACGGCAAATTGGTGCTGGTGGGGCTGGAGGTCCCCGATGCCGACCGCCACCGCACGCCGCTGACCCTGGGTGCCGCCACCATGCCGGGGGTGGAAATCCAGGCGCAAATCCTGGCGCAGATGCTGGATGGCCGCCGCGCCAAGCTGCTGGGGCCGGTAGCGGGGGGCGTGGCGACCATGGTGCTTGCCGCCGCTGGCGCTGGGCTGGCCGCCGCCCGGCTGTCAGTCGCCCGTTTGGCGTTGGTGGCTGTGCTTGGCACGCTGGCGCTGTGGGCGGCGTGGGGCGCAAGTGCGGCCATGGGTGGGCCGATCCTGTCGCCGTTGGGGCCGTCTTTGGCGTGGCTGGTGGCCATGGGCGCGGCGCTGGGTATGGCGCGGACGCGGGAACGGGCGGCGCGGGACACCTTGATGGATCTGTTCGCCGCCCATCTGTCCGCCCCGGTAGCCGAGGAAGTCTGGCGCCACCGTGACCAATTGCTGGCCGGTGGGCGTCCGCGTCCGCAAAGTCTGGTGGCGACGGTGATGTTCTCCGACGTGGAGAACTTCACCCCGGCGTCGGAGGAATTGGGCCCGGAACGGCTGATGGACTGGATCGAGACCTATCTGGAGGCCATGACCGAAATCATCACCGCCCATGGCGGCATCGTGCTGCGCTTCCTGGGCGACGGCATCCTGGCGGCGTTTGGTGCCCCCTTGCCGCGCGGCGACGAAGCCGCCATCACTGCCGACGCCATCCAGGCGGTACAGGCGGCCTTGGCCATGGAGGACGCCCTGCACCGGCTGAACCACGGCTGGGCGGCCCAGGGACTGCCGGAAATCCGCATCCGCGTCGGCATGACTACGGGGGCCATGGTGGGCGGCAGCGTCGGCGCGCGGCGCCATCTGGAGTACACGCTGATGGGCGATTCGGTGAACACCGCCGCCCGGCTGGAAGCCCTGGCCAAAAGCGTCGCCATCACACCGGGCAGCCCCTGCCGCATCCTGGCCGCCGGCACCACCTGGGACCGGGTTCAAGGGGTGGTGGCGGGGCGGCTGGTGGGGGAAATCACCGTCAAGGGCAAGCGTCAGGCGGTGGAGGTGTATCAGATTCTAGCTGGGCCAACTCCCCCAACGCCCCCGCTTGGGTCACCGTGATGTAGCCGTTGCGGGTGGCGATCCAGCCCGCCTTCTGCCACAGCCCCAATTGCTTGTTGACGCTTTCGCGGGTGATGCCGGCGATG